>PMHI01000338.1:1455-17212 GCA_003156615.1 Acidobacteriaceae bacterium | reverse complement strand
TTCAGGCGTGGGGAGTATCAAACAATCCGATGAGGGAAGTTTGTTGCCCGCTACTGCATGAGAACAGCCCTTCGAATCAAAACCGCCCTTCCGAGTGGCTCGGCGCTACATGGCTCGTTAACCTGATTCAGGGTCGCAAGGATACCACGTCCGAGAAATTCAGCACGGTCCGACGTGTGGGTAGGGGACGTTGAGATCGGTGTCCGAATTTGGGCAGAAGTGTCCTTAAACGGACAACGGGTATCAGCTCAATACCTGTAAGTGACTTATAATGTGGCGTCTGAAGTTGGCAGGCATGCTGCTACCTCCGCAGAGCTGGGGTGAACCATGTCCTTTGTTCGCGATCTCCGATTCGCGGTCTACTCATTGGCGCGCACTCCGGGGCTGGCCTTCGCCGTGATCCTCACGCTGGCGCTCGGCATCGGCGCCAATGCGGCTATCTTTACGCTTGTGCGCGGCGTCCTGCTGCGACCGCTGGTAAACCGCGACGAAGATCGCCTGATTTACATTCGACAGAGCGCTCCTGGCATTGGAGCGGAAAACGACCGTTTTTCGGTGCCCGAAATCCAAGACTTGCGGGCCAGTGTGAAATCGATCGGGGAGTTTGGCGACTTTTCGACGACCGGGTTCACGATGATTGGGCTGGGTGAGCCGCGTGAAGTTCGCGCCGGCGTTGTGGGCGGCTCCTACTTCGAAGTCATGGGCTTACGCCCCGTGCTGGGCCGTCTGCTGGACATGCGCGACGACGGCCCCAATGCTGCAGGCGCAGCGGTGCTCACCTACCGCTTCTGGACCACGGTGCTTCACAGTGATCCATCAGTCATCGGGAAGCAGGTTCGGATGGATACGCGCACTGCCACCATCGTTGGCGTGCTCGAGCCTTCNNGGCCGGGTTCATCGGATGACGGAATTGTTTGGGCGTCTGGCTCCGGGAGTTTCTCTCGATCAAGCTCGAGCAGAGTTGCGGTCGGCTTACTCTGCGATGAAGAAGGATCACCCCGAAGCCTATCCTGCGGGCGGGCAATTCAACATCGAAGCGAAGCTGCTGCGCGATGAGATCACATCGGGTGCTCGTACCGTGCTGCTGGTTCTGCTCGCTGCCTCGGGACTGGTGTTTATTATCGCGTGCTGCAATGTGGCGAATCTGATTCTGGCGCGGACCGTGCGCCGCGAAGCGGAATTGGCGGTGCGTACCGCGCTCGGCGCAAGCACGGCTACGTTACGCCGCCTGCTGCTGGCCGAAAGCTTGCTGCTCTGCGGCGCGGGAGCGATTCTGGGAGTGGTTAGCGCAAGTCCGATGGTCAACGTCCTGGCGCGGTACGCTTCGCGCTTCTCCGTGCGCGCGCTCGACTTGAAGATTGACTCGAGCATGCTCTGGCTTGGCGCGACCCTGGCGATCGTGGCTGCAGTGCTCCTGGCTTTCGTTCCGCGCTTACCCACTGCCAACACGTCGCAAGGGATCAATCTCAGCAGCGGTGGAGTGCGCATCACCGGCGGAACGAACCGGCGGCTGCGCATCTTCGCGGTCATACAGATTGCGGCCTCGTTCGTGCTGCTGTCTGGAGCGAGCATGCTGATCAAGACGCTGCTCACGCTGCAAGCCACGCAGACCGGTTTCGATATGCACCGCGTGCTGGCCATGGACATGCCAGTGATGTCTTATGGCAAGACTCCGGATCAGATCATCAATTTCTATCGGGAAACGATGCGTCGAATCAAGGAGGTGCCGGGAGTTGACGGAGTCGCAGAAGGGACCAGCGTGCCTTGGCGAGATGCGGGCGGCTTCGGTCCGGGATTCGAATTCACCGGCGAAGGTCACGTGAAAGGCAATCACCAAGAGGATCCTCTGGCACAGTTCCGCGCGGTTTCGCCGGGATTTTTCGCGGCGCTCGGCGTGCCCATCATTGAAGGCCGGGACTTCAACGATGATGACCGGCGCGGTGGCGAGCCTGTGGTGATCATCAGCCAGAGTGTCGCGCGGCAGATGTTCCCGGGCCAAGATGCCCTCAATCGCCACATTCTGTGGACCGACCCGGTGATGGATTTCATCAGCATGAGCAAGGGGCCGCGCCGAATTGTTGGGGTCGCCGCTGATGTCGATGGTGAGCACGTCATCCCGGGAGCGGCACTCACCATCTATCATCCCTTCGGCCAGGTGCCGGATACTGTTTCCGACAACAGTGTGAGCATCTTTGGCGGCCGGCTGTTCGTGCATACACGTATCGATCCCTACGCGCTAGTCACGCCCGTCACGCGTATCGTGCGCGAGATGTCGGTCGATCAACCCGTCGAGCACGCGGCTACGCTCGCAGACATTCGCGCCGAAGTGCTCACCCCCGATCGACTCAACACAATTGTGTTCGGCGGATTTGCCGCAGTGGCTTTGGCGATCGCCATCGTGGGTGTGGCGGGCGTGCTCGCCTTTTCCGTCAGTGCGCGCACTCGTGAGTTCGGCATCCGGCTGGCAATCGGCTCGCAACGTCGGCACCTCTTGACCCGTGTCATTGCCGAAGGAGCCCTAATGGCGGGGGCTGGCGTGATTGCCGGCGCGGCGGTCGGGTTCATGCTCGCACGGCTCGCGAGTAGGTTTTTTGGAGAGGTCAAAATGCCGGGTCTTTTGCCCGTGTTCATTGCTGCGTTCGTGTTGATGGCAGTCGCAGTGGTCGCATCGGTGTTGCCTGCGGCACGCGCTGCTCGGGTCGATGTTATGCAAGCGTTACGGTCGGAGTGACTGCGTCAGAGGTATCGGCCGCGCCGAATTTCCAACCTCTCACCGGCGTGTCGGCGACTCGCTGCAGCCTTCGCGCCGCTCTGAGCCGCAGACTGACTTCTGTGTCGCGGGCGAATGATGGGCATGTAGGATGTAATCCACTCGGGCGAACAGCCTAATCCTTGAGCTGATTGGCGGATGGTTGTTGAAGGTTTACCGCCCGCAGCCCAGAACCTGCGCACGGTCCCTTTTTCACCCAGTTCCCAACGTGACTCTCGGTCACGATCACGCGGTTTTTTCATCCGGTTTTCATCTTTCTTTGACGTAGGTTCAATCGTCTCGCTCTTCATCTGTTCTTTGGAGCTGCGCCGAACACGGGAGTGTCGATTGCAGACGGAGTGCCGAATGTATTTAGCGCCGGGCCCCCTGCGGTCAGCGCCTTCCGTTATGCTTGTCCGGGAGAGTCCGGCCAGCGCAATAATCTGCGCGGCCCCGGTTATTTTGGAGCGGACATGAGCCTGGCAAGGGTGTGGAAGCTGACCGAGTCCCAAGGATTGCGCTTCTCCCGGGACGTGTTCAATGTAACCAATGCGGTCCGCTTTGACGTAGGCACCTTGAACCAGCATCTGCTTTTTGGGACGACGCTGGGAGGCTTTACTGAAACACTGACCAAGGCGCGCGTGATGCAATTTGGCGTGCGCTACAGTTTCTGACGCGGAGGATCATTGAAGAGCAAAGTGCGGTTTCTTTTGGTCGCGGCTATCTCTTTTGTGTTTGCCACCCAATCGGCGTGGGCACAGCTTAAGACTCGAAACGTCGTCCTCATTGTGAGCGATGGTGTGCGATGGCAAGAAGTATTCACCGGCGCTGATCCGGATTTACTAAACGAGAAGCATGGCGGCATTTGGGCAAGCCCGGAACAATTGCGACGCGAGTTTTGGAATGACGATCCATCCGAACGCCGGAAGATGCTGTTTCCGTTTCTCTGGGGCGTTGTAGCCAAGCAAGGACAGATGTTCGGCAACCAGAACAAGGGCAGCATCGCACGCGTCACCAACGGGCTAGCCTTTTCCTATCCGGGATACAACGAGATGTTGACCGGACATCCCGATGCGCGCATTAACCGTAACGAATTTGGGCCCAATCCGAACCTGACAGTCTTTGAGTGGATGAATCACTTCCCCGAGTTCCGCGGGCAAGTGGCCGTGTACGCCACCTGGGATACCTTCAAGAACATTTTCAATGAACCCCGCAGCCAGCTTGTTATACAGGCGGGATGGGATCTGCCGAAAACGAGGAATCTCACACCCAGGGAAGAACTGCTGAACGATTTATATCGAACTACCACGCGGCTCGATGATGAAGACATTTGGGATTCCTTTCTGCAAGTGCCGCTCGTCGACTATGTGAAGTCTGCCCATCCGCGCCTGCTTTTCGTTGGTTACGGCGAAACCGACAATTGGGCCCACTCCGGACGCTATGACCTAGTGCTCGAAAGCGCACATCAGGTCGATGAATTCGTACGACAATTATGGGACACCCTGCAGGCGCTGCCCGAATATCGCGACCAGACGACTTTCATCATAACCACCGATCACGGCCGAGGCAGTGGGCTGGAAGAGTGGAAAGAGCACGGCGTGGAGGAGAAGGGTTCCGAAAACATCTGGATCGCCATCATGGGCCCGGATACGGCGGCGCTAGGCGAGCGCGCGAACGCCAGTGTCACCCAAGCCGAGATAGCCGCGACCGTGGCTGAGTTTCTCGGCAAGGATTTTCACCAAGCTACGCCCGAGGCTGCGCCACCGCTACCAGGTGTCATCTCCCAAACCGTGACTCGGATTAAGTGAGAATCCACAAACAATCGAGGTATAGGCAGAAACAAGCGTTCGTGAACATTCGCCAACAAAATGTGGGCGAATAACGGGCCCACCCGGAAGCTATGCTCAGGATGGACTCCCAACGACGCTAACCGCATGTCCTCGGGTGGTAACATCACTGATGCGGCCCGTCCATGAGGCTGGCGGAACCACCAGTGCAAGCTCTGACCCGTGGCTACAAATCACTCAAACCGCTCCATAGGAAGCGTCTGGGAATTTTATGTGTGATTGCGATCGTGGCTGTTCTGATTGCCACATTGTGGCCCTTCGCTTTTTTCGCTCCGAATAGAGTTAGCTGGCTGCCGGATGCAAAAGGAATTCGGTTCTACGGCTCCGGGGTTGTGATCAGCAAGGCGCCTTTGAGCGCAAGAGCGACCGAATGCAGCCTGGAGATCCTGGTTCGTCCTGCGAGCATCGAGGGCGTTCACACGATCTTAAGCTTCTACTCACCTTCGAGCCCGTTTCAATTTTGGGTGCGGCAGTATACCGATGGCCTGTTGGTCTCACGCGGATTTGTTAAGCCCCGAAACAATAAGAAAGGGGTGAAATTCGATGTGGATGGATTTTTCCAGCAAGGAAAACTCCTGTTATTGACGATCACGTCCGGCTCCAAAGGGACTATTGTCTATAGCAATGGTCGCCAAGCGCAGGCTTTTCCAGAATTCACGATCTCCCCAACCGATCTATCGGGGCAGCTCGTCCTAGGAACGTCGGCAGTAAACTACGAGCCGTGGCAGGGAGAAATAGGCGGCCTAGCGATTTATTCCAAAGAGCTTACANNCCGGATGCAGCCACCGCGCGTTATGCATTTAACGAGGGGGCGGGCCCTGACGTCCACAGCCAAGTAATTTCCGGACCAGACTTGAAAATACCGAAACACTTCCTGGTTCCCTACAAACCCTTCTTGGAGTCGCCCCGGGCAGCGTGTGATTGGATGTGTGTGGAAGACGCCCTGAGCAATATCGCGGGATTTGCTCCGCTGGGATTCCTGTTCTGCATCTCTTTGTTGGCGAAGCGAAGCCGATGGCAAGCGGTTTTGTACAGCATTATTACTGCGGGAATGTTGAGTTTTGCGATCGAGGCGCTGCAGGCCTACATCCCGCAACGGCATTCCGACATGACCGATGTCATTACTAATACTTTGGGAGCGGCTTCCGGTGCTTTACTGGCGCAGACCAATACGGTTTGGGACTTTCTCACCAGAAGAACATCAATTGCTTCTTCACCGCCTGGATGACGGCGAGCCGACAAGAGCAAACCGGCTCGACCGACTCTGCCCTGAGCTGCGTGCTGCGCGACACTCAGTGGAGTCCCTCCAGCGATACAGTCAGTTTTCTTTTCTTGTTAGCGTCGAACACCCTTATCTCAGAGGCACTCGGCTGCCGCTCGGAGGCAACGTCTTTGACGCGCTCTCTAGCGCGATCGCGAGCTCTCGCACCCCGCGCCGGATTTCCTTCGAGTCTACCGCGGCAAATCCCAGCTGTAGTCCTTCGCGCTCCATTCTGCCGTGGCTGTAGCGGCCCAGAGGAGTCACCTCCACCTCTCGCTTGGCGGCCACAGCCGCTACCAATTCACTGTCGAGCCCCCTGGGCAGCCAAGCCGCGGTCTGTAATCCAGCCTCAACGCCCGAAATCTCCAGTAGTCCGGTCAGACTGTGACGTGCACACTCGAGGAGGACAGACAGCCGCTCCGCATACACCTCTCGCATGCGGCGGAGATGGCGCCCGAAGTGTCCTTCGGTAATGAAATCGCAAAGCACAGCCTGTTCCAGCAGCGGCGCGTGGCGATTGGTCACTGAAAGTGTCTTGGAAACATGGTCCACCAAGTCGGCCGGGAGCACCAAGTATCCGAGCCGCAACGACGGAAAGAGAACCTTGCTGAAGCTTCCCGTGAACATCACCAGCCCGTGGCGATCAAGTCCCTGCAGCGCTGGCACGGGCCGTCCCGCATACCGATATTCGCTGTCGTAGTCGTCTTCGAGGATCAGTGCGCCTGACTTTCCAGCCCATTCCAGCAACCGCAGACGCCGGGCGAGGCTCATCGTGACTCCGACCGGAAACTGATGTCCCGGAGTTACGTAGATCAATCGCGCTCCGCGCATACTCAGATCCTGCACCTGCATGCCTTCGTCATCCAGGCGTATGGCACAGACTTTCGCGCCCCCGGCTTTGAATGCGATCGCCGCACCCGGATACCCCGGATTTTCCATGCACACTCGATCTCCGGGATTCAGAAAGAGTCGTGCCGCCAGATCGAGCGCTTCCTGTACACCGGAGATGATCGCCACCTGTTCCGGAATGCACTTCACCCCGCGTGAAGTGCTCAGATAGGTGGCCACAGCTTGCCGCAGTGGCGTGTAACCCATCGGACCGCAGCCCAGTAGAAGATTCGTCGAGACACGCCGCAGACGTCGCGCCGCAACCTGCGCCCATAAAGTCGTCGGGAACAAGTCCAACGCTGGTATGTTGGCCCGGAACGCGCGGCTGGGGCGGATTTCAAGATTGGGAAACAGACTCACCCGCCCTGCGTAGTCGGAAACTCTCCGTCGCCGTTTGCGTGGTGCCGACCGTTCCGTCCCGTTCTCCCGTGGGATTTGCAGCAATTCGTCGGGCAAGATCTTGCTCACATACGTCCCTGATCCCACGCTGCCGTCCACGTAGCCCTCGGACTTGAGTTGCTCGAAAGCGTTGACGATCGTTCCCCGCGCGAGTCCGTATTGGCGGGCTAGATCGCGTGTGGCCGGAAGCCGAGCCCCTGGACGCAGGCCGCCTTCCAGAATCTTCGCGCGCAACGCCTCATATATCCAGCGGTTGGCAGATATCCCCGAATCCCGCAGCGGAAGCACCAGCTCGAAGACAGTCGCTCGCTTCATCTTTTGATAGTGGTACAGCAATAATATAATAAATGGACCTTGTCAATGGTCCACTATGAGCTTAGGGTCAGCACCAGAGGATCTAACCATGACTCCTTACAGAATCCGGGTCTCGGTCGCGGTGGTTCTGTGGACCGCGGCGCTGGGAAGGCCGCTCGCAGGGAGTCAGGCTCCCAATGGTACGACGCATCCTGAGAGCAAAGAACGGGCTCGTGTCGTGCTCTCTCAGGTTCTCCCCAAGTTGGATGGTACTCATCTGAAGGCAACGGTGGTTGAGGTTCACTACGGACCCGGGGAGTCATCGCCGCCCCACAGCCATCCCTGCGCCGTCATCGGTTACGTTGTCGAAAAAGCGCTTCGCACGCAAGTCAAAGGCGAACCCCAAGCAACCTACAAAGCCGGCGAGAGTTTTTACGAAGCGCCCAAGGGCGTTCACATGGTTTCCGCCAACGCCAGCCAGACTGAGGCGGCGACGTTCATTGCATATTTCGTTTGCGATCACGACCAGCCACTCAGCACCGATGTGCCGGAAACCAGGCTTGGAGGAGCAAAGTAATCATGGCCAGGGCACTACAGACGGCGTCGGGAATCTTTCTGAAAAGTGCAGCGAGAAAAACGCGCGTGCTGAATCGGGAGCGGTTGCCAATCTTCTATGGCCGTATCGCACTCGGCGCCGCCTTCCTTTCCGGAATCGCCTCGCGTTTCGGCCTTTACGGCAAGAATGTTGGTTACGGAAAACTTCACCAACTTCGTGAAGTATACGGCGGAAGTGAACTCGTTCCTGCCTGCCTACCTGATTCCTTTTTTGGCATGGTCGGCTACGGCCGCCGAATTGGTTTTGGGAATCGCCTTGATTCTCGGGGTGGCCCCGAGGGGTAGCCCTCGGAAGTGCGGTGCTGCTGGGGCTCTTTGGCATCACCATGGCCATCTCTTTCGGAATCAAGTCCCCGCTCGACTATTCGGTGTTTTCCGTGTCGGCCGCAGCCCTGTTGCTTGCGCTGCACGAGAGCGGCAAATATGGAGCGGAGCTGTGAACTCCGTCATTCAAGTCTTTTTGTTGACCAACTCATAGGAGGATTTATGGAAGCTCGTTTCAACTACGCCAAAGCCGCCCCAGGTGTCTACAAGGCCATGCTCAGCCTCGATCAGTATCTGGAGGACTGTGGTCTTGAAGAATCCCTGCTTCATCTGATCAGACTGCGCGCCTCCCAGATCAACGGCTGCGCCTACTGTCTAGATATGCACTGGAAGGACCTGCGCGCGAGCGGGGAACAGGAACAGCGGCTGTACTCGTTGGACGCGTGGCGAGAATGCCCTTACTACACCGAACGCGAACGCGCCGCTCTGGCTTGGACGGAGGCCGTCACGCTCATCACCGCCGGGCATGTGCCTGACGCCGTATATGAAGAAGCGCTCGCGCACTTCAGCGAAAAGGAATTGTCGGACCTGACTCTAGCCGTGACCGTCATCAACACGTGGAATCGCCTGTCAATTGCGGCCCGCACCGTCCCGGGAGCGTACCGTCCTACCCAAACCCACCAACTGGAAAAAGGGGCGTAGGCGAGAGCCGGAAGTTCATTCAAAGGGGGTCGCGCAGATCGCTCTCGGGCGATTGTGATAGGACCTGCCACCTATGTCAGAGGAGGGAAGCATGCGTCGTCGAATTCGGATCACATCAGTAGCGTTCGTCGGGTTGGTCACGCTTGGGGTCGAGCTTCGCATCAAGCGCGGACGACCGAAGCGAGATCCTCAAGGTACGGGAAGCGATCTGGCGTGCCTGGTTTGCCAACGACACGAAGACCCTCCAGAAACTGGTGCCTTCAGACGCCATNNCCCCGCACTGAGATTCAGCGCTTCGGTGAAGTTGCGATTATCTGGAGTACTTATCTGGTTGAAACAGAAACAAACGAGAAACGATCACTGGCATCTGGTCGAGTCACAGAGATTTTTGTGCGCCGTCACGGACAATGGGTCAACCCCGGCTGGCACACGGATTCGACGAAATGAGCACAACAGGCTTTCGCACAAAGGAGAAAGACCGTGACACCTGCGACACAAAGAAACGTGGCTTCTGCGGAGGCCTATTATCAAGCAATGAACGACAAAGACCTCGCCGGCGTGGCGACACAGTTGCACCCTGGCGTTCGGTTCATGGCACCGTTGGCGGACCTGACCGGGAAGGAGGCGGTTCTGGAAGCCGCTAAGCGATTTGTAAACCTCACCAAGAGCCTAAGGGTAAGGGCAAAGTTTGGCTCCGACGACAAGGCGATGTTGACTTACGATGTCGATTTTGGCGAGCCTATCGGTATCTGCCGCACAGCAGCGTTGATGACTTTCCAAGATAGCCTGATCGTGCGCATCGAACTCTTTTATGATGCTCGACCCTTCGAGAGGAACTAGAGAAAAGGCGCAATCTTCTCATCCGCTTGATGAACGTGCACACGGGCGCATTCAATTTAGCAATTGAGGGCGACTCTGAAGTTATGGGCCAGGACGGACTCCCGTCGACACGAGCCAGGGGTCCGGTTCGGGGCTCAGGTGTTTTCGAGTCCGAGGTTGTCGTTTACGGCTTGGCTCAGTTTCGGCTTGTAACCCAGAGGCTTGCCGACGATCGACCAGTGGCTGGGCAGCGCGTATTACGTCTAACCCAGCGAAGGGAGTTGGCGAACGTTGGCTACGACGGTTACCGCAAGAAGACGGATCCGTGCAGCAAACCTGACCCTTTCCAACTATTTGTTCAGGCTGGCAGTCCAATCCATCACGACGGACATTGGCATCAATGCTGATTTCAGCTGCGTGTTGATCAAGAACCGCTGACCGTCTTTGCTGACATCATAGGCGAACCGTTCGGACGTGGCGACCATTTCGCGGGGATTCGCCTGGAAGAGCGCCACTGGGCTTCCAGCACTGAAGTTGGCACCGATCGTAACCGGCGTGGCCATGATCTTGCCGTCCGGCGCGAGGTAGAACAACTCTTTCCCGTCGCTTCGCCATTTGGGCTGTTCCCCGCCCGCGCTCGACACTTGCCACTTTCCATGCGCTGCGGGAAAGGAAGTTACGTAAATCTCCCATCGTCCGCTTTCATTCGAGGCATAGGCGACCCATTTGCCATCCGGTGAAAAACGGGCCACATTAGGGGCAGAGGCTGCTTTCAGAAAAAGAGTGACCGTGAGTTCGGGAAAAGTCACGAACCACAAGTCCGTGCCGCGTTGATACATCACGTATTTTCCGTCCTGCGACCAATCGATTGGATAGCGATCGGGACCTTCCTGCGGGATTAGCTGCTCCTCTTGTGATCCGTCCGCATTTTTCACGTACAAGTTGAATTTCTGGGCGCGGTCCGAAGTAAACACCAGCTTGGTCCCGTCCGGACTCCAAAGAGGCGTGGAATCGATGGCGGGATCGAACGTCAGCCGCTTGGCGCTCTCGTTTTCGAGATCGTAGATCCAGAGATCGGTATTCGTAGTGGCAAGATCCATGGCATCTGCGGCAACCAACTTCCCGTTCGGGGACAGAGCGATGTTGCCGTAAACGCCCGGCTTCGTTGCGACTCCAACTTGCTGCCCCTTGCGGTCAAACCAAAGCAGTTGCGAGGCTCCCGTGTCGCCGGATGATCTCTGAGCGACCAGAACGCCGCCGTCGGAACTCGCGAACACCGCCCGCTGAATTCGCGGCAAGTATTCAATTTCTGTGAGGACAGGAGTGGGTTCTCCACTCAGTTCAAGCTTCTTCGCGTCGAACCGTTGCGCAAAAAGCGTTTGGTCGCGGTAAAAGAGCAAATAACCAGGTGCGGCATAAATGGCGTTCGCTCTCGCTTGCGTAATCAGGCGCTTCTCGCTCGAATTCAGGGCGCCCACATAAATGGCAGAGAGAGTTTTCCGACCGGAAAGGTCCATAGCCAAGTATAGAAAGTGATTTCCGTCAGGCAGAAAAACAGGCCAGCGGTGGCTGTCTTCCGCGTGCTCCCTGTCTGGAAATGTGATTTGTGTTGGAGTACCTCCGGAAGCAGCGATTCGATACAGGCCAAATCCCAACTGTCCGCTCGGAGTAAACACGATGACTCCGTCTTTGTTCCATGCACCGCCGCGGCCGGTCTGGGCCTCGCAGAGCGTTTGCACCGGCCCGCCTGACAAATCCAGCCTCTTTAATCTTCCGTCGGCAAAAAATCCAAGCGACTTGCCATCGGGAGACCAGAACGGAAAATTGGCTCCCTCAGTGTTGGGAATTGCCTTCGCTTGCGGATCGCCGGGCTCGTAGATCCACAAAAGATTTTTTCGCTCGGAATCCCGGCCAACAACGGCGACAGTGTGGCCATTGGGCGAGACTGCAACGTCTCGAGCCGAGAACCCGAGCGGGGCAGAAAAGTATGCGGTCTGTTTAATAGGGCGGCTGGTGCGCCACAGGATCGCGGATGCGATCAGTAGGAGTGCCAGTGTGCCTGCCACGGCCGCGAGGATACTTTCCCGTTTTGTTCTTCCATACTCTGCGGGCTTGACTGTTGGGGTTTTGCCTCCCGCAATCCACTTCAGTTGGAGACTCAGGTCATGTGCACTCTGGAACCGGTCGTCAGGATTCTTGGCCAGGCAGCTTGCCACGACTTGCTCGAACACAGGTGGCGTGAGGGGATGAGTCGCGGTAATTGGCTCAGGTTCTTTGTCAAGGATGGCACTGGCAACGCTGATCTGGCTGCGGCCCGCGAAAGGCCGGTTGCCCGTCACCATTTCGTAAAGAATCGCGCCTAGCGCAAACAGATCCGATCGACCGTCGGCCTCTTTGCCCTCAAGTTGTTCCGGGGCCATGTATTGGATGGTGCCGATGATTGATCCTGCCGTCGTCAGCGGAGACATTGGGCTGGCCTCGCTCATCGTCCGAGCTGCGGACAACAGAGGCGCGCTGGATCCTGAAACGCCTGGGGTCGGGCTCGTGGCCTTCGCCAAACCGAAATCCATCAGCTTGGCGCCTGCCCGCGTGAGCATGATGTTGCCTGGTTTAAGATCGCGGTGCACAATCCCTTGCCGATGCGCCACGGTAAGCGCCTCCGCAATGGCGATTGCAATCTTGAGGACCTCGTTAAGTGGCATTGCGCCTTTGCGCAATCTTTCCGCCAGGGTCTCCCCTTCCAGAAACTCCATTACCAGATAATCGGTTCCGTCCTGCGACCCGATATCGTAGAGATGGCAGATGTAAGGGTGGTTCAGCGCAGAAATCGCTCTGGCCTCGCGCTCCATGCGCTGCTTCAGTTCGGCCGAAGAGGAAAGATGCGAAGCAAGAACTTTGATCGCTACGGTTCGACCAAGGCGGACATCGCGGGCGCGGTACACCTCGCCCATGCCGCCCTCGCCTAACGGCGATTCGATTTCGTAAGGACCGAATTTTGTGCCAGCGCTGAGGGCCATCTGTGCGACCGCAATTATATGCCTTCGCTTCAGCACTCAACCGCAGGATTAGACACAGCAATTTGCGGAGGTGTTTCCGATCAGGAATAAAGTCATTCCTGAGAATCGATCGCGGCATCTCTCTGAGTGACGGGCAATCCGGAGTAACCGACTTCCTGTTTGCCGACTACATATCCCGAATCGGCGAGAGTGCGAACCGAATTACTGGCCGTGCTGTAAATACGCGATCGCCCGGTCTAGCACCTCGTCTTTTCCGGCACGGATTCCTGCGAGTGTCGGGCGCAGCTCAATCCCTGGCTGCAGGCCCAAGCGCTGGAGTTGCCGTCCGTCCGGATGCCAAACTCCTTGACCGCTGAAGCGCACGTAAATCCCTCCGTGGATGCAGAATATGCATACAGAGGTCCGGTTTACGACAGGCAGCCGAATACTTTACCGGCCGGAGAGAGTCTGGTCTGGGCTTTAGCGAAGGAAACGGGAAAAGTTGACAGCGAGCTTAGGTATCCGGGCGAGGACGACGTGTACGAGAATCCGCGAATGAACGCCCTGCACTTATAGCAACGATGCTGAGGACTATCCCGCGGTGACTCCGCTCCAAAAGTCCGGCTGGAGGGAGGCGCGGTGCGGAATTTCGAGGCCAGAGTCGCGAGACCCGTTTAATGGACGGCCTCCGATTATCCGATAATCAAGGCCGCTTTTGAATTGAAATCAGTGTCGTCATTTCCGTGCACTCGATTCTTCCCCGCATCTGGCCAGCGGCGCATGAAGGTGCTGTGCTGGAGCGCGGGTTGGATAGCTGTACTTAGCAGCCAGGATTCGTTTTTACTAAACTTTACGAAGTCCTCATGCTTTCTTTGTGTAATTGGCGATATGCTGGTTACCAGCCGCGCCTGGAGGAAGTAGCCAATCACAGAATGGCGGCATCTTACGCAAGGCGACTGATCCTGCCCTGCTCATTCCATGCAGGCAAATAACGCATGAGGTACTTTGTGCTCACAGTATCGTCATAACCGCGAGCGTGACCAGATCGGCTGATTCCGGGCTAGAGCAGCCGCAGTCCCACATGCCGCTTTCTGAAGACAGCACGATGCGAACCCACGCGGAAGACGCTCTGCACAATCGCGAGGAGCGAATCCGCCTAATCCTCGATTCCGCCACGGAAGCGATCTGTGGCTGCGATTCAGAAGGTACTTGTCTTTTCTCAAATCCTTCGGCGGCGCGCATACTCGGATACGACGATCCCGCGGAATTAATCGGGAAAAACATGCATGCGCTGGAGCACCATACCCGAAAAGACGGCACCCCATATCCACTTGAAGAATGCCCTATTTATGTGGGCTTTCAAAAAGGCGAGAGCGTCCACCGAGACGATGAGGTTTTTTGGAGAAGGGATGGCACGAGCTTTCCCGCAGAGTATTGGTCTCATCCTGTCGTTCGGGAAGGTAGAACCCTGGGCGCGGTGATAACGTTCATCGACATCACGGAGCGGAAACAAGCGGAGGCGGCGCTCCGCAAAAGCGAAGAGCGGAACCGGAGCCTGCTTCAGATCAACAATGCCATCATTACGAACCTGACCCAGCAGGCCCTCCTGCACTCTATTTCCGAGGCTTTGCATCGTCTCATCTCTTTCGACCGGTGTGCCATTACCCTCTACGAACCGGATAGAGATACTTTCCGCTTCCTCGCCGTGGAGGGAGATCTGCTCTCGGACTACTTCCGAGCGGGGCTGGAGGACAGTCGCAATGAGACCTGCGCCAGCTGGGTGTTCGACCATCAGCAGCCGCTCCTGCGCCGCGATCTTGAAAAAGAACGGCAGTATGCCAATGAGCGCCGCCTCGTCGCAGAGGGTATCCAGTCGATGTGTGTCTTGCCCCTGGTCTTCCAGGGAAAGTGTATCGGCACGCTCAGCTTGGTAAGCCGGGAAAAGGATCGGTATTCGGACGAGGAAGCCGTGTTCCTGCAGGAAGTGGCGAACCAGGTCGCATTGGCAATTCAGAATATGCAGTCCTACCAGGAAATTGACAGCCTGAAGGCAAGGTTGGAGAAGGAAAACGTTTATCTCCAGGAGGAACTGCGCACGGAGCACAACTTCGAGGAGATCGTGGGCAATAGTCCGGCACTCCTCAAGGCGCTCCACGCCGTCGATCAGGTTGCCACCGCGGATACGACCGTGCTCATTTACGGGGAAACGGGAACGGGGAAGGAACTCGTAGCACGCGCGATCCACAGCCGCAGCGCCCGCAATGGCCGTGCCCTGGTGAATGTGAACTGCAGCGCCATCTCGGCTGGTCTGGTGGAGAGCGAACTCTTTGGCCATATAAAAGGGGCCTTCACGGGGGCTCTGGATCGGCGCATCGGCCGCTTCGAGCTTGCTGACGGCGGCACGATCTTCCTGGACGAAATCGGGGAGCTGTCATTGGAGACGCAAGTGAAGCTGCTCCGCGTTCTGCAGGAACATGAGTTTGAGCCGGTAGGGAGCAGCCGCTCTTTGCGTGTGGATGTGCGCGTGATTGCCGCCACGAACCGCAACCTCCGCGAAGCAGTCCAAGCGGGCCGCTTCCGCTCAGACCTCTTCTACCGCCTCAACGTTTTTCCCATCGAGCTTCCCCCTTTGCGAGAACGCCGATCCGACATTCCACAGCTGGTGGCTTTCTGCGTATCCCGATTCTCCAAGCGGTTAAGGAAGAAGATCGACGGCGTGTCACGGGAATCGATGGAGAACCTGGTGGACTATCCCTGGCCCGGAAACATTCGGGAGCTGCAGAACGTCATCGAGCGCGCAGTCGTCCTATCGACGGATCCGACCCTGCGGCTGGACCGCGACCTTACGCCGGTTGCCGCCTCTGCAAAAGGCACGGAAGCTCCTGAGACGGGCGCTCCCGAGCGTCGTCAGGCTGACCTGGAG
>PMHI01000338.1:0-1379 GCA_003156615.1 Acidobacteriaceae bacterium | reverse complement strand
CGGTGCGTGACTACCGCATGTGGTAGTTCCGCCTCTCAGATCAGGGTCCTGGAGCGGACAGCAATCTGTGGACTCCTGGCGGGAAACCTTCGCAACTTATTGATTCTAGTTAAATATTGGCTCAAGCGGCCTCGGCGAGTCCAGGGAGAGATTTCCCACCCAGCCTGATTTTGTGAAGGGTATGTCAATTGCTTTATCAAGTCCGAGGAGATCAGGTGAACCGCGATGCTGAGGGTCACGGTTGTCGAATCGTCAAGAAGCGCCGTAACCCTTCGGGTCGAAGGTCGGATCACCGGTTCCTCGGTCGAGGAGCTCCGGAGAGCATGCGATGTGCACACTATCCCCGAGGAGGTTCAATTGTCCCTCGAGCTGGCGGACGTTTCATTCGCCGATGCCGCCGGGATTGTGCTCCTCAAAGAACTGCGGAGTCGCGGCGTCGACCTGATGCGCACAAACCCGTTTATGGCCGAACAGCTCAAAGATGGGGCATCCGCTGACGAATCTAGAGTCACTTAAGGAGTGCCATGCCGAAGCCGAAGGGAAGGGCTATTCCTCTGTGAACTTCGGCCAATCGCCAATGGGAAGGGGGCTTCAATGCTGAAGCAAGCAGTGTCGAGGAGGCGGTTATTGCCGTCTGGATCTTTGCGGAGCAGGCAATGGGATCTTCCAATTCTGGAGCCGCTTTCCGGCGCGAACAGCATCGTCGCCTTCATCTCCCACGATCTTCGCCATCCCTTGACCGCCATCCTTGCCAATGCGGAGTTTCTCACCCGGCCAGATATTAGCGAGAGGCAAAGGAGCGACTTTTACCAGGAAATCCGTTGGGCCATCGACCGAATGAACGAGATGGTCTCTTCATTGTTAGAGTGCCCCAAGGGTTGTGACACACTTCGGCCAGCCGTCGGAAACATCGTTGACACAGTCGAGCGCGCGATTCGAATGACTCATGTGAGACCGGAGTTCCGCCGCATCACCATCAAGCATCATCATAGAGGCTTGGCTCTGGGATGGTTCGATTCCAACCGTCTCGAACGGGTAATCGCCAACCTCGTGCTGAATGCTTGCGAGGCAGTTTCTCCGGAGTCCGGGCAGATCGTCATAACCACGACCGGAAATCGAGCCTACTTGCAAATTAGCGTCTGGGATAACGGCCGTGGCATTCCCCCGACGATTCAGGACTCCGTTTTCCAGCCCTTTGTGAGTTATGGAAAGGCCGAAAGCTGCGGGCTGGGCCTCGCCATAGCGAAGAAGATCGTCGAGGATCATGGCGGGGTGATCCACCTTGATGCGAGAACTGAAACCGGAACTTTATTCAAGATCACGATTCCATTTGCCATTCCGGAGGGAGCAATTAAATGAATATGACTGTAGACTCGGCA
>PMHI01000583.1 GCA_003156615.1 Acidobacteriaceae bacterium | reverse complement strand
CAGCCAGGTGAAACTGGAAATGGGATATGCGTCCTTGCCGGGCGGGTCGGTAATAGAGACGCGAAAATCCGCCGGCATTTTGGGAGCGGACGCAGCCGCGGCCGTAACGCTCTCGAGAGAAGCCTTCACGAAGTTTCCCGCCGAGTTCTTCACGCTGCCATAGGCAATATTGTTTTGCACGGCATAGATTAACTCGACATAGCCGATCGAACCCTGCAACTGTCGAATCGAACCGGCTACTCCTTCGCTGCCTTTTCCTCCCATCCCAACCGGCCACTTGACACTGGCGTTGCTGCCTACCTGACTCTTCCAGTCGGGGCTGACTTTCGAGAGATAGTCGGTCCAGATGAAGGTGGTGCCACTGCCTTCGGTGCGATACACCACGACAATGTCTCTGTCGGGGAAATTGACGCCCGGATTTGCGCTGGTGATGGCCTTATCATTCCACTTTGTAATCCTGCCCAGGAAGATTCCCGCCAGCGCCTCGGGGGTGAACTTCACTTCCCCCTTCACTCCGGGAATGTTGTAGGCCGGCACGGCCGCACCCAGCACGGTAGGTATGTTGAGAATCTTGGTCTTCAGCTTGGTTTGCGCTTCCGTGAGCTGCCCGTCGGTCATGGGCATATCGCTGGCGCCGAAATCCACTGTGCCTTCCGTCACCTGGCGGATGCCGCCGCCGCTCCCAATGGATTGATAGTTGATCTGAATGTCAGGGTGCAGCTTGTGGTAGTCGCTGAACCACTTCGAATACATCGGATTGGGGAATGTGGCGCCGGCTCCGTTCAGCGTGGTCTGACCTGGCAGCGGCAGGGCAACAAGGGCGCACAACAAGAGCAGGGTGAGTCGGCGCATCAGGCGATGATTCCTCCTCAAAATGGATATGCTCGTTTCTAGTGGCGCTGTGTTACAGCACAGTTACAAACGGGTGAATTTCTGGTAAATGGACCGCGTGTTTAATGCGCGGACGTTACTGAGGGCGTCAAACGCGCAATCTCCTTGGGAAACAGGCCATTGCCGGGAAACTGGGTACGCAGCCCGATAAGCAGTTCGAGGGCGCGGGGGTTGTTTTTGTCGCGCACGTAGGCAATCGCCAGCAGAATGCGCGCAAAAGGTTTCAGATAATGGCCGTGTTCAGCGGTCATCTGCAAGTCCGCGAGACCCCCTTGCTTGTCTCCGGGCAGACCACCCATACGCAGGAGCCAGCGCATCGGCGGGTTCAAGCTGCCGATAATATACTTGCTGAATCCTGTTGCCACCAGCACGTCGGAACAATCGTTGCAGACGGCGAGCAGTTGTTGCGCCCAGACGGAAGCCTCTTTGGTGTAGTGCAAGGAAGCCAGGTTCCGCTTCTCAATCAGCGCCGCATAGTCTGCCTGCAGCCCCGAGGCAAGGGTCATGGCAAACAACGCGTCCCGGTCCTTGGCATCTTTGTTCAAGCGGGCATGGGCCAACTGTTGTGCGTGTTCGAGCGCGGTCTCAAAATGGTCGTGCACGATGGGATCGGGGCTGAGTTTCGAGCGTGCCACAAACGCGTCGTCATTCTCATAGAACTGTGATTCCAGCACACCCAAGCGGTTGAACTCCGAGAAAAGGCATCCGGCAGCCTCGCTGACGGGCCCGACTGGATCGTCAGGATGCTGGGCCTCCCACGCGGAAAAATCTTTCTGCGCGCCCGTGAAATCCAGGTTGTAAAGCCCGAGGAACCCGCGGTCCAGGATAGTGTCCCGGCCGGAGTCGGGTGGGGCGGCTGCGCTCGCTGGCGCGCATAACGACAGAACCAGCCCCAAGACTGCTACCATACCCAGGACTAAGGCAGATTTGGATTGGGCAGTAGCTGGCATGGGCATCCGATCGAATCTCATTATCGCGTGTTTCCTCAGCAACGCAACATTACTTTTTGTATCTCCTGCTTCGATGCAAGTAATTGGCGGCGCGTCCATCCCATTCTTCTGCCTCGGGTGCGCCCTGAGGGTCCGAGTTCCGCAAATGAGTCTCGATTTGGTTGTACTCCCCGGGGCGAAAGCTTAATGAGCGATTCTATACACTATGCTCCCGGCTGGCCCGGGATCCCACCCCGCTGGACCTCAAGCGCCAAAACCGGCGTCGGCACGGCATTGAACCAGCACAGCAAGGTCTGGTTTACGCTGAGTCACGGAATTCTGAATGAAGTGTATTTCCCCCGGGTGGACCATGCCTGCACCCGCGATCTCGGCTTCATCGTCACCGATGGCCGGGCATTTTTTTCTGAGGAAAAGCGGCACTGTGCATTTGAGAACAAGCCGTGCGAGCCCGGCATCCCGGCTTACGAACTGACCAACACCGATCTCGGCGGCCGCTACAGAATCCAGAAAGAAGTTTTCACTGACCCCTACCGCAATGTGGTGCTGCAGAAAATCCGTTTCGAACCATTGCAAGGACAGCTCTCCGACTATCGCCTCTACGCGTTGCTTTCGCCACACCTGGGCAACTGCGGCTACGGCAACACCGGCTGGGTCGGCGACTACAAAGGCCTGCCTATGTTCCTCGCCGAGCACGATGGTACCGCTCTGGCGCTGGGTTCCTCTGCACCGTGGATAAAGATGTCCGTGGGATTCGTGGGCGCCTCCGACGGATGGCAGGACCTTTCCGCTCACTTTCAGATGGAGTGGGAATACCAGCGCGCGGAGAATGGCAACCTCGCCTGCACGGGAGAGATCGACCTCGCGGCCTCGAAGGGAGAGTTCGTGCTGGCCCTGGGATTCGGCGGAATATGGAGTGAAGCCGGGCAGCAAGTGCGCTCCAGTTTGCTCGAAGATTACGGCGAGCTCCACCAGCACTACGTCTTCCACTGGAAAAACTGGCAGAACACGCTGCTCAAACTCGATGAACCGAAGCGAGAGAACGATCTCTACCGCTCCTCGATCACAGTCTTGCGCACTCACGAGTCCAAGGATTTTCTGGGAGGCATCATCGCCAGCCTCTCCATACCCTGGGGCTTTAGCAAAGGCGACGAAGACCTCGGCGGTTATCACCTCGTCTGGCCCCGCGATCTGGTCGAGACTGCGGGGGCGCTGCTGGCGGCGGGCGCGGTCAACGACGCCGTCAGAGTGCTTCGCTATCTAGAGTCCACGCAGGAAGCTGCGGGCAACTGGGCGCAGAATCTCTGGCTCGACGGGCGCGCTTACTGGAGCGGCATCCAGATGGACGAAACCGCTTTCCCCATCCTGTTGCTTGATCTGTTGCGCCGCGCCGCCGCGCCGGGTCTGGGGAAGCTGGAGCGCTGGTGGCCGATGGTGCGCAACGCCGCCAGTTTTATTCTGCGCAACGGCCCGGTCACGCAGCAGGATCGCTGGGAAGAAGAAGCGGGCTACTCGCCCTTCACGCTGGCGGCGGAAATTTCCGCGCTTCTGGCCGCCGCCGACGTTGCCGAATTAACCGGACACGCCGATGCCGCCTTAACTCTTCGCGACGCCGCCGATGCCTGGAATGACAATATCGAACGTTGGGTCTATACCACCGGCGGCGATCTCGCCCAGCANNGGCTTCGTTCCGATCAAGAACCGCCCGCCCGGGGAAAAAATGGAACGCGCGTGTCACATCATCAGTCCCGACTCGTTGGCGCTCGTGAGATTCGGATTGCGGGCTCCCGACGATCCCCGCATTCTGAATACGGTTCGCGTGATCGACGCGTTGTTGCGGGCGCAACTGCCGCAGGGTCCATGCTGGTATCGCTACAACGGCGACGGTTATGGCGAGCACCAAGATGGCTCGCCGTTCGATGGCACCGGGATCGGCCGTCCCTGGCCGCTGCTGGCGGGGGAACGGGCTCACTATGAACTGGCCGCGGGCCGGCCAAAAGAAGCCGAAGCATTGCTCTCGATGATAGAGAGGTGCCCCACCGGCCAGAGTCGCCTGCTCCCCGAGCAAGTCTGGGACGCCGATGACATTCCCGCCATCGAGCTTTTCCGCGGTAAGCCCTCCGGTTCAGCCTGTCCGTTGGTTTGGGCTCATTCCGAGTACGTGAAATTGCGCCGTTCGCTGCGCGACGGCAAGATCTTCGACCAGCCTCCACAGACGGTACAACGCTATCTGGTCGAGAAACCGGCGCGGCAAATCTTCGGATGGAGGCCTAACAACAAATGCCGTTCCCTGCCGCGCAGCAAAAAGCTGCGCCTTGTGTTGCTCAGTCCCGCGCTGGTGCGCTGGACGATCGACGGCTGGAAGAGTTCTGTGGATACCAACACTCGCGACACCGGCTTGGGCATCCACATACTCGACTTGCCGACAGCCTCGCTGCCAGCAGGAAGCCAGGCGGTGTTTACATTGTATTGGCCGCAGGAGAATCGTTGGGAAGGCACAGACTACACCGTAACCGTGTCGTAGCCGCGACTACTGCCTTGCCGCCTTCAGTGTCAGCAGACCCTCGACCTTCCGCCAATCGTTCGTGGATCGATCGAAGGTAACCTCGCGGCGTTGGCCGGAAAAGCGCGGGTCCAGCAGGAAGATTTTAAGGATCGAATCCATTCTCGCGCCCTCCGCGGTGTATGTCGTGCTGTAGATCACTCCAGAGACAACATACAAGTGAGAATTCCATTCCATAAGCAGGGGGTGCTTCTCGGAGAGCGTGCTGAGCAGGGTGCCGGAAACGAGCGAAGTCGCCGGCACATATTCTGCCGTGACCATGATTGGACGACCGTCGCTCAACCGATGCCTTCCCTGCAGCTTGGCGGCAATATCCTTCAAGGACTTGGGGTCCGCCGATTGCACGCTGTCTTCAAGAGCCGAGTTCTTCGCGCAGCAAATCTCTTTGTCGCGGAGAATTATCTCGACCGAGGCCGCGAGCACGTCGGAGGCATCGCTGGACTTCGAGGTCACGAACGGCAGATCGTTGATGCGGACTTCTCGGTTGGGGTAGTACTCTTGCGGGTACGCGCAGCCACCAACAGCGAGACACAAAGCCACGACGCGGCTCACGAACTGAACCCAGACAAGAAACGCAGAGCCGAAACCATGAGGCTTGGTCACGCATCACCTCTTTTCCGTGCGGAACCGCGCTGTCCAGAGTCGACCCGAGCCGTCCGACATCGCCGAAGAGTCTGGCGCTGACAGGATCCCCCTGCAGCAATGGAACGCTCGGCTCTTCGTGCCGCCACAACTGACCCGGGTAGAACTACGGCTCCATGCCGGCGTTTGAGTAAACCAGTTCGACGACGGTGCAGTCGTCATTCAGGGGATTTCCGGCGCAGAACTCGGAGACCGCGGAAAAGATGCCCTCGAGCGTCGGAGTCTTGGCCGCGGCCGCTTCGAGGCGGGAGTCCTCGAAGAAATCGCCCATGGAATTTTCCGCTTCGGTCACACCATCGGTCACCAGGATGAAGCGATCGCCCGAATTGAGCTGGCAGCGGGCGCTTTCAAACGTCGCATCCGCGAGCAACCCTACGGGTACATTGCCGTGGGGCGGACGCATCACCTCTCCGCCACAGACCAGCAGGGGCTGCACGTGGCCGCAATTGACGTATTCCAGATCGCCATCCCGGCGCAGGCGGGCCAGCAAAACAGTGGCATATTTTTCTCCCACCAGTTTTTCGGTGAAGAAGTGGTTCACGGCGGAGACCACGTCCAACAGCGGCATGCCCGAACTCAGATGCGAATAAATCATGCCCTGAAGAGTGGACGCCAGCAGCGCCGCGGAGACTCCCTTGCCACTCACATCCGCCAGCACTACCGCGAGGCCCTCCTTGGTATTGATGGCGTCGAAAAAGTCGCCGCCAATTTCTTTGCAGGACAGATTCTTGCCGCGCAGTTTGGCAAACGGCACTTCCGGAATCTTCACCTGCATCAGCCGCTGTTGAATGCTGGCCGCGATAGTCAGTTCCTGCTGGTAGCGCCGGGATTCCTCTTCAGCCTGCACCAGTCGGGCGTTCTCGATCAGCGACCCAGCTTCGGTCGCGATGGCCCGCAGAATGTCGTGGCCGACGCCGGAGAATTCCCGCGAGGCGAAGCGCGAGTCCACGTACAGAACTCCTGCCACTTCGGAGGCGGCGTCGGGCGCCGGCGTTTGCTGGTCGCGGACGGCCTGCACCTGCCTTTTGCGCAGCGGAATGCAAATCACGGTGCGCAGATCGTAGGCGACTATGCTTTCCCGGCCCGTCAGGTCCGACGAACTGCCGGTGTCGGTCAGCAGAAACTCTGAATTCGAACGCAGCGATTCGTCGAGCGCGGAGTGNNGAGATGGTTTTGTCATCCAGCAGCGACTCGCCCTTGCTGTTGCGCCCCGCCGCCAGCCGCAGTTTGCCCTCATCGTCTTTGAGAAAGACATAGCCGCGTTCGGCGCGGGTCAGCCGCAACGTCACCTCGAGCATGGTCATCAGGATTTCGTCGAGCACGCCAGCGGTGTTCAACTTGCGGGCCGCTTCCAGAAACAAAGTTAACTTTTCTAGGTCGGTGGCTTCCTGCCCAATCTGGATCCCGGAAATCTGGCTCAAAAACTCCCGCGCCGTGTTCGAACTGCCGTGTGCCGGATTGAAGATGGCGTAAGTTGAATCGCGCGCTCCGAACTCCAGGCGATCGTTGCGCTCCAGCTTTTGCCGCTGAATGCGTTCTCCGTTCACGAACGTGCCGTGCTTGCTGCCCTGATCGACGAGAAAAAAACCGTCGTCCTCCAATACGATGAGCGCGTGGTCGCGCGAAACGCGAGGATCGGCGATCACCAGGTCTTTGTCGACCTTGCGCCCAACGCTGAACGGAGTCCGGTTGAGGACGATGTTCCGCTGCTCGTTTCCTTGCACCAGCACCAGCGCGGGAAACACGCCAGAACTGGAAGACGATGAACGGCCGATTGCATTCAAGACCATGGAGTGGAGCGCCACCCCCGCCAACCCAGCCGGAGGCCACGCAGATAAGCATAATGACAGGAATCATGCCTCGGCGGGAAGAGCCTTCCTGGAGATTGCCGGTAGCGCTTCCTCCACAGCTCCGATCGACTGGGGCGAGCGAGGCGGTTTCCGGACACC
>PMHI01000117.1 GCA_003156615.1 Acidobacteriaceae bacterium | reverse complement strand
TTACACAACACATCCGGCGTTGCCCAGTCCACGATCTCGCGCATCCTGTCTCCGTCTGCGGACGACCGATATGAGCCCTCCGAAGAAACACTGCGAAAGCTGTTCAAAGGCCTGGGGCTCGACCTGGACAAGATCATTGGCGAGACCGAGGCAATGCCTCGACGAATTACTGGATATCTTGCATCGCCCCTCACCGCGGTCGTAACAGACAGCCGGTCTGAACAGTTCCTCTACGGCTTTNNGACGAGGTCAGGGATTTTGTGTGCTCCGATTTTTTTCCCGAGCCGAAGTTTGATATTTACTGGCCGGGTGATCACACCCATCCCCAAAAGAACAAAGCCTTCACGCCCGCGCAAGTATATTTGACTGATCGTTCACAGGCGTCCAGCTTCGATTTCGTCATCATGATCTGTGCGTTCCCTAGCTTTGGAGTAGGTCAAGAGAACGAGATCGTCACCNNGTTTCTCCCAAACGGCATCTCCAGAATGATGGGCGGCTCATTTCTCGACGCAGTTGATATTGAGTACACTGACGATCCGGAGACGGGAGCGCAGTACCCGAGGGAGAAGCTCATTGCTGCACTAAATGAAGTTCGGACCAAAGTTTTCGAACAGCGTGCGCTTTATCGAAAAANNTGCGGCAATAATTTGACCTTTTCAAGACGACTCGGCGTCAACATACGATGCGTGGATGCCCTCCTCAATGAATCCTTAGCCGTTTCGAACCCGAGTGCCCAACTACTAAAAAGGATGAGCATAATTCTGCACGTAACGGTCGGGTATCTGCTCGGCGAAACAGAAGAGACCGATCCCATCTGGGCTGAGAGCATGGCGAACTGGAACGAGTGGGCCTGTAATTCATGGGGACTTGATGCGAGCGTCGTCGTTGCTTTGCGTAACGAGTGGCGTGATCGCCTCCGCCAGGAAAGAAAGCTTGAATCCAGCCCAATATCAACTCGATCAGTCAGCCAGATTCGAAAAGCTATGTCAATAGAAGACTGGCAAGTCCTCTATTCCGAGCGGATGCCAAGGGCCAAAAGTGCGACCCTCGATGACCCGCTTCCAAATAAGAAATCAGCTTGAATATGGTTGGCCCAAAGTGAAACTAGCCCAGAGGAGTTCTGGAGTGCCCCCAAAGTCAAGCGGTAAGTTGGCAGGAGAACCCTGCCTCCAACCGGAGGCGTGAAAGCTCCTCTCGGTCAAGGTATACGAGACCGAGGCCGAGAGGATCAACCTTCAACCATTTAACCGGGCTGTGAGAGTCCAATCAACGGAGAAGGAAATTCATGACGAAGTATGAAGGTAAAAACTTAACCAAGGCAGCGTTCGTGGTCGAGGAATGCTTTTTCCTCAACTGCGAGTTGCACGACTGTGACCTATTTTACTCTGGCGGCGACTTCGAGATGGTAAACGTAAAAGTCGACAACTGCCGCTGGCATTGGCGCGGCCCGGCTCTGCGGGCAATACAGTTAATGCAGATGATCGGGCTGTTAAAAGTGGGACCGTTACCCGTACCGTCGCAAGCGAATATCGCGAAGGCGAACTAGCAGCGTATACAGCGGTGACAATCATGGCTGGCTGATCCTCATAACCAGCCATGATACCCCATCCTGTCAAACTGGCAAGGAACGTAAGGTCGATGGAGCGTATTCACCATTCAACGGTTGAGAATCTACGCCGTATCGAAATCTTGCTGACCCACTACCGAAATATCCTGCGGGGCCCCCGCCTGGGTATCAAGGAATTTCCACAGGCCCATTGTGACATCTGACCTTGNNACTTGCGCAATCATGGTCGAGGCAGTGACGGTTGGCCCAAGCCAATTCGTTGCGCCCGAAGTCTTTTGTTCTCTAGATTTTGACCTCTAAGCTCTTTGACATCTGGATTTTGCCGGGAATTTCCCTCTAACGCGATGATTCCAGAGATTGAGGGGGGAGGGGGGATACCCCGGTTTCCAGCCCGGAAACAGGCTATCCAACACTCGCGGCAACAACGCACCAAACTTTATTTTCGCAACGAAATCCACTACGGGCGCGTCATCCTCTCCGGCCGCACCAACTGATCGAACTCCTCACCCGTGAGATATCCCAGCTTCAGCGCCGCCTCGCGCAGGCTGGAGTGTTCCACATGTGCCGTATGGGCGATCTCGGCGGCCTTGTCGTATCCCACCTTCGGGGCCAGCGCCGTCACCAGCATCAGCGAGTTCTTCACGTACCACTCCACCTTGGCGCGATCGACCTCGATGCCATTGATCATGTACTCGACGTATCCGTGGCAGGCGTCGGCGATCAGGGTGACTGAGTGCAGAAAGTTGTAAATAATAACCGGCTTGTAAACGTTGAGCTCGAAGTTGCCCTGTGAGCCGGCAAACCCAACCGCAGCGGTAGCACCGTGAACCTGCACGCAGACCATGGTCATGGCCTCGCACTGCGTGGGATTCACCTTGCCCNNTCGTTGGAAATTTTCATCAGCGATGCCGCCAGCGTTTCCATCGCGCCCTGCGCGAAAACGATCTCGTCGTGAGCCGAAAGTGCGGCGAACTTGTTGCCGTGAGAGCGGAAGGGAAGTCCGGTGAGTTCGGCAATCTTTTTCGCGGCGCGTTCCGCGAATTCAGGATGAGCATTCAGACCGG
>PMHI01000685.1:3368-4373 GCA_003156615.1 Acidobacteriaceae bacterium | reverse complement strand
CCCCGCGAAACGGGAGCTTGCCCGTCGCCATCTCATAGAGCACGGCGCCGAAGGAGAACAAGTCGCTGCGAGCATCGAGATCCTTTGCCCGCGCCTGTTCCGGAGACATGTACGCCACAGTTCCCATCGTCGACCCGGGGCTGGTGAGATGGGATTCCTCCATCGTGAAGCCTTGGGTGATTGCGGCGGTGATTCCGCTCGACGAATCTGCTGCTGGCTTCACCTTCGCAAGGCCAAAATCGAGAATCTTGGCGTGCCCGCGCTTGGTGAGGAAGATATTGGCGGGCTTGATGTCACGGTGAATAATGCCCTGGGAGTGCGCTGCGTCGAGAGCATCGGCGATTTCGATCGCCAGATCCAGTAATTGGTCTGTGTCGAGCGGACGTCCGGCGATGCGATGCTTCAGCGTCAGCCCATCCAGAAACTCCATGGCGATGAACGCCGGGCCGTGCTGGTCGTCAATTTCGTAAATTGTGCAGATATTCGGATGATTCAGTGCAGAGGCGGCCTTGGCTTCACGCTGAAAGCGGCTAAGCGCCTGCAGGTCTTTGGCTACGTCATCGGGAAGGAACTTGAGGGCTACGAAGCGGCCAAGCTTGATGTCCTCGGCCTTGTAAACCACACCCATGCCACCACCGCCCAGTTTGTCGACGATGCGGTAGTGCGAGATTGTTTGGCCGATCATGGAATCGCACAATGGTAGGCATGATGCGAGGGCAAGTCAATGAAAGTCATGGGGTTGGCGGTTGCTCAAGAGGATGGTTGTTGCAAAATCTCTATTGCGCTTTTTGACTTTGGTCGGAAGTCGGGACCGATTCTCGGTGAGCGCAATCGCCTGTTTACAGCAGCTACGAGTCCCGAGTGTTAAACGCTGCAGGCCCTTCTGAGACTTTTCATGCCCCTGCTTCGTAATACGTATGAGCGGGAGGTATTGCCGATGAAACCCTTTTTGACCTTGCTTGTGGTTGTCCTCCTGGTGCTGGGCGTTCTGGCCGGATGCGCGTC
>PMHI01000685.1:0-3361 GCA_003156615.1 Acidobacteriaceae bacterium | reverse complement strand
TATTGCGCCCCTTGTGTTCGTGGTCTCGCTGTTCCGGAGAGACCTCAGTATCTACGAGGTCCACAACAACGGCGCTTGGTACAACTTCGGCTACCTGTTCGGTCTAGCCTGCTTCTTCGGCGGCAGCGGCAACCGGGCGCCGCGGCGGGCGGTGAAGTCTGGCACCCCTCACGGAGGCGCGGGTCAATGAAATCGCCTGTTAACGTCAGTTGACTCACTGGCGCATAATGCTGGCATGAATCGAGCTTCTAAGCGGAAGATGGTCGTTATCGCCGTCCTAATCGGGAGCGCGCCGACAAGGCTACTGTCTCATCCCACATGAAAGCCGCCGTTTACACCAAAGCCAAAATCGGAAAGGTCCTCGAACTAAAGGACCTCGAACAGCCGGTTCCGAAGAACAACGAAGTCGTCATACGGGTTCGCGCCGCTTCCATCAATCCTCTGGACTGGCGCATGAAGAGCCATCGGCCCGGCGTCGATGTCGCTGGTCAGGTAGCAGCGGTGGGAGCAGCTGTGACGCAGTTCAAGCTCGGTGATGCCGTGTTCGGCCTCTGCAAAGGGGCCTTTGCCGAATACGCGTGTGCTCTTGAGGCCAAGTTAGTCAGAAAACCGGAAAGCCTGAGCTTCGACCAAGCCGCTGCTGTGCCGGTTGCAGGTCTTACCGCGTTGCAAGGGCTTCGCGACAAAGGACATCTTCAGCCGGGGCAGAAGGTCTTGATTAACGGCGCGGCGGGAGGAATCGGTACCTTTGCCGTGCAGATTGCGAAGTCGTTTGGGGCTAACGTAACTGGCGTGTGTAGCACGAAGAATGTCGAATTGGTGCGCTCGCTCGGTGCCGACCGGATCATCGACTATACCTGCGATGACTTCACTCAGGACAGCGAACGTTACGACCTGCTTCTAGATAACGTGGGGAATCGCACATTGTCAGCGATGAGACGCGTTCTGAGTCCGAATGGGAAGTGTGTCATGGCCGGAGCGCCCAAGGAACTCCGAGCCGTGCTTACCCGGTTGCTGAAAGCATTCGCGTGGTCGCCGTTCATCAGGCAGAAGTTCACATTCTTCATTGCGAAAATGAATCGAGACGACCTGACGACCCTTTGCGAACTCATCAGGGCGGGAAAACTCACCCCGGAGATCGACCGACGCTATCCGCTGGATGAAACCGCCGACGCCCTCGCTTACGCAGAAGAAGGACACGCCCGCGCGAAAGTCCTCATTGCGTTCCAATAGAACTAGGGGACGCCGCCAGAACTTTTCTGTTTAAGGGTTCAAGGCGGTCTATTAGCATTAATTGCTGTGACATCTCTATTTCACGCATTGACCAGCGGTCAATTGTTTATAATCAAGCGAGAGGTGCACTATGCCGGATATCAAGAAGGACTCAACGAGTTCACAGCAACAGCCATCAAAGGAACGTCGCTCTGACGAGGCCGCCACCTCCGAGCGGTTGGAGAAAGACGCAGATGAAATGGCGGGTGAGGCTCAGAAGGTCGAGAAAAAATATGACCAAGATCACGATATTTTTACGAAGTGAGAGCCAGGTGATACGCGTATCTTGCAAAAGATAAGCGGGTGCTCTTGGTGTCTGTCGATTTNNTTCGTGGCTCAGGGCAAGGCGCGTTTAGCTTGGTGAGGTCGTTCAAGGTGTTCTCGCGCATACCCTTTGTGTCCGCTAGGCAATTTAAGCGGACGGCCTCTCCATTCGATAATCCCCTCCTTCTGTGCGACGATTCGGAGCGCGTGACCTCCAACAAGGTCCACACGATTCCATTTGCGAGAGCGAAGCAGCGGATCGACGTGGTTTTCCATGCAATGTTGAACAGCTTTAACGCCATCTTCTTTCGAGATGTAGCCGTTTCGACGACCAAGCCCTGCTGTCTGTGGGAAAAATATTGCGTGGAGGATGATAGGACAGGCAATTCGTAATCGTGAGTCCATCGCGCTGGATCCCAGCGTCCTCCAAAAGCTTGTCAAAGAACTGGCCCGCCTTACCCCTTAGCGGCTCACCGACTTCCGATTCTCGTTTACCGGGCGCTTCTGCAATCACCAGTCGCATAAGATCGTGGGCGGGATTCTTCGGCTCTTGCGGAAATACGAAATGGTTGTCAGGGAACTCTTCCCGCATCGGGCACCCTTTGCAGCCAAGGGTTTCGCTTACGCTTTTGATCGCTGGCATTTGTATGCCTTCAAGTTCTGATACGGAGGGCATCACGCGGTTGGCGTAACACCTCTATACCGCGTTTTGACCCTTGACTGAGAGTCAGCCGATTCTCGGTGAGCGTAACCGCCTGATTTCGTCAAATGGCTTTCTGATCGTCCGCTTATAGGTTAAGGCTTTCACTTTTTTTCTGCCACTGCGTCGGAGAAGCGGCCCTTGAATAGTACTTCCAAACCAGCGCGTCCTACGCCGATCACGAGGCGTCCATCCAAAACGCGGCAGTCTACTTCAAAGCGACCCACCCGAGTCTGACTGATTATCGCCGCCAGTGCTTGCGGATTCTTCTGCAAATCGCGAATTTGTCCTTGTAATTGCTCATCTGCCACCGATCTGTCGAGATTGGCTAGATACCTGCGAATCTCGGCATTGCGATCGGCAGGATCGAGGGGAATGTTGATATAGAAGTCGACCCTTTCCATCGTGCCGCTCAAGCCTCCACCAGAAACATTGACCTCTGAGGGCACCAAGTGTCTGGTTCCGTCCGCAGAGATTTTGTAAACTGCGGCTTCGGCTTTCAACCCATTTCGGACAATTCCTGGCTTCAAGGGCCAAGGCCTAGCAGCGACATCGCAACGAATCTGAATTAGTCCCAAGTTGCTGACCTGAGCGATCCCGGAAGAGGATTTGCTCAACACGCTTTTTTCCGAAATCTGACACGAGGCCGGGCCATAGTCGGCAAATGCGAGGGTGGACAGCAACAGGAGTTGGAGTACCACGCACCTCATTTGACTTGCCTCTCGCGAACACTACGCCGATCCTGTTTATCCTACACGTTCGTTGCAGACGCAAGTATATCTGCCAACAGGAGAGCGTTCGCGCTCGACCCCGCCATGGCGGTTACTGTTGAAATATCGCGGTTACACTCAATGACCAGCAGTTAACGTGTCTGGTTACAACAGTTAACAAATCGCGGTTGGGGACTGTCTCTCCTACCCGAGTCGCAGATTCTTGGCTCTCCTTTTCCGCGATCATCGTATTTAATGATTCGTTTCTAGTTTTCAGCCCTGCGCTATACTTACGGGCACTTCCGTGTTCCGGCAGCGGAGAACCGATGCCTGATGATGCGACCATCTCGAATGGGCAAAGCCCATTAGATCCCGACGCAACGCTCGCGTCGGTGGGGCCGCAGCCCGCCACGGT
>PMHI01000232.1 GCA_003156615.1 Acidobacteriaceae bacterium | reverse complement strand
AAGAGAAATCTACGGAGGCCACCACTCGATCTCCGTCCCCAAAGCGACAATAGATGGAGACCGCGGCTAAATCCATTGGGCATTGGTATAGGGGTCTTCACTTTCGCCAAGGTGAGCTTCAACGAAGGTTTATCGCTTTGAACTTAATGCTTGGACTCGGGGATTCCAAGCTTCCCAGCCATCCTCACCAAATCTGGCAGTGAATCCGCACCCATCTTGTTCATGAGTTGGCCGCGATGGACTTTCACCGTCGCTTCGGTCATGCCGACCTCGGCGGCTTGTTTATTGAGCAAGCCTGAAACTACCAGAGGCAGCACTTCCCGCTCGCGGGGTGTCAGCGATTCGAGGCGCTCGCGAAGCTGTGCGGTCTCAGCCTGGCTTTGCCGCCGGGCGCGGTCCCGCTCCAACCCCACTTGAATCGCATCCAGTAGATCCTGGTCGCGGAAGGGCTTGGTCAGGAATTCGACGGCTCCCGCTTTCATGGCCCGCACCGACATCGGAATGTCGCCATGACCGGTGATAAAGATGATGGGAATGTGAACTCCCGCCTCCGCCAACTCGCGCTGAAAGTCGAGGCCGTTCACCCCAGGAAGCCTCACGTCCAGGACAAGGCAACTTGGTCCTTCCGAGCGCTTGCTGCGCAGGAATTCTTGCGGCGTCCCGAAGGTCTCGGAATGCAAGCCAACTGACTTCAACATGCCTCGGATTGCCGCGCGTACCAAGTCGTCGTCATCGACGACAAACACGGTGGGGACAGTTGCCGGTGTCATTCATGCGCCTCGGCCGATCGCGTAGAGAATCGGAAGTTGATTCTGCAACTCACTTCCTTTCGCGGATAGCTCATGGTCAAGAGTTTCACGCGCTCCGGGCAAAGTACACTGGAGCCGCATGAAATGAGCCCCCTGCAACTTTAGCTCCGTTTTGCAGCCAATTCAATCATACGTGCTCATTGCAGTTGTCTGACACAGGCCCGCGATTCTAAGCCTTGATCAGAAAGAGGCGGCGCATCAAGCCGTCCGAATACCGACGCGCCATCCGCCCGCCGACACTCGAGACTTGGTTGAGTTTACTGCTAAGCGCAAAACTGAGGCAAAGCCGGTGCGAGCGGCGAGGTGGGTTTGGAAATCGGAATGCAATCAGTCGAGATGACGCAGCACCGCGAGCCGGCCGCCTGGAGCGAGTGAGTTTCCACGACGTCTACTCTTGGTACCGCACAGGGTTCCGTTAAGAATCGTATTGCTGTAGAGATCGGAGAAGTGATCGGAAATGAAGGTAGGAATGGCGAATCAAAAGACCACGAAGTGTGCGCACATACCGTGCTTATGTGATGTACCGGACGGAGAAGAATACTGCGGAGAGTTGTGTCGTGACGCGGGAAGCGAAGACGTGGAGATCGCGTGTCAATGCAACCATCCGGCATGCCCGCTGACGTTTGGGCAGTTCACGCCCCAAAGTACCGCTGACCTAGCCAGCTAGAAAAGATGGTTTGCGCCAGCGTGCGTTGCCTCATCCGAGAGGAACCGGCGGTTGTTCGTTAATCCACCGGTGGAAGGAGAATTGATTGTGCAATTCATAAAACCGGGTTTGGCGTTGCTTCTGTCATGTTGCCTTGTACTAGCCAGTGCGCCGGGCGGGTTCGCCTCTCAGTCGGATCAATCGGCCGCACCATCGCCGGATCAAGCTGCGCCGGTTCAGGCCGCACATCAGACTCCGGAACAACTGCAGCAACTGGTCGCGCCGATCGCATTGTATCCGGATGCTCTGGTGGCACAAATCCTTGCGGCGGCGACTTACCCCGATCAAGTCGTAGAAGCGGACCGGTGGCTCCAGCAACATACGGATCTCAAGGGAGAGCAACTGGGCAAAGAAGTCGATAAGCAGCCTTGGGATCCCAGCGTGAAGTCCCTCACCGAGTTTCCTTCGGTCCTCGCCAACATGGATAAAAATCTCTCCTGGACATCATCGCTCGGTGACGCTTATGTCAGCCAACAGCAGGATGTGATGAACGCCGTGCAGGTAATGCGCAACCGCGCTGAGAAGGCCGGCAACTTAAAAAGCACAGACCAGGAAAAGGTGAGTAAACAGGGGCAAACCATTGTGATCGAACCAGCCGATCCTCAAGTGGTTTACGTGCCTGAATATGACCCATGGCTTGTGTACGGAGATCCCATCGGGATTTGGCCAGGCTGGTATTGGTATCCGGGGCTTTTCTTTGACGGTCCCGGGCTCGCATTTGGCCTCGGCTTTGGAATCGGATTCTTTGGCGGTTTTGNNTGGCGGCGGATTCCACGGCGGCGATTTCTCAGGCGGGAGAGGGTTCGGCGGGTCGCGCGGATTCCCCGGCACACATTCCGGAGCGTTCAGCGGATTCAATCGGGGAGGGATGGCTAGAGGATTCTCTTCTCGCGGGCAATCGAGCTTTGGTGGAGGTTTCCATGGTGGTGGAGGCTTCCATGGCGGCGGCGGTCGAAGGTGATTCGGTTTAACTACTTCAAACTGACTGATGGTGTGGAGGAAGAGCTCATGCGCACAAACAATATGAAGCTTGAAGCATTTACGGTGAGAGTCGCGTGGGGGTTCGCATCCACTGTCCTCCTGTTGCTGGTAGTGGGGGTTCTTCTGCTGGTGGCAGGGTTGGCTGGATCGAGCTTTGCTCAGGNNAGGACGAGCGGGCTCTGGAAGTGATCCTCGGCGCTGGGAAGGAAGTCACTTCCTCGAGCGACGAGGAGGAAGACAATCTCGAACGCGAGCAGTTCTGCCAGAAATATCAGGAGATGCACCG
>PMHI01000319.1 GCA_003156615.1 Acidobacteriaceae bacterium | reverse complement strand
GAGACCGGCTGGACTCCTCACGGCGAACCGGCGCAGCCTCAACCGTCAAGCAGCTAAACAAGAAGTGTCGGCAATGTGGCGGGGAGGCTCCATGCCAGAAAGTATTTCTGGCGTTTCCGGAGTCGGGTCCAGCCTCCAGCGCGGGAGGTTCTGGCCAATCGGACTCTTGCCTTTTCGCGCATGTTTCCTTTCCTGGCTGGCGAATGGAACCGCCGGTTCAGCGGGTACTTTCTTCTTGACAAATGTTGCGCGCGAATTAAGATCGGTGCCGACATTGGTTGAGGTTTGGGCACCTGCTTTGCCCTGTCGGCAAGAAGGTATCGGCGGCTTCGTCGATGCTACCAGCGAGCATCCATTTCTAGCGGGTGTTATTGTGAAATGCAGGGTTTCGCAAGATGAATGCAAGAAATGTTCTTCGAGGAAGCCAACGAGCAAACTCTCCCGGGACTCCGTCAGCGGCTCATGGGGATAGGATAAGAAACAGAAAGTACGAAGCGGAAGGAGAAGCTTCTTCAGGCATGCTGTCGCTGCTGGAAGCTCCGCCACGTCTGACCGAGGAGAAAGATCCGCTGTTTTCTTCGCACGGTGAGTTCAGCGAACTTTGCCGCCTTGTCAAAGACAGTCGCCTCCTGCAAAAAAAGCCAGCTCCGCTTCTCTGGTTCAGGGCTGCAATTCTCCTCGCCGTGATGGCCTTAATGTCGGCAGTCATGTTTTTGGGACGTGACAGTCTTGTATTGCAATTATTCAACAGCATCCTTCTTGCCTTCCTCTTCATGCAGATTGCGTTCCTGATGCACGATGCCGGTCATCGGCAGATCTTTCGGTCACCCGCTGCTAATCGTGCTTTAGGCCTGCTTCTCGGGAATCTGCTAATCGGCGTGAGTTATACCTGGTGGGTCGACAAGCACAACCGTCATCACCGAAACCCGAATCACGTTGACCTGGATCCGGATGTAGACTTCGTGGGCCTGGCCTTTTCCAAAGAACAGGCTATGGCGAAAAAGTGGCCATGGAAGTTGATCGTGAAGTACCAGGCGTTCTTGTTCGTTCCCTTTCTGCTCGCCGAGCACGTGCATCTTCACGCCGTCTCGGCTGCACACGTCGTGCGAGCACGGACCAAAATTCCTTGGACCGAGGGAATCCTGCTGGTTTGCCATCATATCGCCTGTTTCGCAATCGCATTCAGTATTCTCGACACTTTGCCGGCGGTTGCTTTCCTGGTGTGCGGGAAAGCATTGGGGGGTTTATATGCCGGACTGGTTTTTGCCCCCAATCACAAAGGTATGCTCATGGTCGACTCCGGTTCGGATGTTAGTTTGTTCCGGCGACAGGTGCTGACCTCACGCAACGTCCGATCCGGCCCAGTCAATGATTTTTTGTACGGCGGGCTGAATTATCAGATCGAACACCACCTCTTCCCGTTCTTGAGGCAGGATCAATTGCCGGCGGCGCAAGCAATCGTCAAGCCTTTTTGCCGGGAACGGGGAATCCGCTATCACGAAACCGGGATCGTTCAATCCTTGAAGGAAATCCTTCATCATCTCCACGACGTCGGCGCTTCTGGTTGGGCTGATGACTCGCGAAGCTTTTCGAATCTGGGAGCCGAAACATGACGAATCCGGCCGGGCAAACTTCAATTCCGGTAGCGCAAGACACGCGGGTCAATCCCGGTTGTGAATCCGGTCCTGCCCTCGAGGACGCCGCCCCACAATGCTGGGACGCGGTTGTGATGGGCGCAGGTCCGGGAGGACTTGCCGCGGCGATCCATCTGCGGCGTGGCGGTCTGCGGGTACTCTGCATCGAGCCGGATGAATTTCCGCACGACCGCGTAGGCGAATCTCTCGATTGGTCGGCTCCAGCAACGCTGGCCCAGTTAGGTATTTCGGTCGAATCGCTGATCGAGGATCAGGTTGCGGTCTACAAGAAGCATATTGAAATTGTGACGCCCGACCGACCGACCTATCAAGCCCAGCCGGAGGCCTGGTTCGCCAACCCTCCGTTGGAATTCGAAACCGTCACTCTGCACGCGGACAGAAAAGCCCTGGACCAGCGCCTTTTCGAAATGGCCCGCGAACTGGGTGCGGAGTTCTTGTGGGAACGGGTTACTGAAATTGAAAGCACCCGGGAGCAGGTTACGGCGGTCCGTACAGCCGGAGGGCAGCGGATCGAAGCCCGTTGGTTCATCGATGCCTCCGGGATGGGCGCGCGGCTGCTGGCACGGGAATTCAAGGTTCCAAAGATTGAGTATGGCAAGAAGAAAGTGTGCCTGTGGTGCCACTTCGAGACGCCCGTTCGCACGGAGGGAACAACTTTCTACGCCAACGTCGTGTCGGACGAGTACTTGAGTTGGATATGGGAAATACCGATCTCGCCGAAAGTGACGAGCGTGGGCTGCGTGGTGTCCGCCGAAATCGTCAAGCAGCTGCGGAGTCACGGAAAAGAGACTCATCAAATCCTGTGGGATGCCCTGGCCCCCTACGCGCGCTTTGACCGACTATTGGAAGAGCAGCGCAACGCGGTCGTCCATTCTACCTCGTATCATTCGTATGTTCACACCAACGCGTGTGGCCCCAATTGGTTGATGGTTGGGGAAGCGGCATCGCTGCCCGATCCCCTTACCGCAAACGGCGTGACCGCGGCTTTCCGGCATGCCGCGGAGGGAGTTAAGTTCATTCTCGAGTCGCAAGGGCGGGGTGCTCTGACGCCCCATCAGCGCAGGATCTATAACACGAACGTCCAACGCATGGGGCACGTTTTCAATCACAGCGTCGAAACCTCGATTTACGACAATTCGATTCGCTGGGGGCTGGGCGTAATGCCCGCGCAGAAAATCTACACCGCCTTTTCCTACACGGTGAATGCTCTGTACACGAAGTACAAGCCGCAAGGATGGCTGTCGATGCTCTGCTTCGGCTTCATCAACAAATTCGTCTGGGCGTGGATGGAGGGCTGGGCCTTTCTGGGGCGGATGAACTGCATTCTGCGCCCGGGGCTGAAGACCCGGCACCTTCAAGTAGCGCCAACGAGGTAGCGCCATCGGGTCAAGCACCAGCACGATGAATTATTGGGTCCGTGGAAGCGGTCCACCCGTTTTATTCCTACACGGGATACCCACCGGCGGCCGCCTTTGGGACTTCGTAGTGGAACGGCTGCAAGATCAGCACACCTGCATAGTCGTTGATCTGCCCGGACTGGGCGAGTCGCCGCCTTTTTCCGATGGTTCACGAGACCCCAGGCGTTTCGCGGAGGAGTTAGACATCCTGGGCCGCGATCTCGGCTTCTCAGCGTGGGATGTAGTGGGGCATGACGCCGGCTCCGCCATCGCAGTTCACTTGGCCGCTGCTTACCCTGAGCGAACGCGTCGCCTCGCGTTGCTCTCACCTCCGTTGTTTCCTGAGTTCCGGCCGCCGTGGTTTTTCCGTCTGCTGCGCACGCCGGTCCTCGGCGAGATTTTCGCGCCTGCAATGGTCCTCGCGATTTGGAACGGTGGGATTCAGTCCATCATCGAGAGGGCTGACCCCGCGCTGCCTGAAATTCTGGAACGCTTTCGAAAACCTTTCCGGGGGCTGGTGGGTGCACGGCGGCTGGTCTGGGTGGTCCGTTGGGGGAACGCGGCGGAAGTGTTGGGGAGAACTGCCGCAATGCTGAACCAGATTACCGCTCCAACCCTGATCCTGCATGGCCAACGCGATGGGGCCATTCCGATCACTTTTGCTGAGAGAGCTTCCCAGATGATCCCAGACGCGCGCGTCCAATTCTTCGATTCCGGCCACCTCCTTCCCTTGAACGTCCCGGAGGCGCTTTCCGATCAGTTGCTGGGGTTTTTCGCATCAGACCTTGAGGTCGCGCCGACAGTGTCTGGAATGCCATTCCAGACTCAAAACGAAAAATGAAAATCGAGGATCTCAGGCTGCCGGCGACCGATGGCATGCGGCTCGCCGCAACCTTGTTCCAGCCGGATGGCCCCACACCGAGCAGCCCCTTCCTGCTCATTAATTCGGCGGTTGGCGTGAAGCGAGCATTTTATAGGAAGTTTGCGAGCTATCTCTGCGATCAGGGGTTCAGCGTCCTCTGCTTCGACTACCGGGGAATTGGCGACTCGCGCCCGAAGAGCCTGTTCCGTTTCAAAGCCAGGATGAGCGATTGGGGCGAGAAGGATGTCGCCGGAATCATCGACTGGATCGCGTGCCAGCATGCTTCCGAGAAGCTCATGGTCATCGGCCATAGTGTCGGCGCGCAGTTGGTTGGGTTAGCTCCTAACAATGGCCGGATCCGAGCGATGCTGGCCATCGCTGGGCAAAGTGGGTACTGGAGATTGTGGGGTTTTCCGCGAAATTTTGTGATGGCGGCGTTCTGGTATCTGCTCGTCCCCAGTATCACGTCCGCCTTCACCTATTTTCCCGCCCGACGGCTTGGACTTGGCGAAGATCTGCCAGGGGGCGTTATCTTGGAGTGGGCCCGATGGTGCCGCCATCCGGAGTACATCGTCGACCATACCGGAAAAGTGAAACGCCGGCATTTCGAAACCTTTGAAGCGCCGATTCTCTACTACAGTTTTGCGGATGATATTTACGCTCCTCATGCGGCCGTCGAACACTTAATGAACTGCTACACCCGCGCCGCCAAGTCCGGCCGTCACATCCTTCCTTCCGAGTTCGGACTCCGGGCGATTGGTCACTTTGGTTACTTTCGCGAGCAAATGAAGCCTCTGCTCTGGGCGGAAGCTGCTGAGTGGCTGATGCGGCAGTCATAAGCCAACCGAGCGGCATATCCCTAATTTCCCTGGTGTAAGCTATGCCCATGCCGGATCACGAACATAGCGACGGTGATTCGGGTAGCCGGGCGCTGATTCAGGGACATTACGGCACCCTCACTCTGCTGCTGCCGGGGAGCCGTAGGCAGGAGTTCACGCTATCCAAAGCCCGCATCCGGATCGGTCGGTCGACGACCAACGATATCGTCGTGCAGGATTCCAGAGTTTCTCGAAACCATGCCTTGATCGAGTGCGGCGCGGCAGGCTGTACTATCGTCGATGTCGGGTCCCCCAACGGGACTTGGATTAACGGTGTGCGCGTCGAGCGTCGCCTGCTCAAGTCGGGTGACACCCTAGTGATTGGGGACGTCAGCGCGCGCTTCGAAGCGGGCGCGCCTGAAGCCGAGCAGATGACCCGGCTCAATTCCGTTGCGGACATGGATACAGCGCTCTCCCAGGTTTCCCTGCAAATGGAAGTGGCGGAGACGAACACTGCGCGGCTGGCGGTGCGCTCCGCTGGCAGGACTTGGGAGGTCGCGCTCGACAGCGAGACGCTGACCATTGGCCGTTTGCCGGATAACGACCTCGTGATCGATCGGCAAAGCGTTTCACGCCACCATGCGCGGGTGGAGCGCCGCGGAGACAGCTTCATGATTCAGGATCTGAACAGCGGCAATGGCACCTGGGTCGGCGGGGCGCGGATCGACAGACACCTGTTGGCGGATGGCGACGCCATCCGGATCGGAAACGCGCAGCTGATCTACAAAGCGGTATTCTCATGCGACGATCTGACTGTGGCAGACGAGGCCATCAAACCCGGACGGCGTCCGGTCGTCGTCATTCCTGGTATGGGGGGTTCTAAGTTGTGGAGGGGAAGCGAGCTTATCTGGCCTAATGTTCGCCACCTGCTCTCGCACGTGGACGAGCTGGCCCTAGCCAATCAGCTCGAAGCGCGCGGCGTATTGGATGAAGTGGTCATTATTCCGAACTTCATCAAGCTGCAGCAGTACAGCTTGTTGACTGATTTTCTGGTAGAAGAGCTGGGTTACGAGTCAGGGCGGGACTTGCTGGAGTTCTCTTATGATTTCAGACAGGACGTGAGAGTGTCGGCCCGCAAGCTGGCGGCCGTTCTTGAAGGTTGGAAGGTCACCCCACCGATTACGATTATCGCGCACAGTCTGGGCTGCTTGTTGAGCCGCTACTATGTTGAGCGCCTGGGCGGCAAAAAGAAGGTCGGCAGGCTGGTACTCATGGGAGGCCCGCATTCTGGCGCGCCTCACACCTTCGCGGCCATGGTGGAAGGCGTGAATCTGTTTCCCCTCGGAGTGCTGGATCGGTGGCTAAGAGAGGTACTGGCTACGTGGCCATCCACATATCACTTACTGCCAGTTTACCCCTGTGTCGCCACGGCAGCCGGAACACCTTTCGACACGTTGGGGAACGGAAGCTGGCTCCCGGAACCGAGACGGAAGCTTCTGGCCGTGACCCGGGAGTTCCGCACCGAGCTCGGCACTCGGTCCAGCGTACCCACCGTCTGTATCTTCGGCTATGGGCTGAAGACGGTAACCAAGGTACGTTTGGAATGCGACGCGAATGGGCTATGTCGGAGCATCAGTTCGCTCTCCGAGCCAGCGGGCGACGGCAGCGTTCCCGAATTGAGCGCCTGTATGGAACGAACCGAGATCCATCCCGTGCGCCAGCATCATGGTGTGATGTTCGTGGATAGCGACGTGAAGAAGCGACTAAAACTGGAGCTCATGCGCGATGATTCGCTGTGAACCCGCGAACTGTAGACAAACCTTGGGCCGCGCTGGACGGCCCGAGGAAGCTCCAAGTTGCTGAGACAAAAACTCCCAAAATCAGTCATTCGAAGCGGGAACCACGAAAGCTTGAGGTCGCGCAGAAAGTCCATAAAAAGTCCATATGCATTTTCCCAACCGAGAGCGGATTATCGTACACGGGAGCGGGAATGAGCGACGGAGCGTCGTTCGTTTGCGTTGTTGGCGAAAAATCGCCATGAGGTGATAACATGCCTGCGCGAAAGGAGTCGCCCCGTGTCTCAGGAATTTCGTCCTTTCTCCATCGCAGTCATCTTTTTTATTCTGCTTTGCCCTCTCACCAGCATCGGTCAGGAAAATGCTAATCGGCTGGAGCCCTTGGATGTTTTCTCGGTTCAGGTGGCTGCCGATCCGCGAATCTCACCCGACGGCAAACGCATCGTCTACGTCCGCCAGTCTGCGGAAGTCGCTTCCGATCGCCGTGTCTCCAACCTCTGGATCGTCAATTTCGATGGCTCCGAACATCGTCCCCTCACCACCGGCACTTATGGCGACTCTTCCCCGCGCTGGTCCCCTGATGGCAGTCGTCTGGCCTTCATTTCTGACCGCGATGGCAAATCTCAACTCTATGTTCGCTGGATGGATTCGGGCCAGACGGCCAAACTCACAGACGTCGAAAATGCTCCTGCCGGCATTTCCTGGTCTCCTGACGGAAGGCAGCTCGCTTTCACCTCGCTCGTCTCCTCCCCTCCTCCAAAAATCGCCACGCTTCCCGCTGCACCCGAGGGCGCCAAGTGGGCTGACGCACCCAAGGTTTATGAAGATCTCATCTACCGCTTCAACGGCCCTGGATACCTGAAACCAGGCTATTCGCAAATTTTCGTCGTAGCCGCAGACGGCGGTGCGCCGCGTCAACTGACTACCGGCAATTTCCCCCATGGCCCTGGTGTCGGTGATTTTGGTGGCTCCTATGCCTCCTGGGCTCCCGATGGAAAGGCTCTCATCTTTTCCATGAATGGCACCGCAAACTACGAATACGAACCCCTCCACACCGAACTCTTCGAAATCCGCGTGGCTGACGGTTCCCTCACCCAACTCACCCATCGCAACGGTCCCAACCAGTCGCCGGATGTTTCCCCAGACGGTAAACTCATCGCCTACACCGGCTTCGATGACCGTTACCAAGGCCATCAGACTACGTACCTATATGTTGCCAACCGCGATGGCAGCAATCCCCACCCGGTCACCTCCAAACTCGATCGCGACGTGTCCGATCCCCGCTGGGCCGCCGACGGCAAAGGCATCTTCTTCGCTTATACCGACCAGGGCGACACCAAGCTCGCCTACTTACCCTTGGACGGCTCATCCAAGGTTCTCGCCGATCATCTCAACGCGGGCGGCAATTTCAGCATCGCCAAGAATGGCTCCTTCTCCATCCAGTACGACACTCCCTCCGATCCCGGCGACGTTGCGGTTGCTTCTCTCACAAATCCCAAACTCGATGTCCTCACTTCTCTCAATCGCGAACTCTTTAACGGCAAGAAACTCGGGTCCGTCGAAGAACTCTGGTACGACTCTTCCTTCGATAAACGTAAAATTGAAGGCTGGATCATCAAGCCGCCTGATTTTGATCCCTCCAAGAAATATCCCCTGATTCTGCAGATTCACGGCGGTCCCTTCTCGAACTACGGTGATCGGTTCGACCTCAACGCGCAAATCTGGGCCGCCAAAGGTTACGTCATCCTCTACACCAACCCGCGGGGCAGCACCAGTTACGGCGAAGAGTTCGCCAATCTTATTCACCACGCCTATCCCGGTAATGATTTCCAAGACCTCGACTCCGGCGTCGACTCGATTCTCGCCAAGAACTACATCGATAAGGACAACCTCTTCGTCACCGGTGGCTCGGGCGGCGGTGTTCTCACCTGCTGGATGATCGATCACACCGATCGTTTCCGCGCAGCCGCCAGTCTCTATCCCGTCATCAACTGGTATAGCTGGGTCCTGACCTCCGATCTGCCATCTTTCGGCGCACAATACTGGTTCTCCGGCAATCCCTGGGATTACACCGACGACTACATGAAGCGCTCGGTAATTTCCCTGGTGAAAAATGTGAAGACGCCCACTTTGCTGATGACCGGCGAGGAAGACTTTCGCACTCCTATATCCGAAGCCGAACAATACTACGCGGCCCTCAAACTCCTGAAAGTGGAGTCCGCTCTCGTGCGCTTTCCTGGCGAACCGCACGGCCTCAGCCGCCGCCCGAGCCACCAAGTCGCCAAGGTCGTCTACACCCTCAACTGGTTCGAGGCGCACCGCAAGAAACCCTGACCTTTTTCNNTCCGAACACCGCTGGAATGATAGGTATCTCCTCCGTTACGATTGCTTCCACGTGCTCATTGGTGTAGAGACAGGAGGCGGCATGGGTACACTGATTCAGGACTCGCGTTATAGCCTCCGCGTGCTACGGAAATCGCCCGGCTTTGCCGCCGTAGCCGTCCTCACGCTCGCCCTCGGCGTCGGTGCGACCACAGCGATTTTTACGCTGGTACAGCAAGTGATGTTGCGCTCGCTGCCGGTGGCACAGCCCGAGCAGCTCTGGCGCATCGGCGATGCCNNACTGGAGTCTCTACTCGTGGGAGGCGTACAAGTTTTTTCGCGGCGGCACTCCCGCATTCGCGCAACTGGCTGCGTTCCAGATCGGTGAGGCTAACGCCCACTTAAGCGTGCGGCGCGCCGGTTCGCAAGCGCCTGTCGCAACCGCTAACGGTGAGTACGTCTCCGGCAATTTCTTCGAGACGTTTGGCATTTCCGCGTGGCGCGGGCGTCTGTTCGCCGATGCCGACGACCGGGAAGGCGCGCCTCCAGTCGCCGTGATGAGCTTCCGCATTTGGCAAGTACAGTACGGGTCCGACCCGTCCGTGGTCGGAGCGGCATATGATCTTAACGGTCATCCATTCACGATTATCGGCGTCGCGCCGCCGGGCTTCTTCGGAGCAAAGATCGCCGACTCGAATATGCCGGATATCTGGCTACCGCTGACGACGGAGCCCCTGATCGCCGGAGCAACTTCGCGCCTCAGGAATCCGCGGCTGGCTTGGCTCGACCTGATCGGGCGGGTTCGTCCTGATACGAATCCGAATACTCTGGAGGCGCAGCTCGAGGTCGAGCTTCACCAATGGCTCGCAAGCCATGTGCCGGATATGACCTCGCAGGAAAAACTGTTGTGGGAAAAGCAGAGGCTGCGCCTGACGCCTGGCGGCGCGGGCGTTTCCCTGATGCGCGAAGAGTACAAGGAAGCGATATGGCTGCTGTTGATGGCCGCCACCTGCGTGTTGCTGGTGGCCTGCGCGAACATCGCCAACCTTCTGCTGGCGCGCGGCCTGAAGGATCGGCATCAGACGGCGCTCCACGTTGCTCTCGGCGCGTCGCGTGCGCAGTTGGTGCGCAAGGCACTGATGGAGAGCCTCACCCTGAGCGTATTTGGTTCCGCCGTAGGCGTCGTCATCGCGTACGCGGGCGCAAGGCTCATCCTTCACCTTGCGATCACCGCACCGGACACTTGGGCGCCTGTGAACCCCACTCCTTCGGTTCCGGTGCTGCTGTTCGCGTTGGGAATTTCCGTGATCAGCGGTGTGGCCTTCGGAATCGCTCCCGCCTGGATCGCCTCGCGCGCCGACCCGATCGACGCCATACGCAGAGCGAATCGTCCGGTGGCTGGCAGTCGCGGCGTCCTAAGAACGGTTGGAGCGCAGAAGACGTTGGTGATCGTGCAGACGGCTGTGTCGCTCGTGCTGCTTAGCGCAGCAGCGATGCTCGGCCAAAGCCTGCACAATCGGGAAAAACAGAATTTCGGATTCGTTACCAACGGCCGGTACTTGGTCGGGCTCGATCCGAGACTCTCGGGCTACAAGCTGGAGCAACTCGTTCCGTTGTTCCGCGAAATCGAAGACCAACTACAGTCCATCCCCGGCGTGCGCATGGCGGGCGGCGTACTCGAGGCGCCGCTTAACGGCTGGGTTTGGCCTCATGACATCCATGTTGAGGGTAAAGCCGAGGAAGAAGGCTCATCGGGTTGGACCCGCGTAACACCGGGATTTTTCGAAACCCTCGGGGACCAGATCGTGATGGGACGGCCCATCAGCGACGAGGACAATGCCAATACGCGGCCGGTGGCTGTGGTCAACGACACGTTTGCGAAGAGGTTCTTCGGCAAGCAGAATCCCATCGGGCAACACTTCGGTCCTGTCCCACAAAAGAACGCGGGAATGTACGAGATTGTTGGCGTCGCGTCCGACGTGGACTTCGGGAATGGTTTGGAGCCCATGTATTTCCTCCCCGAGACACAAAGCACACAGTTCGATGACCCAGAATCGGAAGAGCGCGAAGTATCGTCGCATTACCTGTACAACGTCGTGATCTGGGCGCCGGGAAAACCGCCGGGGCTGGAGATGCAGGTGAAAAGGGCGTTGGCGAATATTGATCCGAACCTCGTGATGCACGGCGTTCAGTCATATTCGGATGTCATTCACGCGGATTTTGCGCAGCCGACCATGATTGCCAGCCTGACGTTGCTGTTTGGAGCCGTCGCGCTTGTGCTGGCCGCCGTCGGCCTCTACGGCGTGACAGCCTATAGTGTGGAGCAACGGACAAGAGAGATCGGCGTGCGCATGGCGCTGGGCGCGAATCGCGGTTCGGTGTTGGCTATGGTGTTGCGCGAAGCGTTCTCGCAAGTGGGCATCGGACTGGTGCTGGGGATTTCGGGCGCGATCGGCGCAGGGCATCTGATCGCGAACCAGCTTTTCGGCGTGCAACCGTGGGATCCACGGATGCTGTCAGGTGCCGCGCTGCTCCTGGTGCTTGCTGCTCTCACCGCCGCAGTCATTCCCGCGCGCCGAGCGACCAGTGTGGATCCCATGGTTGCGGTACGGTACGAGTAACCTTCCCAGACGGTGTCGAGCTGCACTTAAAGGCCGGACGATCCCCGTTCGATGTAAATTCCGCGCACTCAAAGACCAGAAAACCATTTCGAGTTGTACTTAAAGGATCTTGATGACGAAGTTTCTGTCTTCGCACGATTTAATTTTGCGGACGT
>PMHI01000337.1:8754-18209 GCA_003156615.1 Acidobacteriaceae bacterium | reverse complement strand
ACGAGGCCCTTTTTCGTGTGTCCCGCGCCATCAATGTTTACCGTGACCCTAGGGAATTGTTTAAGGTTCTTGCCATCGAACTGCGGCACATCGTGGACTTTGACTTCGTGGCTTTATTTTTATACGACGAGACGACGAATAAGATTCAGAACGCGGTTCTCGAAACGCTGGAAGGGCCAGGATTCGCAATCCCCTCCGACTTTCCTGCCGAGGAAACGATCACCTGGTGGGTGTACCAGCATCAGGAGCCAGTACTCGTATTATCGCGGGACGAAGAAGTGCGGTTTCCCAGGATGATGGAACTGCACAAGGGCTACGGCGTGGAGTCCTCGTGCGTGCTGCCATTAACAACAGCCTATCGACGTCTGGGAAGTCTGAGTTTCGGGGCCCGACACCCCGGGGCTTATGCTCACGATGAGATTCGTTTCCTCTCGTTGGTTGCGGAACAAGTTGCTCTGGCCGTCGACAATGCGCTGCGGGAAGAGGAACTGCACAGGCAAAAAGCTCATTTTGAAAGACTGTTTGAATTGGCGCCGGAAGCGATTGTTTTGCGGGATCTCGAGAACCGCGTTTTGAGGGCGAATCGGGAATTCACAGAGCTGTTTGGCTACACGGTTGAGGAGGCGCTTGGACGCAACATCAACGACTTGATCCTCCCCGAAGGATCGTTAGAAGAGTCGGAAGCTCTGCGCCTCGCGCTGAAATGTGGCGAACGCGTAGATGCGGAACTAATCCGCAAACGAAAAGATGGATCTTATCTTGATGTGTCTTTTGTGGCGGCCCCGGTCTGCGTGGATGGAGGTATGCCGGAGATCTACGGGATCTACCGGGACATCACGGAGCGTAAGCAGGCAGAAGAGGCCCTAAAACGAAGCGAGGCTTATCTATCCGAGGGGCAACGACTCAGCCACACGGGGAGCTGGGCACGAAGCGTTTCCACCGGGGATATTTACATGAGCCAGGAGAGTTTCCGCATTTTCGGGTTGGATCCGGCAACGAAAGTGACCCTCGAAACGATACTGAGCAGAGCACACCCCGAAGATCGATCTTCGTTTTTGGAAAAGGTTCAGAAGGCGATCCGCGACGCCCGCGACTACGAGGACGATTACCGCATCATTCGGGAGGATGGAACTATCCGGCACATTCATGTGCTAGCGCATCCCGTGAAGAATGCGGCGGGCAATCTCGTCGAGTTCGTGGGAACCCACATGGACGTGACCGAGCAGCACCTTTCGCGCAAGGCGCTGGAGGATGCGCTGGCGGAAATCAACTCGCTGAAAGAGCAGTTGTTTCATGAAAATGTCGCGCTGCGGCAGGAGATCGAAGAAACCTCGATGTTTGAAGAGATCGTCGGAAAAAGCAGCGCCCTACAGAAAGTGTTGAAGGAGCTGGAGACCGTGGGCCCGACCGATTCCACGGTTCTTATTTATGGAGAAACCGGCACGGGCAAGGAATTGATTGCGCGTGCCATTCACAATCTGAGTTCGCGGCGAGCGAACCCATTCGTCAAGGTGAACTGTGCGGCGATTCCAACGGGATTGCTGGAGAGCGAGCTTTTCGGTCATGAGANNGTATTTCTGGATGAGATCGGCGAGGTTCCCCTCGAATTGCAGCCGAAACTGTTGCGCGTGCTTCAAGAGAGAGAATTCGAACGGCTCGGAAACTCGCGCACGCAAAGCACGGACGCACGCTTAATAGCGGCAACGAACCGGGATCTTTCGGAAATGGTAGCGGAGCATAAATTTCGTTCTGATCTTTTCTATCGCTTGAATGTTTTTCCTCTTTATGTTCCGGCTCTGCGCGAGCGTCCTGAGGATGTCCCCTTGCTGGTGCGTCACTTTGCCGAACTCTTCAGCAGGCGCATCGGCAAAGCGATTCATACGATTCCTCCGGAAACCATGAACGCGCTGATGCGGTACGATTGGCCAGGAAATGTTCGCGAGCTTCAGAACGTAATCGAGCGCGCCGTGATTCTGTCGACGCGAGGCGTGCTGCGCGTGTCGATGGCGGAACTGAATGCCAAGGGAAATGCGGCTCCGAGAAGCACAGAACCGGTGGCGCAGACCCGTAAGCGGATCCGGGTGAGTGTTCCTCCTCTGAACCGAGACCAGGTTTTACAAGCCCTCCAAGAATCAGGTGGACGCGTCGGCGGAGCCGATGGCGCAGCCGCGCGGCTCGGTTTGAAACGAACTACACTCATCGCGCATTTGAAGAGGCTTGCCATCGACCCCCACACTGTCATAAGGGAGTCGTAACTGTTGTGACAGTGTCATAGCGGCCGTGACAGTGTGACAGCAATTCGCAATTCCATTCGCTCTGTTCCCTCCAAATCTTCCTTATTCAACGAGATGCGGTGATTTCCGAGGCGCTTCTTCGTTTGGCGAGCGCATTGCCCTTTCGATTGACGAATTGAGGAGAGCGGCGTTCGATGAGACGCCCAACCGCAATGACGAAAGGATGGGTAAACAGATGTTAAGGAAATCGGTTTTAGGGATGCTGCTTGTTATGGGTGGATTGATGGTAGCTCTGCCGGCTGTGGCTCAAAACACCCTCTGGCGCATTGACTCTGAGCACTCGACCGCGCGCCTTTTTCTGGCTTCGTCAAAGAATCCCGACGCCGGGGACAACGTCGGAGTCGCACGCACCCGCGGTGTGATCGACCACGAGGTTGGCGATCCCAGCAGATCTGACTTTGATTTCACAATCTATCCGGCGGACAAGCCCGCAGACGAGAGTGGGAAAAATCCGGATTACACGGTCATTCGCTTTAAGTCAACGCNNGTCGAACGATCCGTGACCGCCGACCCGAGCGAAGCCTATTCCGGCCCCCTGTACGGTCCACCGGTCCATCATTCCGTGACCCAGGAAGCGGTTTTCGAGTTCCACAAGCTGAGTCCTGCCGGAACTCAGAAAGCAACCGACAACATAGCGGAATGGCTCGCGTCGAGCACCACCATTGGGGAGGACTTTTCTCAACTCCTCAATGTAGTTTCCACTACGAACTGGCCAACCTTCGTAGCCGATGAGCGATGCGTAGTGCCGAGCCTTGGTGAGGACTTTTCAGGCCCCTCCTGCACAGGCGAAAGAGTCGAACGTATAGCTCGTGCGGATGTCCGATGTGAGGTGCCATCGATCGGCGAAGACTACTCAGGCGAGATTTGCACGGCAACGTCACCGGTTCAAGTCGCTAATGAAGTGCAGATGCAGCTCGACCTGCATTTAACCAAAACAGCCCCGGCAATGGCAGCAATCTCCGGTCAGTAACTACGAGTACGAGAAGGATCGCGAGGGAATCGCCATGCTGAGGACCATGATCACCGACACGCCGTTTGAACAAAAATGGGTCTTGCAAGGCCGGCTGTGCAAGCAGTGGGCAGCCGACCTGAAGGAAAGATGGGAAAGCACGCGAAGCACGAGAGAAGGCCGGAAGTGCACTATCGATCTCGAAGATGTGATTTCGGTGGACGGAGTTGGCGAAGATGTGCTGCGGGAGATGGCTGCTGAAGGGGCAGTGCTCTTCGCCACCCGGGCTTACATGAAACACATATTGCAATCGTTGCACGCACCGGCGAATTCGGCGCCGAGAGGTGAGTAGTCAATTGCTCGGCCGCACGCCTGCGGCCTACCAGGAGAATTTCCATGTGGATCGTTCGGGTTGCGCTAGACCGTCCTTATACGTTCGTCGTTTTGGCCCTGTTGATTCTGATCTTGAGTCCGGTCGTGATCCTGCGCACGCCCACCGACATCTTTCCGAATATCGACATTCCAGTGATCGCTGTCGCCTGGCAGTACACCGGTCTGAACCCGGAAGAGCTGGAAGGCAGGCTCACGAGCGTCTACGAGCGCAGCCTGACAACGACGGTCGATAACATCGAGCACATCGAATCCACGACCGTGAACGGCCAGTCCATCGTCAAAATCTTTTTGCAACCGGGTACGAGCCTGGAGACTGCGAATGCGCAAGTCACGGCAATCTCGCAGGCACTTTTGCGTCAGCTGCCACCGGGAACCCTGCCTCCTTTGATCATTAATTACAGCGCTTCGAGCGTGCCGATTCTGCAGCTTGGGCTCAGTGGTCAAGGACTCTCCGAGCAGCAATTGAACGATATGGGCCAGAACTTCGTAAGACCGCAATTGGTGACGGTTCCAGGCGCCGTCATTCCGTGGCCGTATGGGGGAAAACAGCGTCAAGTGATGATCGACCTGAACCAGAACCTGCTTCAGTCTAAGGGCCTTTCTCCGCAAGATGTCCTCAATGCGCTGACCGATCAGAATCTGGTTTTGCCCGGAGGTACGGCGAAGATCGACGAGTTCGAGTATGACGTGCGCATGAATTCCAGCCCCAGGACGGTAGCCGAGCTCAACGACCTTCCCATCAAGCAAGTGGGCAATTCAACCATCTATTTGCGGGACGTGGCCAACGTACGCGACGGTTTTGCTCCTCAGACCAACATTGTGCGCCAGGACGGACATCGCGGAGTGTTGCTGAGCATCATGAAAGCAGGGACAGCTTCAACGATCAGCGTAGTGAAGGGGGTGCGAGAGCTTCTGCCGCGCGTCGCACAGACTCTTCCTCCGCAGCTGAAAATTCAGCCGCTCGCCGACCAGTCGATCTTTGTCAGCGCTGCAGTGAGCGGAGTCATCCGCGAAGCCATCATTGCGGCCTGTTTGACCGCCTTGATGATCTTGCTTTTTCTCGGAAGCTGGCGCAGCACTCTTATCATCGCAATTTCCATTCCGTTGTCGATCTTAACCTCGGTAATCGTGCTAAGCCTGTTGGGACAGACGATCAACATTATGACCCTGGGCGGGCTTGCCCTCGCGGTAGGCATCCTCGTCGATGATGCAACGGTCACGATTGAGAACATCGAGCGTTATTTCGAAGAGGGGCATCCGCAACGGGAAGCGATTCTCGAAGGCGCCGCTCAAATCGCGGTTCCCGCGCTGGTTTCCACACTCTGCATCTGTATCGTCTTTCTGCCGATGTTTTTTCTGGCCGGAGTTTCTAAGTTTCTGTTCGTGCCGCTGGCTGAAGCGGTTGTATTTGCCATGCTCGCGTCCTACATCCTTTCCCGGACGCTAGTGCCCACACTGGCGATGTATCTGCTAAAAGCGAAACATCAAAATAATGGAGCGCCTGGGCTTCTTGCACGCTTCCAGCGCGGATTCGAGAAAGGGTTTGAGAGACTCAGGCTCTCTTACCAGTTGTTCCTAACCACTGTTGTGCACAGGAGAGCGATTTTTATCCCTGTTTTTCTAGGTGTGTGCCTGTCGATGTTCCTCCTGGTGCCCTGGCTCGGTCAAAATTTCTTCCCGGCCAGCGATAACGGGCAGTTCATTCTGCATATGCGGGTGAAGACCGGGACGCGGATCGAAGAGACCGCCAGGGTGGCCGATCTGGTCGAGGCGTCTATTCGTCGGCAAATTCCGGTGCAAGAGACGGATAACATCCTCGACAACATTGGACTGCCCTACAGCACAATCAACTACATGCACGCTACCTCCGGACTCATTGGAGCCGGAGATGCAGACATCATGGTGTCTCTGAAAGAAAAGCATCACCCCACGGCAGACTACGTTCGTGAACTGCGGCGCACTTTGCCTCGAGACTTTCCTGGGATAACCTTTTATTTTCTTCCCGCAGACATGGTGACGCAGGTTCTGAACTTCGGATTGCCCGCGCCGATTGATATTCAAATCGACGGAAACGACATCGAAGGCAACCGGCAAGTCGCCGAGAAAATGCTCGCCGAACTTCAGCGTGTTCCAGGACTTACGGATTTACGTATCCAGCAGCCGTTCGATTATCCGACCTACGACATTGACGTGGACCGCACCAAGGCGGCTCAGGGCGGCCTCACCGAACGCAATGTTGCCACCAGCGTCTTGAACTCGCTGAGTGGAAGTTTTCAGATTACGCCGATGTTCTTTCTCAACTGGAAGAATGGAGTGAATTACAACCTGGTCGCCCAGACTCCGCAATACCGGGTCGAATCCCTGCACGATCTCGAGAACACGCCCATCACGGCACCTTCGACATCGCGCCCCGGAATCTTGGCGGATGTGGCTTCGATCGAGCGCGGTACCGAAATGGAGGCCGTAAGCCACTACAACATTCGCCGCATTGTAGAAATCTACGGCGCGGTTCAGGATCGCGATCTGGGGTCGGCCGGACGTGACATCAACCGCATCGTCGATGCCAATCGAAAATCGTTGCCGCGGGGAAGTTTTGTCACGATTCGTGGACAGATTCAAACCATGCGGAGCTCTTATATCGGACTGTTAGGCGGTCTGGTGTTCTCAGTCGTGCTGGTTTATCTGCTGATCGTGGTGAATTTTCAATCGTGGCTGGATCCCTTCATCATCATTACTGCGCTGCCGGCTGCACTGGCCGGTATCGTCCTATTCCTGTTTATCACCCACACCACACTCAGCGTTCCTGCGTTGATGGGCGCGATCATGTGCATGGGGGTCGCCACAGCGAACAGCATTCTGGTGATCGCCTTCGCCAAGGAACGCCTGCTACACCACGGCGATCCCATCCATGCGGCCATCGAGGCGGGATTCACCCGCTTTCGGCCAGTCCTGATGACTGCTCTGGCCATGATTATCGGCATGGTACCCATGGCGCTCGGCCTCGGCGACGGAGGGGAGCAGAACGCGCCGCTGGGGCGTGCGGTGATCGGAGGCCTGCTCTGTGCCACGGTTGCCACACTAGTCTTTGTTCCCGCAGTGTTCAGCCTGTTGCATAGAAAGCACTCAGAAACCGACACAAGCACCGTTGAGAACGAGACGGAAGGAGAGCCTACTCATGCTTAACCAAGGTGATATTGCAATGGAATCAAATCAGAGCGAGGCGACTGTGAGCGACGCAACCAAGGTAGCCGGAACGAGTCCAGCGGAGATCTCCGAAACGAAACCTCCGCAAGGGAAGTTTCCGAGAGGTGGCCTGATTGTCCTCGGGGCCACGGCGCTCGTGGTCGCGATTGTAGTTGTCTTTGGCATTCATTCTCGAGTCGCAGCTGAGACTCGGCTGCAACAAGCCACCTTTCGAGCCGCGGTTCCGAGCGTGAACGTCATGCATCCGCAACTTGGAGATCGCGCCCAGGAATTGGTGTTGCCGGGCAATACACAGGCGTTCATCGATTCACCTATTTACGCCAGGACGAACGGCTATCTCAAGCGGTGGTACGTCGACATCGGGGCCCGCGTCAGCAAAGGTGAATTGCTGGCAGAAATCGAAACTCCGGAACTCGATCAGCAGCTGCAGCAAGCGCGGGCGGATCTGGGCACCGCGGAAGCCAATCTCAACCTGTCGCAAATCACCGCGGCGCGAGACGAGGGTCTGCTGAAGACACACTCGGTCTCTACTCAGGAGCGGGACAACGCGGTCAACGGGAACGCTGCCAACAAGGCAACCGTTCAGTCGAACCAGGCCAATGTCGCGCGGCTCGAACAACTGCAGTCCTACGAGAAGGTCTACGCGCCGTTCGATGGAATCATCACGGCCCGTGAGACGGACATAGGAGCGCTGATCGACGCCGGCGCCAACGCACCCAAAGAGTTGTTCCACATCGCTTCCATCACCAAACTCCGTGTCTACGTCGCAGTCCCAGAGGTTTACTCGGTCGCCGCACAGTCGGGCGCTCCGGCAGATTTGACCCTCGATGAATATCCCGGAGAGACGTTCCACGGTAGTTTGGTTCGCAACTCCGATTCGATCGATCCGGCCTCGCGAACCTTGCTGGTCGAAGTGGATGTGGAAAACGCGAGTGGCCGACTGAAACCGGGCGCATATGTTCAGGTTCATTTGAAAATGCCCGAGGGCACGCGTTCATTGGTGGTTCCCGCGAATGCACTGCTTTTCCGCAGAGAAGGTTTGCAGGTCGGTGTGGTGCGCGATGGAAAAGCAGAGTTGGTCCGGGTGAGACCCGGCCACGACTATGGCGACAGCATGGAGATAGTTTCCGGCCTCGAACCAACCGACGATGTAATTCTTAGTCCCTCGGACTCGCTGACCAGTGGCACGCCNNGTCCAGATCAGCGGTTCGAAGAAGGAAGGAGTTGACGAATGAAACGCCTCACGCTTATTCTCGGCGCATTCTCTATGATGTTGCTGGCGGGCTGTACGGTAGGTCCCAAGTATGCGCGGCCCCACATAGCGACCGCGCCGGTCGACGCGTTCAAAGAAACGGACGGCTGGAAACCGGCGCAACCGAGCGATCAACTACTGCGGGGGAAGTGGTGGGAGATTTTCGCCGACCCGCAGTTGAACGCACTGGAGAGTGAACTCACGGTATCGAACCAGGACTTGAAGGTGGCCAGCGCTCGATTCGTGGAAGCACGGGCGATGGTTCACTTCAATCGGGCGGCGCAGTTTCCCACTATTTCCACGTCGCCGGGCATCGAATCCCTTCATGATTCGGCCAACACACCCTACCTCGCGGCCACTAGTACCACAGGTGATTTTGTGCTGCCTTTCGATCTTTCTTACGAACTGGACGTTTGGGGGCGCGTGCGCCGAACGGTGTCTGCGTCGCGGGAAGAAGCCCAGGCGACCGCCGGAGATCTCGCAACCGTAAACTTGAGTCTGCATGCCGAACTGGCCTACGACTATTTCGAATTGCGAAGCGCCGACGCACAGAAACAGCTTCTTGACGACACCGTGAAAACCTATCAGGATGCTTTGCAGCTCACGGTGAATCGCTTCGAGGGAGGGGCCGCTCCGAAGTCCGATGTAGCACAGGCGCAAACCCAACTCCAAGCCACCATGGTCCAGGATACGGATGTTGCCGTGCAGCGGGCGCAGTACGAGCATGCGATTGCCGTTTTGATCGGCAAGCCGCCGGCGGCATTCAGCCTGTTTGCATCGCCGCTCAATTTTGTGCCTCCGGATATCTTCGCCGGGTTGCCTTCACAACTTCTGGAGCGGCGACCCGACATCGCCGCTGCCGAGCGTCGAGTCGCCGAGGCCAATGACCAGATCGGAATTGCTCGCGCCGCATATTTCCCAACCGTCCTATTGAGCGCGTCTGCCGGACTCTTAGGGGACTCCATCACCAACTGGTTTACCTGGCCGAGCCGGTTTTGGGCCGTTGGACCGTCGATGGCAGAAACCCTCTTTGATGGAGGCCGCCGCCGTGCGACTTCAACCGCCGCACGCGCCAACTATGACGCCACCGTCGCCAACTATCGCGAGAGCGCACTCACGGCTTTTCAGCAAGTCGAGGACAATCTGGCTGCCCTCCGGATCCTCAGCCAGGAAGCGCAGCAACAAAAGGAAGCGACAGCCTCCGCCGAAGAATCACTGCAGATCTTCACCAATCGTTACATCGGAGGAAGGGACCCTTATCTCCAAGTTCTCACGGCACAGACGATCGCGCTGCAAAATGAACGAAACGATGTCGACATCCTGAGGCGTCGTATGGACGCGAGCGTATTGCTGATCAAAGCCC
>PMHI01000337.1:5781-8733 GCA_003156615.1 Acidobacteriaceae bacterium | reverse complement strand
CTGGTAACGGGATCGACGGCAGGCATCGGCTTTGCAATCGCCAAGTCACTTGCGATGGAAGGGGCGTATGTGTACGTGAACGGGCGCACGCAGAAACGCGTGGACGCGGCGACAACAGAAATCCGCTCGTATGCTCAAAAGATCAGGGTCGATGGCATTGTGGCCGACTTTTCTGGTCCAGCCGGCGCAGAAGCAGTGACTGCGAAATTGCCCGTGGTCGACGTGCTGGTGAACAACGTAGGAANNTTTTGAGCCGAAGCCATTTACCGAGATTCCGGACGAGGACTGGTATCGTTTGTTTGAGGTCAACGTAATGAGCGGAGTGCGGCTCGCGCGATACTATCTCAGCGGAATGGTAAGAAAGAACTGGGGCCGCATTCTCTTTATTTCCAGCGAATCGGGGGTGCAGATTCCCGCGGAAATGGTGCATTACGGAATGACAAAGACCGCACAGATTGCGGTGGCGCGCGGGATTGCGGAGTCGGTTGCTGGAACCGGCGTGACAGTCAATAGCATTCTTGCTGGCCCAACGGAGTCGGAAGGTGTGGCGGGGTTCGTCGAGGCCATGGCGAAGCAACAGAAAAAGTCGAAGGGAGAGATCGAGAAGGAATTCTTCGAGCACGTCCGCCCATCGTCTCTGCTGAAGCGCTTTGCCACAGTGGATGAAGTTGCCGCCATGGCGACCTACGTGGCCAGCGAGCTTTCTTCGGCAACGAACGGAGCAGCCTTGCGAGTGGATGGCGGTGTTGTGAGGGCAATTCTGTGAGTACCAACCTAATGAAAGCGTTGCGTTTTGCTGAGTTTGGACCGCCGTCAGTCTTGCGCATCGAAGAGGTTCCGATTCCGGAGCCGGGCGATCGGGAAGCACTCGTTCGCGTGAAGGCGGCGGCGATCAACCCCAGCGACATTGGGGACGTCGCTGGACGCTTCAAGAAAACAACTCTGCCGCGAACCCCCGGCCGGGACTTTGCCGGCGTTGTCGTAAAGGGGACGCAGCACGAAGGCGAAGAGGTCTGGGGGAGTGCCCCCAATCTCGGTATTGTGCGTGATGGATCTCACGCGGAGTATGTCGTTGTCCCAGTGGAGACGCTGTCGGTCAAACCAAAGTCGCTGAGTATGGCGCAAGCGGGGGCGATCGGAATTCCCTACATTACGGCGTGGGCATCTGTAGTGAATGCAGCTCAAATCCAGGCTGGTGAAACCATTCTGATCGTGGGCGCCGCGGGCGCTGTGGGACAAGCAGCCACGCAGATTGCGAACTGGAAGCACGCGCGTGTGATTGGCGCAGATACTACTTCCGATCCTATTCCCGGTACCGCGTCGGTCGTTAGTACCAAGAGCGACGACTTTCGTGAGAGGATTTTGGAACTGACTGCGGGAAAGGGCGTTGATGCTGTTCTCGACACTGTGGGCGGCCCGATGTTCGAGCCGGCGTTGCGATTACTCGGGTGGGGGGGGCGCCAAGTGGCTATCTCAAGCAGGGGAGATCCGCGCGTCAGTTTCAATCTCGTCGACTTTTATCACAACTTCTCCCGGCTGCTTGGAGTCGACAGCTATGGACTGACGGCGCAACAGGTAGGGGAGATCGCCGACAAGCTCCGCCCTGGCTTTGAAACGGGGGTTTTGAAACCGGCGGCGATTGAGATCGTTCCGTTTGAGAAAGCTGTGGACGCATACGGCCGCGTGGCTGCTGGACAGACGAAAGCGAAGCAGGTGCTCAGTTTCGACTGAGGGAATGAACAATCAAGGGTCTCCACTGAAAACCTTCATTGTGGCGGCTAAGGAGCGTTTGGAAATGAAAGCACCGCTCATCTCATTCGTGGTTGGCCTGCTTGTGGGTGTTGCATATGGGGTCATCCGGGTAAAGAGTCCCGCGCCCCCTATCATTGCTCTAGTTGGACTGTTGGGGATGGTGTTGGGCGAGCAAGCTGGAGGATGGCTTCTTGCAAAGAAGATGCCAGCGACAAACGTGGCCTCAGCTTATGTTCTCGGTGAACCCAAGGATCAGCAGCCACGCCCTCGAGACTCTCGGCTCGTGGAGGGGCGTCCCCTGCCTGGGTGTGGCGCTGATCGAATTCCGGGAAGATAGCGGCAATCTAGCTCCCGAGGTGGCCTTAGTCTTTTGTCGACCTTGCTTAGCCCCTGCGGATTCAAAGCCGGCTCGCGTGCGCCCTGCGCATCGATCAAGCGAAGCCTCCCGATCGCGCTGGGCGACCTTGCACACCATCGAACAGACGCCTGAGGGGTCTGGAACTGGGCCGGTTCTTCGAGCACGTCAAGCAGGGCCCTCGCGTAATAGACTCGGTCTTACCTCTAGTGAATGTGAAGGGCTGAAATCTGATAATCTTCCTGCGAAAGGAAAACGACTATGCCCGTGAAGGCAATGAAAGCACCCGTGCGAGCAAAGCGCGGCAGAGCGGAACTGCAGCAGGAGTTCGCGGAAATCCAAGAGCAGGTGGAATCTGCGCGCGAGGCAGCAGACGCCAAGGCCGAGGGGGCCGCGCGCTTGCGCGCGACCGAGGTCCGGCAAGCCGCCGAGGGTATAACGGTCGAGGCTGTAGTGCAGAAGATTTCAGGGCTGGGACTCGAGGTCGGCAAGGCGCTAGCCGATGTTTCCGAGCAACTCACGCAGGAGGTGAAGGTACTGGCCACGGTGCGGGAGGCAGTAGCGCTCGAGCGCAAGGAACTGGAGCAGCTCCATAAAATGGACGTGGCCGCTACGGCGCTCGATCAGATGGTGCAGGATTATGCGCGGGAAAAGCAGCGTTCTGAGGCAGAGATAGGTGCGCTGCGCCAGGGGTGGGAGGAAGAGTCGGCCAGAATGGAACATGAGCGCAAGGAGCAGGACGAGAATCTTAAGAAGCAGCGTCAGCGCGAGATCGAAGATTATGAGTATAAGAAAGCGCTCGAGCGCAAGAAAGCTCAGGACAAGTATGAAGAAGAGATGCGCCT
>PMHI01000337.1:0-5723 GCA_003156615.1 Acidobacteriaceae bacterium | reverse complement strand
TTGCGGGTGCGACGCGAGACGGAAGCCAAGTTCGAGCAGGAGGTGCTTGTTCTGAAGAAGGACGCGGAGACCGAAAAGCGGCTTGCCGAACTGCACGTGAGGACCCTGGAGGAGACTCTGGCCCGCCAAGCTTCTCAGATCGTAATGCTCGAAAAGCAACTAGTAGACGCTAAGCAGCAGGTGCAGGACATTGCCTTGAAGGCGATCGAGGGGGCCTCTGGCTCGAAGGCGTTGTCACATGTCAACCAGATCGCCATGGAGCAAGCGAAGAATCGACCTCAGGGGTAGCAGGGCGGATCGACCCGAATCCGCCCTCAGCGCCCCGACCGACCATGTCAGATGCGGAGATGTAGGAGGTTTGTCGAGAGGGAAAATCATGATATGGCCAAGAAGGCGGAGAAGGCAGCTTGCCGTGGACAGCGCGACACCGCGTGAAGCTCCACGAGGCTCGGGAACAAGTCACTGTAAATCCCGCATCGGGGCCAATTGAGAACGTTGGTTTGCGGCCCGCTACATTCGGCAATCCCCGACCGCAATAGGAACGGGTGCTTGAAAGGCTACGCGCGTGCTGTGAAAGCCATCGAAAATAAAGGAGCTGGCCATTTTCGCCAGTGAAAACGGGGAATGCGCTGGTTCGAGAAATTCAAAAGCCACCTTTCGATCCTATTCCCCACCTGATCCTTCCCTGCACGCTGACAGACCGAGGGCTCACTGAAAGGTGTTGGCCCTCAGCTTGTCCCCAGCCTTCAATGCTCAGTCCTGCATCACTTGATGACATTGCTTTTCGACCGCCGCCATTCTCTCGGGCGGTGGCATGGTGAATGTTTCGCCGGGACGCGAGGACAGGGCTCGCAGGCATTGCTCAAATGCAGGCTTGTTAAAGAAAAACAAAATCATTGCGGGTTCACTTGAGACGTTTTCTATACCGATCCAGTTTCCATGTGGAATGAAAACCGTAGTTCCCGTTCCTGCGTCGTATTGCTGACCAGCCAACGTGACGTGCACCGTGCCCTTGTGGACGAATATGACTTCATCTTCGTAGAGGTGCTTGTGCGTCGGAATTCTGTTCCCGGTGGCATCTCCTCTGTACCGACCATGAGTGTTTCCGATCCAGCAGTGACAGGATCGACCTTGAAGATGAGTGACTTCTTCCCCAGTAACATCCAGCGATCACCTTCGTCGGCTTGAAAGACGGTTGGAGTCGGGGTGCTTTGGTTTTGAATCTGTGGTTGGTGTTGAACACTGTTCGCATTCGGGCCAGACGCAGGTGCGGTCTGAGCAGACAGTGGCAAGGTCGCTAGAAGCAGCAACGACACAAGATGAAAGTGGATCTTCATATAGGCTCCGTCTAGTGAATGTCGAATTCTACTCGCATTGACCTGTCCCTCACCCCCGCCTAACATGTCTAGCCAGTGACCACGCCCTCCCAACCCGTGGGGCAGACGGTTTCCCATTACCGCATCCTCGGCAGGATCGGCGGCGGGGGCATGGGTGTGGTGTACGAAGCGGAAGACCTGAAGCTCGGCCGCCACGTCGCCCTGAAGTTCCTTCCCGACGGCCTCGCCCACGACGCCCAAGCCCTCAGCCGCTTCCAGCGGGAGGCCAAGGCTGCTTCCTCCCTGAACCACCCAAACATCTGCACGATCCACGAAATCGACGAGTCCGACGGGCGAACCTTCATCGTCATGGAATTGCTGGAGGGGCAGACGCTCCGGCACCGGATCGCTGGCAAGCCGCTGGAGATCGAGGCAGTGCTCGATCTGGGCATCCAGATCGCCGACGCTCTCGAGGCCGCACACTCGAAAGGAATCGTCCACCGGGACATCAAGCCTGCGAACATCTTCGCAACGAATCGAGGACAGGCGAAGATTCTCGACTTCGGGCTGGCGAAAGTCACACTGAAGCCAGAAAGCATTGCCATGAGCGCCTCGACCGTCGAGTCTGAGGAACATCTGACGAGTCCCGGCAGCGCGCTGGGAACGGTCGCTTATATGTCGCCGGAGCAGGTTCGAGGCAAGGAACTCGATGCTCGCACCGATCTGTTCTCGTTCGGTGCGGTGCTGTACGAGATGTGCACTGGAACGTTGCCATTCAGAGGAGAAAGTTCGGGCACAATCTTCGATTGCATCCTGAACAAAGCCCCCGTTCCGCCGCTGCGGTTGAATCCAGACCTTCCACTGAGGCTGGAAGACATCATCCACCGTGCGCTAGAGAAAGATCGTGAACTTCGCTATCAGCACGCAACCGACATGCGCTCCGAATTGTTGCGGCTCAAGCGCGATACGGATTCCAGCCGCCAGGTCTCGACGCAGAGTGCTGAGCCGGCCACGGTCACGCCAACAGCGATCCCATCCGCGCATGGCAGCAGCGCCATCGTCGCGGTCGTGAAGCAACATAACTGGTGGATCACGCTTGGCATCATCGCCACCTTGGTCATACTCGGCGTGTTAGGTTTCAGCTTCTACTCTGTCTTCCTACATCCTGCTGCTCCGTTCCAGAACTTCACCATTTCGCAGGTCACCAATACACAAGTCCACAACTCTGGCCTACTGGGTTCCACTGCTATTTCGCCAGACGCCAAGTTCGTGCTTAGCGTAAGGGACAACGACGGACTCCAGAGTCTATGGCTTCGCAACGTGCCCACGGGCAGCGATACGCAAGTTGTGGCACCCACGCCCAGCGATTACTCCAATTTGACGTTTTCGCCCGACGGAAACTACTTCTATTTCCGTAAAGCCATGAATGCCCTGTTCACACACCACGATCTATACCGTGCTCCGATGCTTGGGGGCAACCCGCAAATCATTGTGCGGAACGTCAACAGCGACATCACGTTTTCTCCCGACGGACATCGCATCGCCTATGTTCGTGCGAACGATCCTGAGATCGGCAAATACCGTTTGCTCACCGCGACGGTGGACGGGATCGACGAAAAGATTTTGCAGACTGTGGAGGTCGGGTCATCGACTGATTTCGCACACCACGTGACATGGTCTCCCGGCGGCAACCAGATCGCCTACCAGTTGGTTCAGCCGGGTGCAGCGGAGGGCGGAATTGAGCTATTCGATCTTGAAGCGGGCAACGCCCGACGCCTTGCCACCTTCGAAGATAAGTATGTTACTGGATTGAGTTGGTTACCAAACGGACGGCAAATTCTCATCAACTACTGGACTAGACCAGATGCTTATCGCGGACAGATTGGATGGCTGTCAGGCACGGGAGGGGACATTCACCCCATCACTCGGGATACCAACCGTTACGACGGCATAACTGCTTCTGCCGATGGGAGAACTCTGGCTACCGTTCAGACCAAAATTACCAACGACGTGTATCTTCTGCCCGGAGCAGGAAGCCAATCCCCACAGGTGGAGCCTCTTTCTTCGCAAGGGCGCAACTTTGCTGGTGTCAACTGGACCGCTGACGGGAAGCTACTCGCCAGTGATGGGCCTCGGCTGTTGCGAATAGACCCTGACGGAAACAACACCATGCAGGTATTCACTGATCCCCGTTCACATTTTGGCTGGTCATCACTTTGCGGCAGCCGTTATTTCGTGTTCAATTGGGCCTTCCGCGGAGGCACGAACTGGGTAAACATTTGGCGCGCCGACGCGGATGGATCAAATACCGTGCAGCTAACTAACGGCAAGCGTGATCTTCATCCTGTTTGCTCGCAGGATCAAAAATGGGTCTTTTATTACGACGCATCCGCTCAAGGGATTAAGCGTGTGCCGTTGGACGCTTCAGGCAAACCTGAAGCACTTCCTCAAAGCGGCGAGTTCCAAGGTTCCATTGTTTGGTCGAATGTGGAGATGTCCACTGACGGAACGTCTCTGGCGTACGTGGTCGAAGTTGTAAATAAAGAGACGCAGGGGAGTGTGCGAAAGATCGCGTTGTTAAATCTCGAATCGCCGGCATTGCCCCGGCTACTCGACACGAACCAGCGTATTTCAGGCGGCGTGCAGTTTACACCCGATAGAAAGGCCATTGCCTATCCGATTGGCGAGAGCGGAGTGGATAACCTCTGGGTGCAGCCACTCGACGGCTCCGCTGGCCACCAGATCACGAACTTCAAGTCTGACCAAATTGGGTCGTTCCACTGGTCACCGGATGGGAAGAGGCTTGTGGTGCTCCGCGTGCATTCAGAATCAAACGTGGTTCTGATCCAAGAAACGAATCAGTAGATTGTTTCCCCATCTGGAAAGATGCCGACCACTGTACACGGATAACTCGCGCAAGAGACTGGGAGTTGACAATCAGAATACGGAAAGGGACAATCAGGGCCCATTCCTTGGGTCAACAACGTATCCATTCCACTCGGTAGTGTTATTGGAGAGCGAATATGCCCGACGCAGAAGCCCCCGCTAACGCCAGACAGCTGATGGCGGATCTGATCGCCGAAATCAATGAAGTCCGTGCCAACGCGCAGAACGGAACGTACGGGCCTTATACACTCAACGTGACGCTCACTAGAGTAGCCATTAATCATTGCAGATGGATGGCTGAGAACGCCTCGACATCCCACACAGGACTGAATAATTCGACGCCGGGGGAAAGGGTCACAGAAGCGGGGTTTATTCATACCTTGGTAGCCGAAAACAACCTCGCGGGCCGTCAGTATCAGACAGCCAAGCAGGCAGTCCACGCTTGGAGGACTTCGCAAGTTCATAATCGAAACCTTTACCTTGGCGCTTATCGCCTGCCACAGACTCCCCCCGAAATCGGAATCGGTACGGCCTGTATTCTGTCGGTCGATGGAGACATTAAGACCCCTTACTGGTGTGCTGTTTTTGCTAAAGGGTAAGGTTCGATTGTTCGCGCGTGGCAAGAACGAAGGGCGCCAATCTTCGGCTCCCTTTTAATTTGTTTATTCTCTATGAGTTCTTTGGTGGATTTGAACCACCGACCTTTGGGTTATGAGCCCACAGGGAATTGGAATTACACAACTTACAAGACGCGGGCGGGCCTCGAAAGACCTTGTAAGGAGCGTAAGGGAACGCTTATTGGACAGTCACAGGACAGGCAAGTTTTCTGCAGTTGCCGATCCAACCGGCATCTTTTCAGATCAAGCCCTTGAACAAAAGACCGGTTCCGGCGACCATCCGACTTTTCTTTGTCGGGTATGCGAATACTTTTGTGTGTTCGAAAAATCGACTATGCCTATGGCCGATCCTAGCGTGCTCGCAAAGATTCCGGCTCAAGAGCCTTCGACCTCACCGAGCCTTCAAGAGATCCGATTGGGGGCACAATCTTCGGCCTAGGTTGGGCGTTCACAGGAGCTTTCCCCGGACCGCTCTTTGTGCTCGGACGGGATGGTGTCACCGTGACGATCGCCGCGATTGTGAGCGCCCTGGCTGGAACTTGGCTGTACGGAGTTCTGAGGCCGAAACCGCCGCATTGATTGCTGCCCAGCGCTCACGCTCCCACAACCTGAGGAAGTCGAGACAGTTCCTCATCGGTGCTGTCATTGGGGACTGAGCATCCCGGCGTCAAAATGAACTTGCTGCCGGCCACATTCCTGGCGGTCTGCCATTGGTTGCGGATCTGCTCCGAGGACAGATCTTTGTAATTCTTCTCATCGATTCCGGTGGCGATCGTCTGCGAGAACTTGCTGCGCACGGTGCTGACCGACACGCCGCTGGACTGGACGGACCAGTTGACGACCGGGGCCTGGAAGTCGACAAACTGGTCGACATATTCATTTTCCCAGTGCAAATGGAGGAAGT
>PMHI01000281.1:6341-10890 GCA_003156615.1 Acidobacteriaceae bacterium | reverse complement strand
TTGATGCAGGCGAACTTCATCGAATCGAGCCCGCTGCCGGTGAAGGCGGTGCTGGCAATGATGGGCCGGATCGAAGAGAACTATCGCCTGCCGCTGTTGCCCATGCGCCGGGATACGCGATCGAAACTGCAGAAAATTGTGATGGAGATTGGGTTGATCGCCAAGCCGGCGGTGCCTGCGCCGGAAGCGGCTGAATTCTACATCTATGAAAACTGGACGGCCGGTCCGCACAAGATCGTCCTGCATCGCGGATCGTGCGGGCAATGCAACCAAGGCAAAGGGCGTCCTGCGGGGCACGACGCCAACCACGCGCGCTGGCACGGACCGTTCGCGACGCAGGCCCAGGGACGCGAAGCCGCACACGGCATGACCGGAATATTGATTCGCAGCGAGTGCAAGTGCGTGTGAAGGCAGAAGTTAAGAAGTAAGAAGGCAGAAGTAAGAAGTAAGAAGTTAGAAGTTAAGAAGGCAGAAGTAAGCACTAGGATTGAATGCTTCAGGGTTTACTTCTGACTTTTAACTTCTGACTTCTGCATTCCTTTATACTTTCCGCGCATGCAATCCTTAAGAACTTCCATCGAGCGTCTCGCCGCGCAAGGCGAAGTCGAACACAATCCCGAAGCGCGGCCGGCGTTTCTCGAATTTCGCGACGCACTCACCCAGGGCAAGATCCGCGCTGCCGAAAAGGTCGACGGACGATGGATTGTGAACACATGGGTGAAACACGGCATTCTGCTCGGCTTCCGGCTGGGCGAGTTGTCCGAGTCCGGAGGCGCCGGGCTGACGTTCGTGGATAAAGACACATTCCCTGCCCGGCAGTTTTCTGTCGCCGACCGCGTGCGCATCGTTCCCGGCGGTTCGTCGGTGCGCTTGGGAGCGTATCTTGCGCCGTCGGTGATCTGCATGCCTCCGATGTTCATCAACGTGGGCGCTTACGTTGACGAAGGCACCATGGTCGATTCCCATGCGCTGGTGGGTTCGTGCGCGCAGGTCGGCAAGCGGGTGCATCTCAGCGCCGCGGCGCAGATTGGGGGCGTGCTCGAACCGGTGAATGCCGCGCCTGTGATCATTGAAGATGACGTACTGGTCGGCGGCAACTGCGGAGTCTATGAGGGCACGCTGGTCCGCGCCCGGGCCGTGCTGGGCGCGGGGACGATTCTGACCCGCTCCACTCCGCTTTATGACTTGGTGCACGGTGAGGTTTACCGCGCAACCGCGGAAGCTCCGCTCGAAGTTCCTGAAGGCGCGGTGGTGGTGCCGGGATCGCGTGCGGTAAAGAAAGGCGCTGCGGCAGAGTTGGGAATCTCGCTGTATACGCCGGTGATCGTGAAGTATCGCGACGAGAAGACCGATCACGGGATTGAGTTGGAGGATTGGCTGCGGTGATTCGTCGCGCCGGACTGACCCTGTCGGGATCCGATCCAACAGCAGATTCCTCGCTGGTCTCGCCGCGCTCTGCGCGGCTGCACCGGGGCCCGGAATGACAAGAGCCTTTTATCTAACCGACGTTGACCTCGAGCTTCCCCGTACCATCGAGCCCGACACGAATCTGCGCGAGCTTCGATACGACCGCATCAGCCTCGCCCAGCATCGCCGCGGCATAAGTGCTGGTCAGTCCAATCACCTTCATGCCACCCGCGTGCGCGGCCCGAATTCCCGCCGGCGCGTCTTCGATCACCAGGCATTCCACCGGATCGACGCCCAACGATTCCGCACCCTTCAAATAAGGCTCGGGATGCGGCTTTCCGTTGGCAACATCGTCCGCGGTGATCATGACCTTGGGTGCTGGGATACCCGCGAGTTGGAGGCGTGCAGCTGCGAGGTGGCGCGATCCCGAAGTGACCACGCACCAGCAGCCTTCTGGAATCGAGCGAACCAGGTCGACCGCGCCCGGCATTACGCTGACTCCGTCGTGGTCAGCCGCCTCGCGTTTTTCCAGGCTGCGTACCTCGGCCTCCGCATCAAGATGAGGAGCAACCGTCCGAACAACTTCGACGGCACGGACGCCGTGAGCGATGGCGATCACCTTCTCTTCGTCAATTCCGTGCTCGCGGGCCCAAGCGCGCCATTGCCTCTCCACCGAGCGCGTGGAGTCGACAAGGACTCCGTCGAGATCGAAGAGAACGGCGGTGCAGTGGAAGATGGTCATTCCTTTTCTTACCACAGAGGGCGCCAGCGCGTCGGAGCCGGCAGAATCTGCGGCGCTGGTGGCATCCAAGGCTGCCAGGTGGGCTGGCCGGCGGAGTTGCAAATGTCGCTCGCGGAAGTGGGCCTTGGCGCGCTCACCCCAGGCGCGCACGAACCAATAGTTTAGGCCGGCGCCGATGGCGGAGCTGACCAGAGGAATCATGCGTCCCGCCCACTTCTCGACCACCTCAGCGCTGGCCCGGGCGGCGATCCGCTGAATCACGCGCGGGACGAACTTGTTGACGACTTCTTTCTCCAGAAGTTCGCGGCTGATGTCGACTCCGGCCGCGCTGGCGGCGGCCATCCAGAGTTCGGCAATTTCGCGGTCGGTGTTGAACTGAAAGCCGTATACCAGGCTTAGTTTCTGGATGGTCCGCAGAGTGACGGCTGACAAGATGCCGAGATCGGGGAAGATGGTGATCAGGCCGCCGAGGCCGAAACCCGCGCCCTCGAGGGCAGCGAGTTTCGTTCCGCTGCGAATGAGGTCGTCGGCCACAACATCGAGCTCGTGTATCTCGAGCGAATACAGTCCGTGATAACCGCTAATGGGTAGCCGGTAGGCGGTGCGGAGTTGCAGCAGGAACTTCCCGGGATCGACCCGCACCGTGGAGTAGGCGCGCGTCAGCCCCTTGACGAGCGTCTTCTCAACGCGGCGGCGAAGCCAGGACTTGGATTCAGCATCGGGCATCATCTCAACCTTAATTCAGTGGGCCAGAGAATGCCACCGGCATGGGTTCAATAAAGAGCAGAATGCAGTCTGTGCTAGCATCATCAGTACCTAATGCCAACAGGAAAATTGCAGATTATCCCCTTAGGGGGCCTCGGCGAGTTCGGTATGAACTGCATGGCGGTCCGCTGGGGCGACGACATTATTGTGATCGACGCGGGCCTCATGTTTCCCGAGGCTGAATTGCTCGGCGTCGATATTGTGGTCCCGGATATTTCCTATCTCATCGAGAACCGGCAGCGGGTTCGGGGCATCGTCCTCACCCACGGCCACGAGGACCACATCGGCGCGCTGCCGTGGATTCTATCCGAGCTCAACGTCCCGGTGTGGGGCACGGAGTTCACTCTGGCTTATGTGGAAGACAAGCTCGACGAGCATGGATTGCTTGACGACGCCGACCTGCGCGAGATTCGTGCCGGCGAGCGCTTCAAGGCGGGCGTGTTTACCATCCATCCCATTCGCGTGACCCACAGTCTGGTGGACTGTGTCGCGCTGGCGATTCATACTCCGCTGGGGGTGGTGATTCATACTGGCGACTTCAAAGTTGATCCCACGCCCACCGACAATCATCTTTTCGANNGTGCGGCGCAAATTTGACGAAGTGTTCGCGCACACCGAGCGGCGGCTTTTCATTTCTTGTTTTTCCTCTTCCATTCACCGCATCAAGTTGACGGTGGAACTGGCGCACCAGCACGGCCGCAAAGTGGCGTTCATTGGCCGCTCCATGAACAACTCCGCCGAAATCGCAGAAGATCTGGGCTATCTGGAAATTCCCGAAGGGCTGGTGATTAATCCCGGCGAGATGAAGAATTTTCCGCCGGAAAAAGTGTGCGTGATGATCAGTGGAACCCAGGGTGAACCGATGTCCGCCCTGTCGCGCGCGGCAGTGGACAACCACAAGCACGCCAAGATCGAGAAAGGCGACACGGTCGTGCTCTCATCGCGCATTATCCCGGGCAATGAGAAGACGATTTATCGCATGATCGATCACTTGTTTCGCCGCGAGGCCTATGTGATTTACGAAGACGGCACCTCGCCTCCCATTCATGTCAGCGGACACGGCAGCCAAGAGGAATTGAAACTGATCATCAACCTGGCGAGGCCGAAGTACTTCATTCCAATCCACGGCGAGTACCGTCAGTTGAAGCTGCACGCCGAGATGGCGGCAGCGATGCACGGCTCGGTGGGCAAGGTGATCCTGCTCGAGAGCGGCGACGTTCTTGAGTTCGACGAGCACAACGCCCGCAAGGCCGGACGCGTCAACGTGGGCCGCGTCTGCATCGATTCCGGATCGCGTACGGATGTGGTCGAGGATTTAATTATCAAAGACCGGCGGCATTTGAGTGAAGACGGCATCGTGCTGCCCATCATCGCCATCAACAAGCTTTCGGGCCGCGTGGAGACTACGCCGGAGATCGTGACCCGTGGCTTCAATCCCGGGGAGGACGGCTTGCTCGACGGAGCCCGGCGCATCGTCGAAGACACCTTGGCGCACTCGAGCGAAGAGGAAAAAGCCGATTATGGCGTGATCAAGGAAAAGATCCGCGCCGACCTGAAGCGCTACATTTCCAAGCAGACGCAGAAGCGGCCGCTGATTATGCCGGTGATTTTGGAAATCTGAGATTTGCCGCTTAA
>PMHI01000281.1:0-6288 GCA_003156615.1 Acidobacteriaceae bacterium | reverse complement strand
CCTGCGCACGCGCCTGATCGAATTCCATCATGGAGAAGCCGGGGTTCGCCGCCTCTTCCTGAAGCCGGAGAACCAGCAGCCCATTGGCGCCTTCAAACTTCGCGGGGCTTACAACAAGATTGCCTCGCTGTCGGAAGCAGACCGCAAGCGCGGAGTCATCACCTATTCCAGCGGCAACCACGCACAGGGCGTGGGCTATGCGGCGCGGGCGCTGGGCGTGAGGTCCGTCATCGTGATGCCGGAGAACGCTCCGGCGATCAAGCGCGAGGCCACGGCGGCGCTGGGCGCCGAGATCGTCATCGTGGGCCCGGGCAGCGCTGAGCGTCAGCTCAAGGCCGAAGAGCTGGCAGCGCGGCATGGATACGTGATCGTTCCCCCCTACAACGACGAGCAGATCATCGCCGGCCAGGGGACGATGGGACTGGAAATTCTCGAGGACCTGCCGGAGGTGGAAACGGTGCTCGTGCCGGTGGGCGGTGGAGGCATGATCAGCGGCGTGGCTGCGGCCATTAAATTGAGCAAGCCCTCGATCAGGCTAATCGGCGTAGAGCCCCGACTGGCAGGCGATGCACAGGCCAGCTTGCGCGCCGGAAAGATCGTTCAGTTCCCTGCCAGTGAGGTTTCGCGCACCATCGCCGACGGGCTGCGCACGCAAAGCGTCGGCTCCATCAACTTCGAGCACATCCGGCTCTACGTGGACGATATCGTAACCATAACCGAAGATGAAATTCGCGAAGCGGTCCGGCTGCTGGCTTCGAACCCCGCTACCGTAGCCGAGCCCAGCGGAGCCGTGGCCGTAGGCGCCTTCCTGTTCCGCAGCGACCAGCTTCCGAAGACCAATCTGAATGTCGCCATCATCAGCGGCGGCAACATCGATCCTGAGATGTTGGAACAATTGCGTCGCGGTTGAACGTGGGAGATGACTACAGAGTACAGGACTCAGCATCTGTCGCCGCCTTCTGGTCGGAAACGTTAGATCACGTGCGGGGCTGTAACGAATAGAACCGCGGCGAAAATGGCGGTGTCGCACCACCAGGAACGGATCACTTGGAACGTACGGCCAGCGCCCAGCGCCGTATCGCGACCACAGACCACACGGCCTCGACTAATCCGAACGGCCACGCTCCCTGCAAGAAGCCGTAGACGGAGCCGAGCAAGCAGGCTCCGGCAAAGGCAAGGATGAACCATCGGCTCCGATCTTCTAAGGCGTAGCAAACCAGCATCGCGGTTACCGCAAACAAGCCGAATATCGTTAAGGATGTCATCGGAACGCAAGCCCGGACCTGTTAGCAATCCTACCAGTTGCTAACGCATTCCAACCGGCGGCAGGCGAGCTGGCTGCGGAGGCCGATTCTGCTTGACCACTGTGAAACACGAGCACTAACCTGTACCCGTTGAACATCCGGCGGCGGGGACGCAAAAATAAAAGCGAACGGTTTTGCAACCGCGTCCTACCCAAGCCCATTCTTACGCAATGATCAGATTCACCGCACTCCCAGCACCCAAAATGTCATGAAACTACAATCCGCACCGCTTTCAACATTAAGGATCGCCGCGTTTACGATCGCCACAGCCATCCTGCTTTCCACCCCACTCGCCATGGCGCAGGCCCAGCGCGGAACGCTGGTGCATGAAGAAACCATCCGCGTCGCACCCAGCGCGGACGCCGCCAAGCTGGGGGAGGCGGGACGTGGGCGCGAGCTGGTCATTCTCGACACGACCCGCGACTGGGTTCATGTGGAAGCGATTCTGGTCGAGCCGCGCCACGACGAAGGGGCGACCGAAGAAGAAGAGGAAGGCAAGGCTGTCACAGGCTGGGTTTCCAGCAAAGCGTTCGTAGGCGCCACAACTCAAGACGGCGACCGGATTATCTTTGGTGAAGCCGCGGACTCCGAAGACCAGGCCAGCACTCGCCGGGGACGTCGCGATGCGGCCCAGGATGCGATGCGGCTTTACTATCGTGTGTACGATCTGATGCCCACCTCGCCGCTGGCTGCCGAGGCGCTCTATCGCGCGGCCGACACACGCTGGCAAATCGAGAGGGCCGACATAATGACGCGGCCTTCTGCGCGCGAACGCCAAGCCTACATGCGGGGACAAATGCAAGAAGAGTGGATGAAGCTGGTGATCAAGAAATACCCCGGCACGAAGTGGGCTGACCGGGCTGCTTTCCGACTTCTCGAAAACAAGCTCTGCGGCGAATGGGAGGGGCTGTCGAAATGCCCAGACAAAGAAGCCGAGCTCTACGAGAACTATGCCAAGGATCATCCGCAATCTCCCGATGCGCCGGAAGCTTTGTATAACGCGGCATGGCGCCGCTCGGCGCTGATCGAAATCTACAGGACAGAGCCTAATCAGAAGAAGTCCGCCGAATCCAAGGATCGTGCCCTGGAACTGGCGCAGAAAGTCGTCACCCAGTACGGCCAAAGCCCTTGGGCCTTGCGCGCACAGCGACTTGTCTTTTACATTCAACAAGGCATTCCGACATACGGAAACGCGGCGGACTAACTTTGCCAATCTATCAAGCTGTGGTTCTTGCCATTATTCAGGGGCTGGCGGAATTCATCCCCGTCTCCAGTTCGGGACACCTCATTATTGTGCGGCGGCTGCTCGGCTGGAACGAGCTTTCCCCGGCCCATGAGCTCACCTTCGACGTCGCACTGCATTTCGGCACCTTGCTCTCAGTACTGTTCTACTTCCGCCGCACCTGGTTTCAGATTATCCGCGCGGCCCTGGGAGGGAAGATCGTCCGCTTTTCCGAAGCTGGCGGTTCGGACGCGAACCTGACCCTCGAGGAGCGCAAGGATGAACGCCTGCTCCTGTGGTTTCTGGCCTTGGCGACGATTCCCGGAGCCATTGCGGGCAAGCTTCTCGAGCATTCCGCCGAGGATTATTTTCGTGAACACATCGTCCTGATTGCGGCCGCGTTGATCTTGGTTGCGCTTCTCATGTGGCTGGGAGAAAAGGTCGGCAAACTGGAGAAGCCACTAAGCCGCATTTCTTTCGTCGATGCGCTGGTCGTCGGTATGGCGCAGGCGTTTGCCCTGATGCCAGGCGTTTCACGATCCGGCGCAACCATCACCGCAGGATTGTTCCGCAACATGACCCGCGATGCCGCGGTTCGCTTCAGCTTTCTGCTTTCGACTCCGATCATCGCCGGCGCGGCGCTGTTGAAAGCGCACGAACTTCAAAAGGAAGGCCTGCCGCCAGGGATGCAGTCGCCGTTCCTGGTTGGCATCGTTGTTTCGGCGATTGTCGGTTACGCTACAATCGCCTGGCTCATTCGCTATCTGCAATCCTCCAGTCTGCGGGTGTTCATCGTGTACCGCATCGTGTTCGGCATCGTCGTGATCGCGCTCGCGTACATGTGGCATCTCGCGTAAGCACATGGGGATACGGGCCAAGCCGTCAGTCGGCCTCAGGTGCGGCGATTTCGACAGGAAGCCAACTGTACACTCCTTCCCAATTCCGGCATTGCCGCAGTCGCGGCTTCTTGGCATAATAATAAGGCTCTGGCCGATTTGCGGCACGGGACTGTTTCTTGCCCGGTGTTAAAAACGGCCCTCATGCGTTTTCTGGCAAGTATCTTTTTCCCTACGGGCAACCGGCGGCTGAATGAGCTGATCGGATTCCTGTTGTGCGTCTCTGCGCTCCTCCTCTTCCTCGCGCTGGCTTCGTATTCGCCGCTCGATCCTTCCCTGAATAGCGCCTCCGTGCTGACCGGAACCCACGCCGCCCGCAACTGGATCGGCGTGGTCGGAGCGCTGATCTCGGATCTGACACTGCAGTTTTTCGGTATCGGAGCTTTTCTGTTGCCGGTTTTTCCCGCGATGCTTGGAATCCGCTGGTTTGCTTCGCGGAAGATTCAATCTCCTGTGGCGAAGAGTCTAGGAGGAATCTGGCTGGTGGTTTTCATCCCCGCGCTGCTGGCCCTGCTGCCCGAGCAGTTGCGGTGGTTGAATGCGATGCCGATCGAAGGTTTGCTGGGACGGGTTGTCGGCGATTTGCTGATCCACTACTTAAACGTGGCGGGCGCCTACATCGTGTGTGCCAGCGTGCTGGCGGTCGCGCTCTATCTCTCGACAGCATTCTCGTTCTCATCGGTCCGACTGTGGGCGCCGACGCGGTTTGCGTTCGTGACTGCGCTGTGGAACCGCTATCAGGATTGGCAAGAGGAACGCGCCAAGCGGCGACAACAGAAGGAACTCGACAAACGGCGGATTTCGAAACCGACGGTGAAGACGCAACTGATCCCATCGCGGCAGGCGGTCGAACCGATCGAACCGGCAAGGGCTTCGGCAGAACCTCGCCGCACCGGTATTGAGCGCATGCTGGCAGCTGAGGTCACAGAAGATGCTCCGGCGACGACGGGCGGAATTCTGGCGGCGTCTTTATCATCGACGGCCGGAGCCGAAGCCGGGATTGCTCCGGAAGTGATGCAGCGTGCCGACAGCGATCACAAGCCGAAGACGACGATGCCGCGGATCGCGGGCGGCTACAAGCTGCCTTCGAGCAGCCTGTTGCAGCGTCCTGACGAGCAGCAGGTTGTAGATGCCGACGAATTGAAGATGCTGGCGCAGGTGCTCACGGAGAAGTATGCCGAGTTCGACGTACATGGGCAGATCACGCAAATCAATCCTGGTCCCGTGGTCACCACGTTCGAGTTCAAGCCCGATGCCGGAATCAAGTACAGCCGCATCACCAACCTCACCGATGACCTTTGCCTGGCTCTGAAGGCCGAGAGCATTCTGATCGAGCGCATGGCCGGGAAATCGACCGTGGGCATTCAGGTTCCGAACCGCGAGCGCGAAATCATCTGGCTGCGCGAGAACATCGAGTCGCAGGAATTTATGGGCTCGAAGTCGAAACTGACGCTGGCGATGGGCAAGGACATCAACGGGCGCATTGTCACGGCGGACCTCAACGGCATGCCGCACCTGCTGATTGCCGGGTCCACGGGATCGGGCAAAAGCGTGGCGATCAATGCCTTCATCATGTCGATTCTGTACAAGGCGACGCCGGATCAGGTGCGCCTGATTCTAGTGGATCCGAAGCGGCTGGAGTTGGGCAACTACGAAGGCGTGCCGCATCTGCATACACCGATCATCACCGAACCAAAGCTGGCGGCGAATGCGTTGCGCAATGCGGTGCGCGAGATGGAACGCCGATTGAAGCTTTTGGCTGCCAAGGGCGTGCGCAATATCGACCAGTACAACCGGTTGTTTGACAACGGGGGCACGCCGAGCTTGTTTGAAGAAGACTCCGACGACACGCCCCTTCCCTACATCGTAATCATCATCGACGAATTGGCCGACCTGATGATGCTCGATTCGAGTAACGTGGAAGAGTCGATCACGCGGCTGGCGCAGATGGCGCGCGCGGTGGGCATTCACTTGGTGCTGGCAACGCAGCGTCCTTCCGTGGATGTGATTACGGGGCTGATCAAGGCGAACTTTCCGGCGCGGATTTCTTTCCGGGTGGCGACCAAGGTGGATTCGCGAACCATTCTCGACGCCAACGGCGCCGAAGCGCTGCTGGGCAAGGGCGACATGCTCTATCTGCCATCGGGGTCGGCGCGAGTGCATCGGCTGCACGCACCGTTGGTCACAGAGAAAGAGATTGCGGCGGTCGTGGAGTTCTGGAAGGCGCAAGGCGCGGCGGAATACCAGCAGCAATTCCTCGAAGCTCCACGAGACGAAGGCGAGACCGGGAGCGGCGGCAGCGGTGGGATTGAGGGATCACAGAGCGGCGGCGAGGAGGATCCGTTGTATCAGGATGCGGTGAAGCTGGTGGTGGAGTTTGGGAAAGCCTCCACTTCCCTGCTGCAGCGGCGCCTGCGCATTGGTTACGGGCGCGCCGCGCATCTGATCGACCTGATGGAGCAGGACGGGATTGTGGGAGCGGCCGATGGTCCCAAGCCGCGGGAAGTGTTGAAGCGCCCGGATTGGATCTCCGAGATTGAAGAAACGATGCGATAAGGTGCCGTATCCTGCCTAGTCTTCCGGTGGCAACATCGTGCGGAATGTTCGACTGGAACATTTCAAAATCACAAATTTCTGTGGGCAAAGGTGTTGACTCATCGAGTGCGTCCTAGGCACATCGATGGAATCAAGGGGTTAGGCTGTGGAAGAAACGTCCAGTTTCGAGGGAATCGACGACCCGCTAGCGCGATTGATTTGTCGGCCGTTACGGCGCGGCCGGAAGCCGCACCCTTGCAAAACTTAGCTGCCGATTCGAAGCCGAGCCGCCCATTGCGCCCCTTCAAAGCGAATCCCTCGGTCAAGTTAT
>PMHI01000321.1:2473-22804 GCA_003156615.1 Acidobacteriaceae bacterium | reverse complement strand
CCCCCGATGCTTACCGGTAGATCCAGGTTGACGTTGGTATGGTAACCGCCCGGAGCGTAGATGGAATTCGCTCCCAGCTTCTGAAACGCAGTCCAGTTACGCAGCAGCACATTGCTATACAACAGTGGGACCTTGGTTGCGAAGGCCAGCGCTTCCTTCTGCGCATCCGGCAACTCTTCGCAGAGGTACGGAATCATCATGTTCCAGCAAGCCAGGATGGCATGCTTGCCTCTGACGGTATATGGCTTGCCGTCGCGGGCATAGGCGACCTCAACTTCGGTGGCCCGCGCCGGATCAGCTGGGCTCGTCGCGCCTAGATGCCTCACCCGCACCGCCGTGCTGTTCAATCGAATGCGGAGGGCCGAGCCTTTCTCATCGAGCTTCGCGTAGTTCGCCCGGGCGGTAACGATATCGGTGGTGGAGTTGCCAGGCATGGCCTCCGGGATCAGCCGGCGCACCAGCAAGCGCGCAATGCTGGCATTGCCGTCGGGAAAGTGAAAGAAATATTTTCGCTCGTTGTCGAGCGCCTCCGCGCCAAGGCTCATCCCGCTAAAGCCCGGATATCCTGCATCCGATGCGTCCAGCGCGGCAACCGCTTCAATGCCCACCCCAAACAGAGGTTGAGAAAGGGTTTGGTAGAGGCGTATCACGTCTCCATGGACGCCTGCCAGTTCGGTCAAGAACTGCGCGTAGCTGATGCGCGCCAAGCGCGCCTTTTTCTGTTCGGCATTGAGTTGTGGAAGATAGTCTTTCCTCTCCCGGCACAGGCGCGACACGTCCCGGCGCGCCTGCTCTGCAATTGGCGCCTCGGCCAGGAAGTGCGCCCAGGCATCGGGCCCGGCGACCGCGAGATCGTAGGTCTCGCCACCTGGAAATGGGCACGGATCGTCCACCAGTCTGTCGCTACCAAAGGTCTCTTTGTCGAAGAAGATCTTGGGAACCCGCCCCAGGGAACCGTAGAGATCTCTCTCCAGATATTTTGGGAAGCTGGTCACGTCGATTCCCAATTCTTCAATTAGGCTTTTCGCAACCGCGCTATAAGGTTCCGCACTCTCGATTGAGTACGTGCCCCCATAGCCGAGAAGTGTTCTCTGGCCCGCCTGGAATTCATTGCGCTTGGCGTGTCCGCCAAAGTCGTCGTGGTTGTCGAGGATAAGAATGCGCGCGTTTGCGCCTGCCACCTTGCGATAGAAGTGGGCGGCGGAGAGGCCGCTGATGCCGCCGCCCACGACGACGAGGTCGTAGGTCTCGCCGGTGTCTGCGGGCGCTCCGGCTGTGTCCCAGAAGGTGCCGTCCCGCAGGGCGTGCGCGGCATCGAAGGAGCCGGCATGACTGCCGCGCAGTCCGGTGCGCGCGGGCGGATAGTAGTCAGGCGACTGCTCAGGATCGACCTCGCCCGCGGCGAACAGGTGCCAGGGCATCAAGCGAGCGCCTGCAATCACAGCCACACCGTCGAGGAAATCACGGCGCGTGATGTTGCGCTTCATGCCGAGTTCACGATCACCCGGTTCACGATTACCCGGTTGGCGGTCGCCTAAGTCGCTCAGAGGCCCTCCGAATCGTCTGCCCGTTCGAACCGGAACCTGGTCCTGAACATTCCACCTGGACCATTTGTACATCCATTCTTAAAGCCATAGAAGTCGCAAGACACATAGAATCAACAGGTTGCCGACAGCGGGCGTGTCTTTTACGCAGCTCAGCGAAATTCAAAAAGGCCCTCGCCAAGAGCTTCTCCACGGCTCCGAGCGAGTGCGGGCGCTTGCCAACGGCGGCTGCAGCATACCCCTTCCCTCGTCGATGAATTCGGCCCGCGAAAAGGCGCGAAAGCACGAAGAAAGCAGGGTCCCTTGATCTTGCTCGCTTTCGCTCCGCTCCGGTCGGGATCACAGAGGGGATTGGATCTCCAGTCCGGAACTAGCCCTCAGCTTTCTTGACTGCGAGTTCTGCGCCCTGGAAGCCGATGCTGCTGTGAGTGCCGTCGCAAAAAGGTTTGTTCGTCGAGCCGCCGCAGCGGCAGAGAGAGAAAGCGGGCTTGCCGGTGAGGTCGAACTGGTTTCCGTTGACGTCGACGAGTTCGATCGAACCCTCGGGCGCCTCCACGCGATAGGGGCCGTTGGGACGGATTGTGATCTTTACCTGAGCCATGATTTTGATTCCTCCAACCTTACGAGTTTCTAGTAAGGCTAAAAAGATATCACTAAGCGGGGGTGGNNNNACCGATTACCAGCACCCAAACGGCTGAGCTTGCCATCCAGAAGTTTAGGGAGTTGACGAGTTTGGCGGCCTCGGTAGAACCAACATCGCTTCCGCTGAGCGATTCGAGGAGGTTGGCTTCGGCACAGACAGTAGATCAATCCCCAAGCGCAGCCATCGATGACGAGGCGGAGACTGGCGCTTAGACGGGTCCAGCGCGCGGTCGAAAGATGCAGACCAGAGATGCCGATGCCCGCCAGGGTGAGCGCCACCAATCCCCAGAAAAAACAGGGCCAGTGGGAGGACAGCGTGATGGTCACGCCGAAGATGTGGAACACGCGGTGGAAGGTATCGAGCTGGACCCAGAGAGCAAGAGTCGCGACGGTGATCGTCAGTTCGAACAGGGTCGCGCCGCGAGAGATGCGGTTATGGTCACGCTCGGAAGGGAGGGCGCGAGGGTTCCAATGGTTTACGAGGTGCGAGCGCGCTTGCGAGCGATCCAGGAGCGCGAAGACCAGGGTGTTGAAGAATAACGAATAGGTGCACGCCAGCCACCAGGGCTCGAGCGATGCGAATAGCGCGGCGCCGGGATGATCCGCGCGAAAATCCGGGGAAAAGATGGTGATGCCCAGCCAGAGGAGCAGCCAGGGGAGCAAGAAGTAGATGAGGAGCGCTCGTATGACCATGCTGTAGATGGGAAACAGTGCGGGGCCGATCAGCGATCGCTGTGGCAGACAGCGTTCGGCCACGGCCATGGGAGAACCACAGCGTTTGAGGATGGGCTCGACGTCGGTGTCGGTGAGCTTGCGGCCGAGTGCGGCTTCCTGATCTTCGATCTCGGAGCGAAGGTCTTCAGAAAGCTCCGCAATGATGTCGTCCTTCTGCTTTCGCGGCAGCCAGAATTTGACGGCTTGGAGGTAACGATCGACGAGTGCCATGACGGTGCTCCTAAGTGTGCCTAGAAAATGTTTTCCAGAGATGTGTGAATGCTTTTCCACTCGATCAACAACTGTTTGAGGATCAATTTGCCGTCGGGCGAGAGACGGTAGAAACGCTTGTTGCGCTTGTCTTCTTCGCGCCACTGGCTGACCAGCAGGCCCTGGGTCTCAAGGCGGCGAAGCAGCGGGTAGAGGGTGCCTTCGTCGATGGCCATGCCATGATCGGCCAGGGTTTTGCGCAGGGTGTAGCCATAGTGTTCCGTGCGCAAGGCCGCGAGAACTGCCAGGGGAAGGCTGCCGCGGCGGAGCTCCTGACGGAGGTTTTCGAAGCGGTCGTCGTTATGGGTGTCGGCGTTTATGCTAGGCGACATATAGTGTACGTNNTTCCACATTGCCCTCAGCACCTGAAGGCGCGACGGATCGGGGGCATTGGCGGCCCGACTGAACTCGGGGGCGTCCTTATCTCGCTCTCATCAGGCGGCCAGGGTACTGGCTGAGACCAGAGAACGGTAGAGCTCGAGGTAGTCGTCGATCATGCGTTTGGTGGTAAAGCGTTCGCGGGCGCGGGTGTAGGCGCGATCGGAATAGGCGCGGCGCAGGGCACGGTCGGCGTCGAGCTGGCGAAGGGTCTCCGCCAGACTGCTGGCGTCGTTCGTGCGGAAGTAGAGGGCAGCGTCGCCCCAGACCTCGCGAAAGCTGGGGATATCGTTGGCAACGATCGCACAACGGGAGAAGGCGGCGTCAAGAGGGGCCATGCCGAGCGGCTCATAGCGCGAAGTGGCNNCTCTGATCGGTTGAGACCTTCACATCGGCGCGGATGGGAATGCGCGGCAGGGGAACGGTTTGCTCCGCGCCTACGATGCACACCGAGAAGGGATGGGCGCATTGCGTGAGGAGAAAGACCTGCTTTCCGGCGTCGAGCAGGCGGCCGACCGAGAGCACGGAATCGTCTTTGCTGACGTAGGGATTGAAGAAGATGGGATTGCGGCCGGGATAGATGACAACCTCGCGGCGCGGCCGGGTGTAGGTGGCGCGAAGGGTGTCGAGCATCCAGGCGGAAGGCGCGACCACGGCATCGGCGGCGGCAATGCCGCGGACGATGGTATCGCGATACCATTTCAGCCAGCGCGTGGGGCGAGGACTGCAACCGTGAACGGCTTGGGTCCAACTGATGAGGTCACCGTGGGCCATCACCACACGCGGGATGTCCAGGGCAAGGTCGGCGTGGCAGAACTGGTGGAGATGAAGCAAGTCGGGCAGAACCTCGCGAACCAGGTTGGCGAGGTACTCAGACGATTCGGGCAGATCGTTTGGCGCGTCGTCCATCCACTCCAGGCGGAAGGCGGTGGGGCGATACTCGAGGCCGTGGAGAAGGTCCATCCATGCGGTCTGGTCGGGCAAGGGGATTTCGCCGAAGCTAACGAGCGTGACCCGGACGCCGCGAGTGACCAGTCCTGTGACCAGCTCGCGGGTGTAGGTCCAAGAGCCGGACATCGTATCGGCTGTGACCAGAATGTGCACAGTGCCTCCGGGAGCGTACAGGACGCGCGATCCGATGCGGCGCCCCGCCGTGTTGCGCTGGNNGCGCCGGCCAGGTCTTCGACAGGGATGGGTTGTGACTGGGGACGGGGGAGGAGGCATTTCGCAGGCAGAATTATCAGAGCTCCCAAGAACCGCCGATCCGTTCACGCTCAGCCTTAGCCGCAGGTCGCGAGCGAGATTGTCCGATCATATTGTCCGATCATACGGATCTTTTCCGGGGCGGGGGCGGGAACCTCGGGCACGGCGGTGTCCAGATGCTCAAGCACCTGGTCGCTTTCTTCGGGCTGGTTCTCTAAAGGAACGGACCGAGAGCAACCGCGGAGTAGGGTCTCTCCGGCGGTGGCTTCTTTGACGTGGCAGCACAGGTTTGGCCGCGTGCCGAAGGAGTCATGAGTAGAATCATGCGCTCTCGACAGCACCCGAGGCACTAGCCGAAGACATTGAAAATACGAGGGTTAGAGAGCGATAGCGGATGACTTTTTTGGGGTTACGAAACGCTCGCGGTCCTGCCGGGGAACCTGGCCTCCGATTTGGAGTTGCGGCGTTCAACACCCCTGCTGTGGCCTGGGGCGATCCCCGCAAAAGAACGCCACGATGGGCCACGGGATAGCTCCGTGCTCCCCCGACGGGAGCCATGAGTCAGCGCGACCCTTCGTCCGCCTTCCGAGTTCTGCCTCACGACAGGGGGGCAATCTGATTGCGAAATGCAACAGGTCACTCAAAATCGGGGGAAAACCTGTGGAAAACTTGAAAAAAACTTGTTTCTGCGGTATCGGGGAAAACAATTCGCAGTTGAAAACCTTCGGCAAGGCCGGGCGTCCGGAAGGAATGCAGACCTTTTATTCGCTGGCAGGGCGCAGGGATTGGCGATCAGCCAAGGAGTTCGGATCGTTAATCGTGACCGGAGATATCAAGCGGAATGTCAGACGCCGGCCCTTCTGCACTCGAACCCCGTCTGACTGCTCGAAGGTTCCCCGGGCAAACAGGCTCGAGGTCTGAAGGGGAAGTTGTCTGCCGTCGACGGTGATCGCGGTCAGGGTCAGCTCGAAGTAGCCCGAACCCGCATGTGCACGCACGGACTCGACGTGTCCCGTGGCCACGGTGCCAGGCTCAATGAGCGGATCCCCGTCAATCGTGAGGGGGGCGGCGACAGACGCTATAAATGTGTCGCCGGCACGAACTTCACCAGTGGAAAGAGTGTTTTCCATTTGCACGGTGAGGAGAGTTCCGGAGGGCAAAGTGTTCATGTGCGGCCCGGTCCGAAAAGGCAGAGTTCTGGTCAGTTTCGTGTCGGGCGAGACTGCCGGATGCGCGCCGTCGCTGGCTAAAGCCTGATCAGCTTCAGGATGGAACGGAAGCTTTTGTTGACTGGCCTCGGAACCTGCATCGCTCGGGCGCAAAGGCTCGGAGCGAACGCATCCCTGGCACAGGCTCAGAAACAGACAAAACGCGACGAGTGCGGACGCCCGCTCCCGATCGCCTCGAAGTCTTGCCATGGTGTACATCGTCGCCCGACTTTATGCGTTGGGGTAAGTGGCAAGTGGAATACCAGACCATCTTTGAGGGGAATCAAGGACATACGGAGATCAGGGCGGGCCATCCGTGTAGATGTTGCACGATCTCCGACCGTTTGCTTCGGAGATCGCGATTGAGCACGGTTCGCCCGCGAAAGGATTTGGGTTGAAAACGCTAGTTGGAACCGCCGCTGGCGCTGGCGCTCTGCGCTTCGTTTTCCGGTTGCGCGATCACACCATCAAACGGAGTCGCCGCGACGTAGTGCCCGTGCATCACGCTGATGCGGCGCAGTGGGAAGCCGGAATCCGGTCCACGCTGCCATGTGCTGCCGCCATCGCTGCTCTCAAAGACCACACCGGTCTGGCCGCTGGTCGCAAGTAGCCGTTTATGGGTGCCGTCGTAGGTCACGGAAGTGATGTCCTTGTCCGGCAATCCCGCCGCCACGTGGTCCCAGCTCTTGCCCGAATCGGCGCTGTGGAAGGCGCCCTGGCGAGTGGCCACAAAGATCTGGCCATCTGGCGCCACGGTCACGCTGCGAACATTAATGGGATACGAAGCCACTGGGGCGGGCTGCCAAGCCGTGCCCGCATCCTGAGAAATCAGCACGCTGGAGCGGGTCGCGACGACCACCAGGCCGTCCTGAGCCTCGACTGAAACGAAGTCCTGCTGACCTGCGATAGGGCCGCCCATCCAGACCTTGCCCTGATCCTTGCTGGTGAAAAGTCCGACGGAAGTCGCCGCAAACCAGCGGCTCGATGCAAGGTCGGTATCGCTGACGCGGCCTTCAAGAGTGGAGTGGGTGCTGGAGCTGGAAGTCACGGTCTTGCTCTTGCCACTCTTCAACTTCACGGTATGCGAGGCCGTCTTCACCACTACAACATTGTTGATGGGATGCCAGGTCGCGCTGCCCGGGGCCAGTGCAAACAGGCCACGATTGGTTCCAGCGACCAGGGTTCCGTTGCTGGCTTGTTTCAGCGTGAACACATCGCGCCCGTCCAGGCCTGAGCTAGTCTGCTGCCAGCTTTGTCCGCCGTCGTGAGTCGAGAACACGCCGCCGAACTCGCGGTCGTTCACCACGCCGATGTAGAGCATGTTCGGTTCTTTGCTGTCGGGCAGGATGGCGCTCACGTAACGGTGGCTATATCCACGGTTGGACGTAGAGAAGGTGGCGGCGGAGTCATCGCTGGCCAGCACGCCGCTGCGGTCCGTCGCCAGCAGTACACGCTGCGAATTGCGCGGATCGATAAGCACATCGTTCACCACCACTTCTGAAGTGGTCATGTGCTTCCAGGTCTTGCCCTCGTCGACGCTCTTCCACAGACCCTCGGTGGTGCCGGCATAGACCACCGCCGGGTTGCTCGGATCCTGCTTCAGGACGCGCGTGCGCCGCGCGCTGAAGGGAATGCCCTGAATCTTCTCGAAATGATCGCCGCCGCTCGTGCTCTTGTAAATGCCGGAGCAGGCGCTGGCGAAGACCTCGGAAGAATTTGCGGAACTGACGATGATGGAGAAGACGTCGGAATCGTCAATCATGCCTTTGTTGATGTGCTGCCAGTTGGCGCCACCGTCGCTGGTTTTCCACGCCAGGTGCCAGGTGCCGGCGTAGACGACGTTCGCGTCTTTGGGATCGACGGCGATGGACTCGATGTTCTTGATGCCTGTGTCAGAAATGTGCTCCCAAACATTTCCGCCGTCGCGGCTGCGGTAGACGCCATCGAGGGCACCCGCCACTACGACCTTGGGATCGGAAGCCGAAACCGCCATGGCGCGCACCGACTTGCCGTGCATAGCCGCCAGAGGTTCCCAGTCTTTGCCACCGTTGTTACTGCGGAAAATTTCGCCAGCACTCTGATCTTGCACGCTCCAGGCGGACACGAAAATGGTTTCGGAGTTGTGGGGATCGATGGCAATGTGATCGAGCACATAATCGTCGCCACTTCCCAGTTTGGCAAATCGCGACCAGCGATGGCCACCATCCTCGGAGACGAAGATCACCCCCGTGCTTGTGCCCAGGAAAATGCGGTTCGGGTCGTGCGGATCAAAGGCTAGGCTGCGGACGTCGCCTCCGTCTGGACCCAGAACGGCCCATTGGCGAGTACCCGCGCCAGCCGCGCATATTGAACCCAACATCAACATCGCCAGCAGCCTAAGGCAAGCTGATTTCATAAACGTTTCGTCCCCGAGCGAGAGAGTTGGAAGCCCACACTAGCCTGACAGTGTAACCCGGCGGCCAGCAAGTTACTGAAGGACACGCTAAAAAAGAGCCGGTCGACATCGCCGACCGGCTCTCTGACGCTAGTTCCGACGTTAGTGCGTTTTCTTCTTGGCCCGCGGCTTGGGATGATCCGGAACCGCTGGCACTTTAGCCTCGTTCACCGGTTCAGAGCCGGTCGAGTCGAAGGTCGCGCCCGGAGGCACGATCCAGTACTCGGCCGTCTTGCTGCCAGCGCTGCCGGTGCGCACTTCGACGCGGCTGGGATCAATTCCCTGCTTGGCCTCGCCACCCACCAGGTACGCTTTGGAATTGACGGCGCGTTCTGCCGCCAGATTCTTGCGTCTTTCGGTCGGCTCTGCATTCCCGACGATCACCAGCTTGTTGTCGGGGTTCTGCTGCAGGTTCTTGGCTACGTCATCCAGGATGGCCTTGCAGGTGTTGTCGACGCGCCACGGCTTGACGTTGTTGGGGAAGTCGCACTCGCTGAGTTTCGACGCCTTCGGGGGTGGCGGTGGCGGATTCTCTACTGTCACCTGGGTCGAGGCTGGTCCGGTCAGACCGCGCGAGTCGGTGCAGCTAGCGCCGACGGTGATCATACCGGGCGATGTGCCAGTGGTGTCCAGGGTGGCCGAATTGCCACGGCCGGAAATGTTTCCAGAGCTCGCCGTCCAGTTTGCGACCGTGACGGGAACGCCATCCGGGCTGCTGCAGCTGCAGTTTACGGTCACGCTCGCCCCGGACTGCACGTTGGTCGGACTGGCCGAGCAGCTCATGGTGGGCGGATTCTTCGGCGGCAGCGGCTTCACCGTGAAGCTAGCCGAGCAGCTCGCCTCGTTGTTCTTTTTCTCTTTGGCGTCGGTCACATGGGCGGTGACGGTGTAGTTGCCGGGTGCCGCGCCATTAGTGTCGATCTGGGCGGTCGTGTCTTTCCCGGTAATCTGACCTCCGTTGCCGGTCCAGGCATACGTGACCGTATGCTTGGGTTTGAAGTTGCTGATCGCGACTGTCGCGGTGATGGGCTCACCCACCATCACTTCACTGGGCTGCACCGAGCAACTGGCGGCCGGTGTTAGCTCCGGCTCCCCACCCCAGCTAATGACCAGCCCGGTGCGCAGGCGGACACCTTCAAACGAAGGACGCCGGAGATCGGGAAAATTGGCGGCAACGAAATCAGCATAGTTGTGCTTGCCCCAGACGTAGTCGGCTTCAAACAGACGCCAGGCGAAATGCTTGTTGGGAAATGGCAAATCCATACCGCCGCCCAGAATGGCTCCAATTCCATTGTTCGAGCCGAGGCCGTAAACGCTTACGCGATTCAGACTTACCAAAGAATGCAAGAAGAAATTCGCACCCTCTGTGCGCCAGATGAAGCGGGGCCCGACCGAAAATGTGCTCTCGTACGGCGCTGACGGTTGGTTGCTGCTCCCCCCGTTCACCCCCACATCGAATTCCGCTCCCCAATGGGGATCGAAATTGTAAGTGAAGGCGGCGCCTCCTCCCTTGGTCATGTCCGGTACNNGAGACCAGCGTTACTGCCAGAGCAATCAACAGGCCGGCTGCGATCCGACCGTTCCGCAGTTCCGAACAAAGTGACATTCCGTCCTCCAATAGTTAGCGCGGTGTATCTGCGCTTTGCTGCGCCCGGCCGCGCCGAAGCGAAAAAAAATGTTCAAAGCTTGCACTGGACTGCACACCGGGAAGGGCAATTCTAACCCACTGCAATCTTAAAGCGAAAGACTGATTTTCAAGAATTGCCTAGTATGACAACAGATTTTCCGCGTTCGGCCGTCTCAAATTGACATTACAATTANNGCCTCCCTCCCTTGCCCGACGGGAAGCTGACCGGTATGGTTGTAGTCTCGTTGCTGACACAGCAGTGGGCAGAACAAAACCACTCAAGCAGTGGGCACGAACTAAGGGATGAGCCACGAAAAGGTACTAATCGTCGAAGACGAAGAAAACGAGCGCACGGGTCTGGCCGAGTTGGTTTCCTCCTGGGGGTATCGCGCCGAAACCGCCCGCGACGGCGTGGACGGCTTGGAGAAAGCGGCGCAATCGAATCCGTCCATTGTCGTTACCGATCTCAAGATGCCGCGCATGGGAGGCATCGAACTGCTCGAACGATTGGGGGAGCAATCCCAGGCCATGGCAGTCATTCTAGTCACGGCGCAGGGCACCATCGATAGTGCCGTGCAAGCCATGCGCATGGGCGCTTATGACTACATCACCAAACCGATCGACACGAACCGCCTGCGCACCATGCTGCAAAACGCAGCCGCGCTGCTCGGAACCCGCGCGGAACTGGAGAGTGCCCGGCGCAAGCTGCGGGATTCCGGCTCCCTGGGCCAGCTCAAGGGGGCATCGCGCAAGATGCAGGAGATTTTCCGGCTCATCGAGTTGGTCGCGCCCAGCACCGCGTCCGTGCTGATTACCGGAGCCAGCGGCACGGGCAAGGAACTGGTGGCTCGCACCATCCATCAACTGAGTCCCCGCCGCGAGCGGCCCTTCGTCGCCATCAACTGCGCAGCCATTCCTGAAACATTGATCGAGAGCGAGATCTTCGGCCACGAAAAGGGCGCCTTCACCGGAGCGCTGGAACGGCGCACGGGCTGCTTCGAGCTGGCCGAAGGGGGCACCATCCTGCTCGACGAAATTGGCGAAATGCCCGTCGGAACCCAAGCCAAGCTGCTGCGCGTGCTCGAAGACCACAAGCTGCGCCGCCTGGGCAGCAAAGTGGAAACCGCGGTGGACGTGCGTGTGCTGGCGGCCACGAATAAAGTTCCCGACGATGCTGTCGCCAGCGGGGAATTGCGCAACGATCTCTATTACCGGCTCAACGTCTTTAACATCCACATGCCCCCGTTGCGGGAACACAAGGAAGATATTGCCGATCTGGTCCAGCTTCTTTTGTCGGAAATGAGCGCGAAGCACTCCCGCAAAGTCGCCGCGGTGAGCGAAGCGGTGCTGAATATGTTCAACAATTATTCCTGGCCGGGTAACGTGCGCGAGTTGCGCAATACCATTGAACGCGCCGTGATTGTCTGCGACAGCGGCATGATCGAAACCAAACATCTGCCTCCCGGATTCGGCCACGCCCCCTTGCGTACGGCCGCCAATGACCCGGACGCCGTACGTCTGGGCGTGGGCACGACCGTGGGCGAGGCGGAGAAGATGCTCATTCTAAAAACGCTCGAGTCCACCAGCAATAACAAGACGAAGGCTGCGGAAATTCTCGGCATTAGCTTGAAAACCCTGCATAATAAACTCAAGGAGTACGGCAGCAGCACCCCGGACGCGGCTGCTGACAAGGAGGAGGCTTAGCCCGGTTCGCGGTTGCCAGTGAACCGGCAAGCGGTGGAACCTTTCACCCGCGAATGAATGGCGCTTTCCGGGGCTCGGTTGCTTCCACTGGCCGCTGGCAGGCGGCAACTGTTTCTCATGCGACGCAAAGCCATCATCGTGACCGGCATCACCTTCATGGTGACCGTGATGGTGACTGCGTTCTCCTATCTCTACATTACGCAGATCCTTCGTCAGCGCATCACCAATGCCTACGAAAGCGCCAGCCGCCTGACCCAGCAACTGGCTTACTTCGCCGAAAATGATCTGCCGGATTTGAGCAGCACGCCCATCGATACCAATGACCCGGCAGCGGTGCGCCGCGCGCTCGCCGCCTACCTGCCCATGGATACCAATCTTTTGAACAATCTCGAATCCGAGGTGGCGCTTTGGCCCTTCATCTACGATGCTTCCGTGGTGGACGCGAACGGCAAAGCGCTCCTCCACACCAATCCCCAATTGCTCGGCAAGCAGGTCGCCCCACGGCCGGAGTTTTACGCGGTCACGACCGCTCGCGCCTGGGAACAGTTTCGCCTGGTGTACCGCCCCGCCACCGTGTACGACGTGAGCTTCCCCCTGCAACTCAACGGAGCGCCCTTCGGCACGATCCACACCGGGGTTTCCACGGTCTTTCTCAAGAGTGAAATCACGCCGCGCCTCCTGCACGCGATGTATTTCTCGATTGCCTCGATCTTCGCCTCTCTCTTGCTGGCTGCCGGCGTGTCCAATCTCGCTCTCGGACCGCTCAAGGAGATCAGCCGCAACCTGGATAGCTTGGGTTCGGGTGCAACCGAGGCACTCTCAGGAGACGAATCGGAACACGACGAACTCGGACTGGTCACGCTGAAGATCGCCCATCTGGGCCGGCAGATGCGCGATAGCAAGGAGATTTTTTCCGCTCTGAAAGACAACGTCGACCAGCTCATGTCCAAGTTGCAGGATGGCTTGATGCTGTTCACGCGAGACTCCCGCGTGGTACTGGTGAGCGCGCCGGTCGAGCGCTTCCTGGGCAGGCCGCGGGCAGAACTGTTGGGCAGAACCGCCCGGGAAATCTTCTCCACCGATTCTTCCCTGGCCACGCTGGTGGTCGACGCTTTCGAGCACAAGCGTCCGCTCCTGCAGCGCGAGTCGGTCGCCGCCGCCGGCAGGCGCGTCCAGGTTTCTTTGGATTTTGTACAAGAAAAGAGCACGCAAATCGGCGCTCTTCTGATCATGCGCGACGCCGAATCGGTCCGGCGCATCGGCGACGAAATCGAGATGTCCCGCCGCCTCTCGGCCAGTGGCCGTGTCACCGGTGGCGTGGCCCATGAGGTGAAGAATCCCATTAATGCCATCGTGCTCCACTTGCAGCTGTTGCAGAACAAGCTGGCGCAACTGGACCCCGATACCCGCCGCCACATGGACATCATTGGCAGCGAGATTCACCGGCTCGACCGGGTGGTACAAACTCTGGTGGACTTCATGCGTGCTCGCGAGCTGCACCTGGAAGAGGTGGACTTCCGCCGCGTGCTCGAGGACGTGGCCCTGCTCGCCGCTCCGGACGCGGAGCAGCATGGCGTCACCATCAAGCGCGACCTGCCCGAGGAGCCGCTGCCCATCAAGGCCGACCTCGACTTCATGAAGCAGGCCCTTCTCAACGTGGCGCTCAACGGAATCCAGGCCATGCCTCAAGGGGGCTCGCTCACGATCTCGGCGCGCCGCGACGAGGATGCAGTGGTCGCCGAGGTCTCGGATCAAGGCGAGGGCATTGCCCGGGATGTGCAGGACAAGATCTTCGAGCTTTACTTCACCACCAAGCGGGACGGCAACGGCATCGGCTTGGCGCAGACTTACCAGATCCTGCAGTGGCATTACGGATCGGTGGAATTTGAATCGATAGAAGGCGAGGGGACGAAGTTCCGCTTTCGCCTTCCCCTCGCTGGCTCAAGCTTGTCCTCGGAGCGCGCCGCCGGTCCTCACATTGAAGCGGCGATGTCAGAGCCCACTTGATTTCTGCTGCGACTCTCCGAGGCGTAAAATCCGAACAGCTTAGCCGCATGACACGGATATCGAAGATGACTCTGGCCGCAATCCTCGCCGTCTGCCTTCTGAGCGTTCTGAGCATGGGTTCTCCGAGCACGCTTACCCTTGCGTCCCAAACGCCCGAAAGCCAGGCCGGCGGCTCATCGCAGGCGCCACCCGCACAACCTTCGCCCACTCCCACGCCGCCGACGCAGGACACTCGGAATTCACCCAAGCCCGCTCCCAAACCTCACCATCGCAAGAAAACGACTACGCCAAATTGCTCGGCGGCCGCACCTGCGCCAAACTCCGCGGTAAATTCCGCCGCCTCGCAGCCCTGTCCGCCTCCCAAGAAAGTTGTCCGCAACGGAGGATCGGACGAACCGGCGGTCCAGCTTACCCCCGGCGCGAATGCCGCACAGGCCTCGTACGAGCGCTTCACCGCCGAGCAACTCAGGGTGGCTACCGAGGAAAACCTGAAGAAGCTCGAGGGACATCAGCTCAATGCCAGCCAGCAGGAGATGGTGAGCCAGATCAAGCAGTTCATGGAACAATCAAAGAAAGCTGTCGCCGAGGGAGACGTCGACCGCGCCCACAATCTCGCGCTGAAGGCTCATTTGCTTTCCGATGAGTTGTTGAAACCGTGATCCGGCGTCACTTCGCTTTCGCCCGCGCCGCATTCACCTTGCTGAGCAGGTCTTGCGACATGGCCTGCACCGGACCGGGAATCTTCACTGCCTCCGTCAACACGTCGCGCGCTTCGTTCACCCGGCTGAGCTTGGCGTAGGCGAAACCCAAACGATAGAGGGCGAAGGCGTATTGCTGATCGTCCTGCCCCTTCAGCAGTCCCTCGGCCGCCCGCAATTCCGGAAGCGCCGCCGCCGTTTTGTCTTGCTTGATGTAGGCGTATCCCAGAATCGAATGCGCCACGCCCGCCGAAAGCTTGCGCGACTTGTCCGCATCCGCCTCATCCCCCTTCGCCAGCGCAATCGCTCTTTGCGCGTAGGTCACCGCTTTGCCCACGCTGCCCGGTTTGGCGTCGTCCACATAAGAGCCGGCCAGCAGCAATAAGGCGGGCAGCGAGTTAGGGTTTGCCGCCAGCGTTTTTTCTCCATACGCAAACAGCCGTGCCTGATCGTTCAACTGCCCTGGACCCAGCGTATAGATCGCGTAGCTTGAGACTTGATCCTGAAACCCCGAGTCCGGGAACGCCGCCGAAAACTTCTCGATGTCGGCCATCCGCAGTTTTGCATCGGTCTCGCTGGCAATCACGTTGAAGCCCGCGGACTCCAGAAAATTGCACCCGTTCTTGGCCGCGCTCTTGTCTTCCGCCACCTGCCGGTTGAACTCGTCGTCGCTCATGCCTTCCGGCTTTGCTTGCTTGCCGATGGAATTGCAAACTTCCCCGCCCTTCGCCGCATAATCCATCAGCTTCGTATTGTCTTTCGCTTGCTGCGCGATGCTGGCCTCGAAGACGAGGATGTCAAGGTTCCGCGGGCCCCCAGCCAGCGCTTTATCTCCATACTCGAGTGCTTTGTTCAAGTCGCCCGAGGTCTGGTAGGCCTGCGCAAGCTGCCAGTTCCCATAAGCCACGGCCGCCGGATTCGACGAATACTTCTGCACAAAGTCCTGATACATGGCGAGTTTTTTCGCTGTGTCCTGCTCGTTCGAAATGGCCTGCAGATCGTGGTCTTCCGGCGTGCCCGCCGGAATCACGATCCTGTCTCCCTGTGCGCTGGCGCGCGCCGCGACCAGCAAAAAGCTGAAAGAAACCACGACCAGCGCTCCCAACCCTGCCTTGCCTTTCATCGGTCACCTCCGCCCTGAGGCGAAAACGGATATCCAGTTCCAACCGCAGGCGAATGCTAGCGCCGAATGCGCGTGGAAGCAAGCATCAGCGTGAGAGTGAGAGGAGTGAGGGAAGAAGGCAACTCTCCACGGAGAAACTGAAGAAGCGGGAGAAAACCTAGAAATTACACACGAGCCAGTAGAGTTCTGCTCCTGGTTTCTGGGTGACTGGCTTGTCTCCGTGGTGAAACTTTCGGGCTAGTTCAGCTAAAGTGAATTGATGCGCGACATCCTCGGTCGACGTCCGCTGCGCTTCGTCTTTGCCGCCAACGTGATCTCCATGTTGGGCAGCGGGATGAACTCGGCCGCCGTCGCCTGGTACATCCTCGAAGCCACGCACTCGGAGATGGCGCTCGGCACCTTCGCCGTTCTGCAGACCATTCCTGCCATGCTGATGCTTCCCTTCACCGGCGTGATTATTGACCGCGAAGATCGCCGCCGCCTGGTCATGTGGCTCGACGCTGTGCGCGCCGCGATCATCGTCACGGTGGCCATCCTCGCGTTTCGGCATCGCGTCCAAGTCTGGCAACTCTATCTGATGAATACCCTGGTCGCCGCCGGCTTCTGGATGTTCTGGCCAACCATCACCGCCCTCATCCAGGAACTCACGCCCGAAGGTCAATTCGTGCAGTCGAATACTTTTCTCCTGGCCGGGGTTCAGGGAGGATGGCTCATTGCCGGCTCGCTGGTGGGCTTCATGTACAACCACATCGGCCTTGGCGGCGTGCTTTTAATCGACGTCTCTACCTACGTGGTCTCGTTTTTGTGCTATTTCGGCGTGCGCAAAGGGCGCCACGTCGTGCTGCGCCCCGACGAGCTGCGCGCCGACATCCTCGCCGCTGAATCCCAGTTCCAGCGCTTCTGGCGTGAGATGGGCGAGGGCTTACGCTTTCTCCGCGATCATCGTGCCGTCGTGCTGCTCGGCATTAGCTGGGCATTGTTCCTCGGAGCCATGATCACGGGAGTCGTCGTCACTCCATCTCTGAGCGAGCGCATCTTCCATGCCGGCGCCGTCGGTTACGGATGGCTCAACGCCGGATGGGGCACCGGCGCGTTTTTAAGTGCGTTATATGCTCCCGCCATCATCGCCAGCCTGGGCGGCCGTCGTTCCGTTGCGTTTTCCATGGCGATCATCGCTGCATGCGTGGTCTGCGCTCCAGTTTCGCACTGGCTGGTCGCCGCCATCCTCCTCTACGCAGTAATGGGGTCGGCCCGCGGCGTCGGCGGCATCGCCATGAACACCAGCCTTATGGAAATGGTCCCGCCACACCTCATGGGACGCGTGCAGAATGCCTTTTATTTCGCCGGAACTTTTCTGCAACTTGTCCTCGCGCTCAGCGTCGGCGCGGTGGCGCACAAGGTCAGCCTGGTCGCCGCCTTCGCCATCCTGGCTTGCGTGTATGGCCTCTCCTTCGTGGCCGCCAGCTGGCCCGTCCAAACAGCAGCAGCCGAGGAAGTCCATGACGTGGAGCTAAGTGAGAAGTGAGAAGTGAGAAACGAGAAGCGAGAAGCGAGAACGCAGAACTACATGGCGGCACGCCTCCGCGCCTTCCTCCGACACGCCTTCTTAATCTTCTCCTTTCTGAGCATTCGGATCTGTGACTTCTGAGTTTTCTCCTCACCTGTTATTCTTTCCCATTCCCAGGAGCCATCCATGTCCTCTGACCTGCAGGGCCGTAACGCCGTCGTCTTCGGAGTTGCCAACAAGCGCTCGATCGCCTGGTCCATCGCCCAGGGACTCCACGCCGCCGGCATGAAGCTTGCCATCACCTACCAGAATGAGCGCCTGGAGCAGGAAGCGAAGGACCTTATTCTTTCCCTGCCCGGCGCCGAGGGCTACATGTGCGACGTCAGCAAAGACGAAGAAATTGACCGCCTCTTCGCCACGCTCAAAGAGCGCTACGGCAAGCTGCACACGCTGGTGCATTCGGTCGCCTACGCTCCCGCCGACGAACTGAAGGGAGAATTCCTCAACACCACGCGCGAGGGCTTCCGCATCGCGCTCGATGTGAGCGTGTATTCCCTGGTTGCGGTTGCCCGCGCCGCCGCCCCGCTCATGGAAGATGGCGGATCGATTCTCACCATGACTTACTACGCTTCGGAGAAGGTCGTGCCCCGCTACAACGTGATGGCCGTGGCCAAAGCAGGGCTCGAGTGCAGCGTGCGTTACCTGGCCTATGATCTGGGAAAAAAGAAGATCCGGGTGAACGCCATCTCCGCCGGACCGGTGAAAACCCTTGCCGCGCGCGGCATTTCGGGCTTCGGCGACATGCTCAAAGCCCATGCCGAGCACGCCCCGCTGGGCCGCAACGTCGAGGTGAACGAAGTCGGCTCGACTGGAGTCTTCCTCGCCTCCGACGCCAGCAGCGGAATCACCGGGGAAGTCCTCTACGTGGATTGCGGCTACAACATCATGGGGTTCTGAAACCAGAGTGTTCTACGCTGTCAACCTCTGTGCCCCCTGTGGTTGAGGTTTTGCCCGGATCTTCAACCGAACGGGGCTATCTGATTTTCGATTAGCGCATCAGGAACGAGAATCCATCGAACAAATATTCTCGTTTCCCGTCTGTGGCCACCGGCTTCAGTTCTCCGCGACGTACCTGCTGAATCGCGGCAACCACCTTCGGAAGATCGCTCGGATCGGCGACCGGCACATTGTGGGAAGGCAAGAGAAGTTGCAGATGAGCCGCCAGCGCCGCCAGTTTCTCGATCGACGCCACATAGGCATCCAGATCGGTTTCTGGACGGTATAGATAGATCGGGCCAAGATAGAAGCTGTCGCCCGTGAACAACAGGCCGTTTTTCTCGTCGAGCAGCGCGATGGAGTCGGGCGTATGGCCGGGCGTGCCGATCACTTTCAGCACACGTCCACCGAGATCAATCTTGTCGCCATCGTGCAGCCAGTGCGTGACGTGGAACGGCTTGGTCGCGTAGGCGTTTCGGTCGAACCCTGCCGGCAGCGCTCCGCAGATTTCTTCCGGCGCAAGTTCGGCTTGCGCGTCCTGTTTTGACCCTCGTGCGTTGGCTCGGGTGAAATCCGTATCCATGCCGTAGACATCCGTGAACCGCCAGTTGTCCCCGACGTGGTCGTTGTGAGTGTGCGAGTTCACCACGCTCACCGGCAGCCGGGTTAATCCCGCAACCACAGCCTGGATATTGCCGATGCCCATGCCCGTGTCAAACAGCAACGCCCTATCGGCTCCGATGATCAGATACGAAATCACCTCTTCCAGTTGGTGCGGTTCGTAGATCGCAAACACGCCGGGGCGAACCCTGTACACCTCAAACCAGGCGTCCGCAGTCGGAACCCGCTCCAACTTGCTGTAGGCCGGGCGGGGCAATTTCTTGCACCACTCCGCCTGCTGGGCAGCCAGAGGCGGCGTCACCCAGCCGACGACGAACACTACGACGAACATTGTGACCACGAAAGCGTTGNNCTAGGAAACTTCTCTCCCCACTCAATCAGCAGAACGCTGCCCTCGGCACGCAGGTCATCCAGTCCGAGCGTTTCCAATTCGCGTGGAGTATCCACACGGTAAAGATCAATGTGGTAAAGGTTGGCTCGTCGACCGCGATACTCATGCACCAGCGTGAAGGTGGGGCTGGTGACGTCTTCTTCCTCCGCCGCTTCGAACCCCGCGGCGATTCCCTTGACCAGCGTGGTTTTCCCCGCGCCTAGTTCGCCGCACAGCAAAACCAGCTTGGGCGGTGCCCATAGCTCCGCCAGGGTCCGCCCGAAAGCGATCGTCTCCTCCGGCGAATGTGTGGTGATCTCGCGCGTCATTCTCCGACCGGTCGCAGCCACGTCGTGCACAAACCACGACCAGTATAGCGAGAGCCGACTAGATCGTCCCCGCCACGCTCGAGACTATTGATTTGAGGCCCAGCAGGCCGCGGTCCATCACGTGGTCGAGCGACGTCCGCAAGCGGCGGTGGTGGTCATCCTCAAGCGCGACAAAGCGGAACGGTTGCAGCACTCCGTCTATCGCCGTCCGCATCGGAGAAAGGATCTCGGCCATACCGCGTACTGGCCCCGAATGGGTAAGAAATGCAACTTCGACGAAGGAGCCGTTTCCGAGCGAACGCGGCATGCGCAACAGTCCGCCAGTCACCGAGATGGTTTGGAGTTTAGCTTCGGCGCACTGGCCATCTTCTAAACGGATCGCAGCCAGCACGGAATCGCCAAGCTGGACCCGGGCCGAGCGCCGCGAAGGGTGCGGTTGGGGGAAGTGGGTCATAAGCCCATCTGTACTATGGCAGGCGGACCGGTAACAGGTTACGGAAGCAGCTGGCCGGATTCCCTTGCCCAGAGCGATGTTTCAGCGATCGAACCGCTGTACAAGCAAGCACATCGCAAAAAGTTTACTAATTCATGAATGGCCGGAAGGACGTTCCGTGCCTTCCACTGCGGCTCGCGTCTCTCACCAATGCACGAGTTTTTCCTCCGCCATTTCGCGCGTGCGCCGAAAAGCCTCAGGCAGTCCCTTCAGAAGGTCGGTTGCCACCAGCGAATGCTCCCCCACCCTCTCGCGCATCACGTCGCCGGCAAGCCCATGCAGATGCACCGCCGCAAGCACGGCCAGGAAAGCCTGCTTCGAATGCTGCGCGATCATCCCCGCAACCATCCCGGTCAGGATGTCTCCCGTACCGCCGGTGGCCATGCCAGGATTGCCCGTCGTGTTGACCCAGGCTTCGCCATCCGCCTCGACAACCAACGTGCGATGCCCTTTGAGCACCACG
>PMHI01000321.1:462-2400 GCA_003156615.1 Acidobacteriaceae bacterium | reverse complement strand
AAGTTGAAGTTGCGCAGCCAGCGCCCGCACCAGCTCCGCAGTCTGCGGATCCCGCGAAATCCCCGGTCCGATCGCGAGCACGCTCTTGCCTTTCGCCAACTGCTCGACGCGATTGAGAGCGCTGGTCGAGATCGTGCCGGCATCCGTCTCCGGCAAGGGTTCCGTCATCAGCTCCGAATGAAATCCGGCCACAGTTCCCAGCACGGACTTCGGGGTCGCCACGGTGGAAAGTCCCGCCCCCGCACGCAGCGCGGCCATCCCGGCCATCGCTGCCGCACCGGCTTTCCCGAGCGAACCACCGGCCACCAGCACGTGTCCGTAGTTGCCTTTGTTTGACTCCGCCGGGCGCAGCCCAATCAGTGGTCCAACATCACGCGCGGTGATCACGTTCAGTTGCAGGGCCGAAACAATCGCCTCCTCTGGAGAGCCAATCTCAGCCACGAAGGTCGATCCCGCACTTAACAAGCTGAACACGTGCGCCGGACGTGGTCGAGTGAAGGTCACAATGGCGTCGGCCCGGGCGATCGTCCCGGTTTGCGGACCGATCGTTTGCGGACCCATCGTTTGCGGACCCATCGCATCCGCATCGGCGCCGGAAGGAATATCCACGGCGATCACAGGAATTTTGCTGGCATTCATCATCGTGATCGCGTCGGCATAGAGTCCGCTCACCGGCGGCTTGAAACCGGTGCCCAGAANNGCCAGGGAGAGCCGCACTCGCTCACTATTCAACTGTTCGCTCGAACGCACAGGGATGGCTGCGCCCGGCAACTGGCCAAACATGACCGCCGCATCGCCCCGCAGATCGGCAGGGTCGGCCAGCAGGATCACCTGCACTTTCTTGCGCTCGAGATGCAGCCGCCGTGCCGCCACGAAGCCATCGCCGCCATTATTCCCCTTGCCGCAGAACACTACGATGCGCCCAGCCTCCGGATAATGGGTGAGCACGTAATCCGCCACGGCGGCCCCGGCATTCTCCATCAACATGAGAGAAGGCACGCCAAAGCTCTCGCTGGTAGCGCGGTCAATGGCTCGCATCTCGTCTGTGGTAACGATCTTCATAAAATCAGGGGCCAGTGTCAGTGTTCAGTGCGCAGTGCGCAGAGGTCACGATCCACGGACCACTGTCTTCCGACTATAAAACAAAAAGGCCCTCCGCGCCGTGCGGAGAGCCCTCGAACTACTGACCCCTAGCCACTGATCACTCACCACTGCCTTTAGAACTTACCGACCACCGCCCTTAGACTGCAGAGTCTGCACCCGGCTGTGCTTCACGCTGTAGGCGAAGTACACCACCAGTCCGATCGCCAGCCAGACGACCAGCCGGATCCAGTTCCACATCCCCAGCTTGAGCATCATGTATCCGTTCGCGATCACACCCAGGATTGGAATCAGCGGCACCCACGGCGTCCGGAAGGGCCGCGGCTGGCTGGGATTCGTATACCGCAACACCATCACGGAGATTGACACAATCACAAACGCCAGCAGCGTTCCGATGTTCACCATCTTCGCAACCTGGTCTATCGGCGTGACACTGCCCACGACCGCCGCCAGCAGACCCACCAGAATCGTATTCTTCCACGGCGTGCGGAACTTTGGATGCACAGCCGCGAAGAACGTCTTCGGCAAAAGACCGTCATTGGCCATCGCGTAGAGCACCCGGGTTTGGCCGAGTAACATCACCAGCATCACGCTCGTCAGCCCGGCCAGGGCCCCCAGCGTAATGATGTTCGCCGCCGTGGTTAGACCCCGGTCCAGGAATGCAACGGCGACTGGCGCCTCGATGTTGATCTGTTGCCAGTGCACCATCCCCGTCAGCACGCCGGCCACGGCAATGTACAACACCGTACAGATCGCCAGCGAAGCGATCATGCCAATGGGCAAGTCGCGCTGCGGATTCTTGGCTTCCTGCGCTGTGGTCGAGACCGCATCGAAACC
>PMHI01000321.1:0-440 GCA_003156615.1 Acidobacteriaceae bacterium | reverse complement strand
ATCACGAAGAGTACGACCGACACCTTGATCACGACGATCGCTGTGTTGAAGCGCGCGCTTTCTTTGATCCCGATGACTAGAACCGCCGTGATAATCAGCGCAATCGTGAAGGCCGGAAGGTTAAAACCGAATTCCATTCCAAACAGATGTGGCGCGCCCAGCAGATCATGCCCCCGCTGCAACAATTCCGGAGACTGCGCGCTAACGATCGCGCTGACCCTGTCGAGGAAAGTTTGCGTGCCCGGCACCAGGGAAGGATCTGCGGCCTGTGCCATCTGCCGCGCAACAACATTCTCAGCGGTCTTCAGCGCGGTCCAGTAATCGTAGGCCAACCACAGCGGCATCTTGATGTGGAAGATATTCAGCAGTTCGATGAAGTGGTTCGACCATCCCGAAGAGACCGTGCTGGCGCCCATGGCGTATTCGAGCGTCAAGTCCCA
>PMHI01000031.1:5324-5975 GCA_003156615.1 Acidobacteriaceae bacterium | reverse complement strand
GAGTCGAGTTTCTCATCCAGTTCGGGCTGCCCGACCAGAAGAATCTGTAAAAGCTTCTCGTCCGCAGTCTCGAGATTGGTCAAGAGCCGGATTTCTTCCAGAATCTCCGACGAAAGGTGGTGCGCTTCGTCGACCACCAGAACCGTCGTTAGGTGTTTCTGGCTGCGCGAGATGACGTAATGCGCAATCTGCAGCAGAAGTTCACCTTTGTTCTTGCTGGTGCCGGGCAGTCCCAGATCACTGACGATGTACTGCAAGAATTCCACAGGAGTGAGACGTCCGTTAAAAATGTAGGCGTATGCGACATCCTTGCTCTGCCTCAGCGATTGCAGCAGGCAGCGCAGCAGAAGAGTCTTGCCCGTTCCTACCTCCCCGGTTAAGACAACGAACCCTTTGTGCCTTCGGACACCGTAGTAAAGAGCGGCCAAAGCTTCGTTGTGTTTCCCGGTCGGAAACAGGAAGGAAGGATCCGGAGTAATCTCAAACGGATGGCGCTTTAAGCTGTAAAAAGCCTTGTACATGGGACAAGTATCGCTATCGCTAACCGCGCAAGAAACTGAAAACCGACCCTAACAAGATCGTAACAGATACGAAAACTGCCGCTGCCCAGCCCAGCCACAGCCGCTGGCGCTCGTTGCGCTCGTCTGCCTC
>PMHI01000031.1:3960-5298 GCA_003156615.1 Acidobacteriaceae bacterium | reverse complement strand
TCGGCTTTAGCGGCAGGCTCGGCGGATCAATAATGCTGAAGCGCTCGCCCTGCTGCAGCAATTCCATGCTGGTCGCCATGGCCGACCCATTCTTTTTCTTCAGTAACTCGTCGTAATTCGCTTTGGACTGCTCGTACCCACGCGTCAGATCGGAGAGCTGCTGCTCGCGCACCGGCTCCTGATTCAGCCGCGCCTGATAGTCCACTACCTTGGTCTTCAAGTCCGCGACCGAATGCTCGCGGTTGGCTATCTCGACGCGGTTGGCCTGGAGTTGACCCTGCAACTGCACCAGGGGGGACGACGGATCCCTCATGTCAGCCGCGTCCGGCGTCGCGTTCGCTGCATTGGGGTCGGCCTGAGGAGCCGAGGCTTTGGCTTTCAGGTCGGCCACGAGCTGATCTCTGATTTTTTCGGTCTTGGCGATCTGCTCTTTGACCTTGCGAACGTCGGGATGGCGGTCCGTGTAATGGGAGCTGAGATCTGCCAGTTGCGCCCTGAGCTTGTCCAACTCTGCGTCCACGGCGGGCAACCCCTGCAGCGCTCCTCCCCCTTCGCCCTTCGGCGAGCCCTGCAACGAGCGGTACTGATTCACCAGCGTTTCCAGGTAGACGCGCTGTTGTTTGGCGGTGTTCAGCGCATCTTCTTCGGTCTGCAGCTGGGACTGTAGGCCAGCCAAGATTTGCAGGTTACTCCCGACTTGGGTCGGCAGCTCGCCTACGTGTTGCCCCTTGAACTCTCGAATCTTGTCTTCCTGATCCGCCAGAGTTTGCCGGGCGCTCTCCAATTGGGATTCGAGAAACTTAGTGGTATCTTCCGATTCTTGCTGACGCACCTCGAGGTTCTCATTGATGAACAAATTCGTCAGTTCGCTGGTGACCTGCTGGGCCAGGCGGGGATCACGCGACGTGTAGGAGACGTTGAAGGCGGTGATCGTGTCCCGCGCATTTTTCACCAGCTCGATCTCGATGTCTTTCCGCATGCGTTCCACTTTGTCGTCCGGCGTGGGCGGTTTTCGGCCCCCCCCTGCATACAGGTTCATCGCGTTGATGATGCGCAAAAGTCGCGTGCGACTGAGAATCTGCTGGGTGATGCTCTGCATCCGCGCCTGCAAGTCATCGTTCACGTTGGGCGTGACATAATCCTTCGGCATGGTGGGCTGCTCCACCAGGATCAGNNCGGCGGCGCACTATCCCCAGGTAACGCGAGACATCGAACCCGCCCGAACTTTGTTCTTCCAGATCTTCAGCCATGATTATCTTCCCAGCGCTTTGGCAAACTGATAGGAAATCGAAACAAATTCGCGATTGGTGTTGGGCGTGGCCAGGACCGCAACCGAGG
>PMHI01000031.1:0-3904 GCA_003156615.1 Acidobacteriaceae bacterium | reverse complement strand
AAAACGTCATTCTGGGTATACCCGCCCCCCACCGACGCGCTCAGCCTCCGCGTGAGTTGTTGCCGTAGCGATGCGCTGGCGTTATCCATTCGCACCGCCCCGATCAGCCCGCTCCCGCTCGAGATTAGATGCACGTAGCTGACGGCTACGCTGCTCAGGTGTCCCTGCCAGCCCAGGCTGCCTCCAGCCGCCGGATTCCAGCTTCGGGATCCGGGNNTCTGCGTATTGCGGCCCTCCAAAGAAGGAAATCGAAAATCTCGGCCGGAGATACACGGTGTAGAACACAAGCGCGGCATGGGTTTGCGTTTCGTTGGTTCCCGGCACCGGATACGAAAGCAGCCGCTGATACTGGTATACCGCGCCTATATAGTGCCGCCTCGCAATGCGTAGCGAATAAAACGCCGATCCACTCTGCGAGCCCGAGTCAACCAGGCCAGGCACCTCGGCCTGGTTGGGATAGTGCAAATTCGTAAACGTTCCACTGGCCCCGACCATGCTGTTCGCGGCAAATTGATAGGTGATGCCCGCATCCCCGGAATTGCTCAGCCGGTCTGCGATCGGCGCGATCACCGAGAAGTTTGCCGCTTCCGTGCTGCCGGTGACGGCCGCGGCCGATGCCAAATCTGGCTGGTTGAATACGTTGGAGCTTTTCTGGAAGCCGTCCCGCGCGCTGAACGTTACGTGCGGGCTCAGGCGGTACTCGAGGTCGATCGACGCATTCTGGTCCGCCTCGTTCAAGCTGGTTTCTCGCTGATAGAAGGTGAACCCAGGCGCGTAGGTCAACGCCAGGTGCAGTCGCGGCGTCGCCTCATCCAGCGCGATGAACGGCGCCACCGAATAACTCACATCGCTCACCGGCTGCNNTCACCGGTCCCACTGCGTTATCCGTATACGCACCCGTGAACGCCACCCCGCCACGGAGGTAATTCGAGCGCTCTTCAGAAGTCGGCACAGCTGGGTACGACTGACCGTTGACCGGAGGCGGTGTGAGCATGCGGCCTGTATCGTCCGTGGAGGGGACGTCGCTTACCGGACCCGTCGCCGCCGTTGCTGGGACGGTGCGCGGTTCATCCTGGGACCAGACCGGCGCGCCGGCCAGCAGGATCAATCCCAACCCGACCCATCCCCAGCAGATTGAATTGCGGTTTCTCATGGTCACGGATGGGTCGCTACGGAACAATGATCGTGTCCCGCGGCTGCAGCTTAATGTTCTGGGCCGGACTCTGGGTTTTCACGACTTCCTTGTAGTTGAAGGGAATCCGGGTCTGGCTGCCGTCGGCGTTCTGCCGCAGAACGTAAATGGATTTCTGCTTGGCGAAATCACGGAAGCCACCGGCCAGCGCAATCGCGTCCAGCACCGTAGGCGAATTCGCGATCACGTAAGATCCCGGTCGTGCCACTTGTCCCAGAATGTTGAATTTCTGGCTGTTGACCTGCTGGACCATGACCGTAACTTCCGGCTCCGAAATATAACTCTTCAGCTTGCTGGCAATATCTTTTTCCAGCTTCAAGGGGGTTAGTCCGGCTGCCTGCACTTCCCCGACCAGCGGCAGCGAGATCTTTCCATCCGACCGCACCGGAACAGGATTCCGGGAAATATCTGGCTCTTTCCATACGTTGATGGCCAGCACGTCGTCGTTCCCGATTACAAAGCTGTCGTCGTGCGGCTTCGACGCCGTCGGAGCGTCCACCTTTTGAGCCGGTTCGGCANNGCCTGTGCCCAGAGGCTGCTCTGTACAAGCAAACACATTGAGGCTGCGACCCGTCCGGCCTTCCAGAAACTCTTGCCTGTCTTGCTCATGGCAGCTCCTTCGCGCTTCCCGCCCATGCTGCTATTCAACTTGCTTTTCCGTTTCCTTTGGTCTGCGCATCGGCCAACCTGGTTGCCGTGAAGGACGAAAAGTAGGGCTCCGAAGCGCTCATGTGGTACTGATCTATCTTGTACAGCATTGTGCGATAGCTTACCCCCAACAGTCGGGCGGCTGCCTTCCGGTTCCAACCAGTTCTCTCCAGGGCCGCTGCGATTGCGGTCCTCTCGGTTTCCCACTTAACGCTCTGGATCAGCGATTTCAGCGATTTCAGCGATCTCGGTATGGACGCGCCCCCGTTGGCTTCGACTTCTTCGGGTTCGTGCGCGCTCACTGCGAACTTGAGGGTCTGCCGGTGTGACTCGTTGCCATTGCTCGGAGTATTTGCTTCCACCCCGCTCAGCGTGAGTTCCTTGTCGCCCGCCACCAGGTAGCGTTTGACGAATGTCTCCAGCTCTTTCAGATTCCCAGGCCAGGAGTGATTCTGGCAGGCCGCCAGTGACGACGTGGAAAATTCTCGCGGTGAAAGACCGTAATACCGGGCCAGCTTGTGCATGGAATAACGCAGAAGAATCTTGATTTCGTCTTTGCGCTGGCGCAGCGGCGGCACATGCACGGTGAACGCGCTGAGACGGTAATAGAGATCCGCCCGCAGCCGTTTTTCCGCCAGCGCGCGATCCAGGTTGTCGCTGCTGGTCGCCAGAATACGAATATCAACTTCGACTGGCTTGTCGTCCCCCGTGCGCACAAATCGCTTGTCTTGCAGCACCTGGATGAGCCTCGCTTGCAAGGCTAGCGGCATCTCCGTGATCTCATCGAGCAGAAGCGTGCCCTTTTCACCGATTTCGAGCTTGCCCTGGCTCGTTCGCCCGGCACCTGTCGAAGACCCGTTCGACGAAGCATGCTCTCTGCCGAACAGCTCGATCTCCAGCAGGTCTCCCGGCATCTCCGCGCAATTGACTCTCAGAAACTTAAACCCGGAGTAGACCGACAGCTTGTGAATCAGACGGGCCACCGAACCTTTTCCACTTCCGGCCTCTCCCACAATGAGCACCGGAACGTCCGCCTGCGCCAGCAACTCCGCTTGCGCCCGCAGCTTCTGCATGATGGGGCTGACACTGAGGAAGAACTCATCCTCCCCCAGTGATTCGATATCTTCGCTCGCTATCTCCGCTTCCGTATCTTCGTTCGACGACCCCAGATGTCTTTGGATCAGGAATTCGAGTTGTCCTTCGCTGAAGGGCCGCACCAGAACATCCTTCGCACCCAGCCGGGTGGCTTCTTTCTGTCTGCCCGCGTCCTCCGGGTAGCAAAGCACCACCACCGGAAGATCCGGGCTGAGCCGGCGCAGCCACGGCAACAGGTGCAGGCTGTCGGCGTCCCCGCGAGGAATATCCAGCAATAAAAGGTGGGGCGCGACGTCGGATTGCACGCGTTCCATGGCATCCCACCCATTCGCGGCAGTTTCCAGATGCCAGGAGTTGGACTCGGCAATCGACCAAAGCAGACGAACCACGGCGGGGTCCCTGCTCACGACCAGCATGCGAAGCGTTTCAGTTGGGTTTGGCGTCATGTGTGAATNNTCTCCATTGCGCGAGACCAGGATGCCTTCCAGACCATCCAGCGCTCCGCTCCGGATGCGCACACGCTGCCCGATCTTGAGGAAGGGATAAGAAGACCAGGGTAGTTGTGCTTCGACCAGGCCCTGAACCGCATTGATCTGCTCGTCGGGAATCGCGATGCCCTCGCCTCTGCCACCGACCAGCCCGAAGACTCCCTCTACGCGCAGAACCCGCAACCGCTCTGACCGGTTCGGCACAAACTTCGCAAACACATAACAGCTGAACAGCGGCACCTGCACCGACCGCTTCCGGTCGCTCCAGCGGTGAACTTCGGTGACGAGAGGCAGAAACGTCATCACCCCTCTCTCTTCCAGTCGCTGCCTCACAATTTTTTCGTGCCGGGGGCGAGTCTGCAGCCCGTACCAATTTTCTGCTTCCGCTTTTTCCGCTTCCCTTCCAACCAGCGGAACTGGCTGCGACAACTCCCACGACAAACTGCTGATGGCCATAGCTTCGCCCTCTAAGTCACTCTTC
>PMHI01000604.1:824-16279 GCA_003156615.1 Acidobacteriaceae bacterium | reverse complement strand
ACATTTCGATTCGAGAAAGAAGACCTGGTTCTGGGCGACGGGATTCCGAATAAAGTCGTAGTCTTTAAATTCCATAGGACATTCCTTTTGATCGAACAACTTGGTGCCGCAACCAAGGCGACACGGGACCATTTGCCCCCGCCACGTCGTTCGCCGATATCGAGCTGACNNCAGCTGTCGACAGTTCCGACACTTTTGACTCTGTCAACAGTTCCGTGCTGACCGTCTAACGGGACTCCTTGATTCGGCGTTACTTAGCATCGTTCGGTTCTGGCATGCCATTTGCATTTTCTGGCACAGAGGCTGTTAAGCAGCTCGGTCAGCCAGCTCATTTTTCTGCGAAGAAAGAGCTTCTGAGGTAGAAAGCGCAGTCGCGTGACTGACGCGCCTGAACCGACTAGACGACTCTCGGGCTACATTTCCCTTCAACCGAGCAGCGTCCCGGTGCAGGCGCGCCAGTGACGCGATTGAAGCAGAAATTCAGTAACTCGATTGAAGGGGAAAAATGATGAAGCAAACATCTACAGGTTTAGTGAGTGCGGTGCTTCTGCTGACTGGGCTGGGCTGCAGCAACGGTAACGTGCGCGCTGCGGCCCCGCCTCCACCGCCGGTGGTCGAAGTAGCACCGGTCCTCCAGAAAAATGTGCCCCTTCAGGGCGAGTGGGTAGGAACTCTCGACGGGTACGTCAATGCCCAGATTCAGCCTGAGGTGACCGGTTACCTGATTCGCCAGGATTATCGCGAAGGGGCACTTGTCAAAAAAGGCCAGCTCCTCTTTGAGATCGATCCGCGTCCATTCCAAGCCGTGCTTGACCAAGCCAAAGGACAACTGGCGCAGGCTGAGGCGCAGATGGCGAACGCCGAACTGAACGTAAAGCGTGATATTCCCGAAGCCCAAGCTCATGCCATTCCCCAGAGCCAACTGGATACCGACACTCAGGCGCTGCTCGCAGCGAAGGCCTCCGTCGAGGCCGACCAGGCTACTGTAGAACAAGCCACGATAAACCTCGGCTACACCAAGGTCACTTCCCTGATCGACGGAATCGCCGGCATCAACACTGTGCAGGTGGGCAACCTGGTGGGACCGTCTGCCGTGCTCACCGCGGTGTCGCAGGTAAGTCCGATCAAAGTTTATTTCCCCATCAGCGAACAGGAATATCTGCGCATGGCGGACGGCGGCCGTCCGGGGAACGTGGACTTCATCACGCACGCTTCGCGAATCCCGTTGCAGTTGACCCTGGCCGATGGGAGTACCTACTCGCATCCCGGCAGAATTATCTTCGCGGATCGGCAGGTAAACACGCAGACCGGAACCATTCAGATCGTGGGCGAGTTCCCCAACTCCAAAAATCTTTTGCGCCCCGGCCAGTACGCACGCGTTCAGGCGCCAACCGGAAATATTGAGGGAGCGCTGCTGGTGCCGCAGGCAGCAGTGAATCAGCAGCAAGGAACGTATCAGGTCACCGTTGTCGGCGCCGATAACCGAGCGCAGCTCCGCACCGTACAAGTCGGACCGACAGTGGGCACGCGCTGGGTGATCAACTCGGGTCTGAAGCCCGGAGAACGCGTGGTTGCTGTGGGAGGAGACAAAGTCAAGGAAGGCGGCCTGGTGAACCCCACTCCATACAAAGAAACGGAGGACCGTTAAGCCATGGCGAACTTTTTCATTCGACGGCCCATTGTCGCGATCGTGATTGCGATTCTTACCGTTATCGTCGGCGCGATCTCAATCGCGACTTTGCCGGTTGCGCAGTTCCCGCAGATCGCTCCGCCTGAGATCAGGCTGCAAGCTACCTATCCAGGCGCGGATGCACAGACTCTCGAGCAGTCGGTTGCCGTGCCCATCGAGCAGCAGGTCAGCGGCGTGGACAACATGAGTTACATGTACTCGCTGAACGCCACGGCGAACCAGCAAACAACATTGCTCGTCGACTTCGATCTCAAGACGGATCCCAATACGGATCTGCTGCTCACGCAGTCGCGCCAGCAACTGGCCAATGGTCAGTTGCCGCCCCAGGTGAACAATTACGGAATCACTCTGAAGAAGTCGACCACTGCTCCGCTCATGCTGATTTCCCTGTACGCACCGCATGGCAGCCACGATTCGAACTACCTGGCTAACTATGGCTACATCAACCTCAACGATCCGATCGCCCGGCTATACGGCGTTGGCCAGACCCAGATCTTTGGCTCGGGCCAATACGCCATGAGGCTATGGGTGAAGCCTGATCAACTGGCCAAGCTTGGCATCACCGTCACGGACATAGTCAACGCACTTCAGGCCCAGAACACGGTGAATCCGGCTGGCCAGGTCGGTGGCGAGCCGGCTCAGAGTAACCAGCAATTCACCTATGCCGTGTTGGCTCAAGGCCGCCTGACTTCTCCCGAACAGTTCGGTAACGTCATCGTGCGCGAAGCACCGAATGGAGGAACCGTTCGAGTCAGAGACGTGGCCCGAGTCGAGCTGGGCACGCAGGACTACAGCCTGAGTGGTCGCCTGAATGGCAAGCCCAGTGCCATCATTGCCGTCTACCAGTTGCCCGGAACCAATGCTGTGCAAACGGTTAAGGGCGTCCGGAAGCTCATGGCTCAGATGAAGCAACGCTTCCCGCAGGATATCGATTACACCGTTTCGCTCGACCAGACACTGCCGGTCACGGAAGGCATGAAAGAGATCATCGAGACCCTCGTGATTGCGATTGTGCTGGTCATTTTTGTGGTCTATCTCTTTTTACAAGATTGGCGCGCCACCCTGATCCCCATGTTGGCCGTGCCGGTCTCGCTGGTGGGAACCTTCGTCATCTTCCCGCTGTTCGGCTTCTCGATCAATACGCTTTCGATGTTCGGCTTGGTGCTTGCGATTGGCTTGGTGGTCGACGACGCCATCGTGGTCGTTGAAGGCATACAACACCACATCGAGGAGGGCCTTGCTCCCAAAGATGCGGCCCAAAAAGCCATGAGCGAACTTTCCGGCCCGGTTGTTGGCATCGCTCTGGTCTTGGCCTCGGTGTTCGTGCCAACCGCTTTCATTCCAGGCATCACCGGCCGGTTGTATCAGCAGTTTGCCGTCACGATCGCGATCTCCGTGATTCTTTCGGCGTTTAATGCCCTCACGCTCAGCCCGGCACTGGCGTCCTTATTGCTCAAGCCCAAGAAGCAGACCCGCGGACCGCTGGGGAAATTCTTTGACTTGTTCAACGCGTACTTTGAGCGCTCTACCGATAGCTTTGTCCGCTGGTCGGGTGACCTGATTCGCAAGGCCGCTGTAGTGATGGTGTTGCTTGTAGTCGCCGGCTTGGCAGCGTGGTTGTTTAGCAAACGTCTGCCCACCAGCTTCCTCCCCGACGAAGACCAAGGCTACTTCTATATCAACATGCAACTCCCGAATTCGGCGTCCATGGGGCGGACAAGCGAAGCTGCGAAACGAGTGGAGGAAGTTCTCGCCAAGACGCCGGGAGTTCAGTACACCACCAGCGTCATCGGTTTCAGCTTGCTCAGCTACGTCCGGACTTCGTATAACGCATTCTTCTTTGTAACCCTGAATCCCTGGGAGGATCGCAAAACCCGGGCCGAACAATATCAGGCCATCAAGGCGCACTTGAATCAGGAACTCAGGCAGTTTCCAGAAGGCTCAGTTTTCGCCTTCTCACCACCCGCGATCCCCGGCGTCGGTACTGCCGGCGGTGTGACGTTTGCCTTGGAGGACCGTGCCGGCAAGGATGTCACGTTTCTTGCGGATAACCTGAACAAGTTTATGGCGGCCGCCCGCAAACGACCTGAGATTGGCATCATCTCCACCACGTTTATCCCGAGCGTGCCGCAAAAGTTCATCAATGTGGACAAGGACAAGGTGTTGAAACAGGGGGTCAATTTGACCGACGTCTACAACACCATCCAAGCCTACATGGGCGGCTTGTTCGTCAATTACTACAACGATTTCGGCCGTACCTGGCAGGTGTATGTAGAGGCCGAAGCGCCTTACCGGGCGACGACCAACGATCTCGGGCAATTCTATGTCCGCAACGGACAAGGCCAGACGGTGCCTCTTACCGCTCTGGCAAACTTTGAGACTCGTTACGGCCCTGAGTTCACAATGCGCTACAACGAGTACCGGTCGGCACAGATCAATGTCAGCGCGGCGCCCGGTTACAGCTCCGATCAGGCATCGGCGGCCCTGGAGGATGTTTTCAACCAAACCATGCCCCGCGAAATGGGCTTTGATTACATCGGCATGTCCTACCAGGAACAAAAAGCGCGCGAAGGAGTGCCGGCTTCGGTCATCTTCGGAGTTTCGCTGCTGTTCGTTTTCCTAATTTTGGCAGCTCTCTACGAGAGCTGGACCGTGCCTTTCAGCGTGCTGCTCAGCACGCCAGTCGCAGTATTCGGCGCTCTGGCTGCGCTCTGGCTGCGTCGCGTCGTAATCGGTCTTTACCTGCCGCAGTACATGGTTCAGATCGAGAACGATGTCTACGCGCAGATCGGCTTGGTAATGCTTATCGGCCTGGCTGCGAAAAACTCGATTCTGATCGTCGCATTTGCCAAGGAGGACTACGAACGAGGTATGTCCCTCGTCGATGCGGCGCTTTCCGCAGCAAGGCTTCGCTTCCGGCCTCTCATGATGACCGCGCTCGCCTTTATTCTCGGCTGCGTACCGCTCTGGACAGCGTCCGGAGCAGGTGCGGTGGCACGCCAGATCATGGGCACGGCGGTAATCGGCGGCATGGTGGCGGAAACGTTCATCGGTAGATTCTTTGTTCCCGCGATTTTCTATGTGGTTGAGAAGGTCTCAGGCGCTGAGCAACGGAGACCCCTGCCACTTACGCCCGCCGAGGCGCCCAGTCAGGGGGATTAATATGAAGACGACTGCACTATTAGTAGTTGCTACTGTGCTGGCCCTCGAGGCCGGCTGCATGATGGGGCCGAAATACAAGCGGCCGACTGTGGATGTCCCACAGGAATACCGTGCACTGGCTCCGCAACCGGCCGTCCAGGCCTCGTCGCTTGGGAACGAGCAATGGTGGCAGGTGTATCAGGATTCAGTGCTCACGCAGTTGATCCACACCGCCATTGCGCAAAACTATGATGTGCGCATCGCCGCCGCGCGCGTGCTCGAAGCTCAGGCACAAGTCGGCATTACTCGCGCCAATCAGCTGCCCTCCGCAAACGTCGGCGCGAACGTTTTCAGCGAGCAGAACCCGAAAGTCACAAACCTACTTCCCGCATACGAGGTCAACGCAGGCGAACTGAGTCTATCGGTGATCTGGAATCTGGACTTCTGGGGGAAATATCGCCGGCAAACCGAAGCGGCTCGCGCCCAATTACTTGCGACCGAATGGGGTCAGCGGGCCGTAATCTCCTCGCTGGTTGCCAATGTGGCCACTGCTTATTTCCAGCTTCGTGCGCTCGACAACCAACTCGAAATCTCCAAGCGCACACTCGCGTCGCGGCAACAATCCCTGCAGTTAACTCAGACGCTTGAGAGCCATGGCGGAGCTTCGGGCCTAGACGTGAGCCAAGCGGAGCAACTGGTCTACACCGCCTCGGAAACGATTCCCGATCTCGAGCGGCGGATTCAACAGCAAGAAAACGTGCTTAGCGTTCTGCTCGGTGAAAATCCCCAATCCATTCCTCGCGGACGCACGCTTACCGAACAGCCCGTCCCCCAGAACGTTCCGGCCGGCCTTCCATCGGAATTACTGGAGCGCCGGCCGGACGTCCACCAAGTCGAGGAGAACATGGTCGCTGCCAACGCACAAATTGGCGTTGCGAAAGCCTCATTCTTCCCCAGCCTGTCACTTACGGGGCTGGGAGGGTTGGAGAGCAATGTCTTGCATAATTTCATCACGCAGCCCTCGGAAACCTGGTATGGGGCCTTCAACGTGAGTCAGCCCGTTTTCCAGGGTGGGGCGCTCCGCTCGCAACTCAGGCTCGCCCGCGCAAACTGGCAGGAAGCCACGCTTTCTTACCAGCAAACCGTTCAGAACGCTCTTGAACAGGTTTCCAATTCACTAGTTGCTTCTCAAAAAGACCGAGAGTACCGCGAGCAGCAGGAACTGCTCACGCAGGCGGCGCAAAAGACCGATCAACTTTCCGAGGTGCTTTATAAGAACGGTGGCGCAAGTTACCTCCAGGTGTTAACCAGCGAAACGAATTACTTCTCGGCGGAACTCAACCTGGTGGACGCCCAGCTGAACGAGCGGTTAGCACTCGTGCAGCTGTATCAGTCGCTCGGGGGCGGGTGGCAGCAATAGCGAGCCGTCACATGAAACCGATAGCATTTCTTTCGATCCTCTTCGCGCGTCGCAATCGAACAAGTTGCTCGGCAAGGTAGCGGCGTTGAATGGGATGTGGTATCGCCACCGACATGTCAGCGGTTGTCACCGAGTCGCCTCACTAAGACAAACAATCTCGGCCTCGGTCCCGCATTATAGTTCACCGCGAGCGGGCTTTCATTCGAGCACCTCTGAGTGGGCTGCTCGAAGCTTGTTGCGGCGGATTGGGACCCTCTACCCCTGATCAGAACGGGGCAGGGAACCACACCTACAGCGGGCATTGCGAATTAGACCAATTAGACTGCGCGATCAAAGCAGCAAATAGCAAGTAGGCCTCAAACAACTGTCCGAGAGATAGCGCTCGAAGAGTCTCGTGTCACCGACTCTCCTTCACAACCCGTCCATTGAGGGGTTGAGGGGGGCGGACATCGTGCGGGAAAAGCTCCGCGAATGCGTTAATCTGCGCTGCCGACATGTCCACCGGAGTCTTCAGCACATACCACGTGACGCCCTCAGTGCAGGGCGGAGCCGACACCGAGCCCATATACATGTAATAGTCGAACTGGCGGGGCAGCAGGCCACCGGGATTAATCTCCACTCCAGCGATTTCCTCCCCTGGATGGGAAAAATCAGCCAACACCTTGCTCTCGGTCTTTGGCATATGTTCCCAAATCTGCCGAATGGTAGGGTTCGCTTTGCCCGCCTCCAGAAGAACCGCGACTCCCGCAACTTTCCCGTCGCCAGTTCGGTACATCAAGTGGGCCACCATGTCGTATCGCTTACCGTGAATGTATTCTTCGCTGGGGCGGTGAAAGTGGAATTGTATGAGCTGGTAGCGCTTGTCTCCCACAATTAAAAGGTTTCCCATTCCCGGAGCGTCGTGGTAGTCCACTCGGATCGTGTAGCCGTTGTTGATTAAATATTTGAGCGGGCCGCCTTTGGATTCGAATTGTATGGCGGGGAGCTCAGCTTCCTCCGCATTTTGAATGTCGATGGGAGACTGTTCCTTCCCGACATTGCAGACGGCATAGTCCGGATCCAGCTCACTCCAATGCTCGGGTCCTTTTGGCCCTTCGTATTCCCATCGTGTCCTCCACTGTGCTTGTGAACTCGCCGGCATCAAAACCGTCGCTACAACCAGCCATACAAACGTCATCCAATCTCTCCTCAAATTGCACCTCCGATCTCTAGAAACTTACAGTTCGACACTTGATAACACTTCGCTTGACATCAAAGTGCGGGCGCTGAGTCACACGGGCACACACAATTCCTTTTCTCGTCTCTGACAGTAGAGTCAAGGGCCGCCGACCATTCATTCCAAGTCGAGCCGCTGCTAAATCTCACCTGTTCTAGAGCTCAGCCGAACAGTGCACGCCGCGCTCTAACTGGGCACCCGGGTAGAACCCCGGGCCGTAGTAGATTGATGTTGTAGTCCTTTGAGCACAGCCTGGAGTCTCAGTGCGGCAAGCCCTGGATGCTTTGAACGGTGCTTTGGGTTTCAGCGGTCACCTACGCTATTTTCGACATCAATTGTTTGATGATAAACGAAGTATCCGTGCCCGAGAATTGGCATCTTGCTTAATGTGGTCCGCCATACCCGGAGCAATGCACCGATGCCGATTACCGACTCTGCAAAAGCAGGAGGCTTAGTAACCGCTATCGGTCCACAGTCATTGCCCAACCAAACAGCCGCCAGGAGCCTACATATGAAGATCACCTTTTTCATCTTGTACCGGATTGATCCGCCAGCGAAATGAAATCTGCCGAGACATGGGGACGTATCATTCCTCGCTGTGGTGGCCAGCTCATCGGATATTTCCTTCCTTACGAAGGCACAAACGATGTGGCGTGGGGCTTGATTGCATTCGAAAGCCTTACCGCCTATGAGGCATATCGGGCACGGCTGAGGTCGGATCCAGAAGCCCAGGAAAACTTCGCCATGGCGCAAAGCAAGAAACTGATCCCTCCGCGAAGAGAGAAATTTCGTCGAAGTCGTCGATGGTACTTTCTTCTCCTCACCCAACCGGCAAGGTTAGAGGAACGTCCGCAATGACACAAGTGAAAAAAGGGCAGTGAAAAAAGGGCAAACGTTTCATTCGCTCCATGAGCGTGATAGCGCATTCATCATTCCCAATCCATGGATGTCGGTACTGCGCGCCTTTTGGAGCGACTGGGCTTTGAAGCACTGGCTACAACCAGCCCGGTCATGCGTTTTCCGCCGGGCGACCAGACGGCAGCGTCGATCTTGAAGAGACTATTGCTCACGTCGCTGCGCTTGCTTCAGCCACAAGATTAGTGGCTGGAACAGATTAGCTTCCATTTTGTCGAGAGTTCTCGACAGGCATAGTTTCATGGTGAACGAAGCAAGAGCGGCGACTCACGCGCTAGGCTCCGATCAGCGAGTGACGATGACCTAAAGCCATTGGAATGGAAGCCGGAACGTACTCGGGATCGTGATCGTGCTCGTGAATGCACTCTGTTTCAGCTGGTCGCAAGCTGCATCCACGCTCCAGGACACGCGAGGGACTGTAATCCGTGATGAGAACCGGCCGCCTGCACACCTGATTTTCGCCTGCGATAGCCGGACCAGCGAGTTGAAAACGCTCTTCTCCCCCCAACTAGTGGGAGAACTGCACCAGATCAATGGCGGGGTCGCTCTCTCGTCTGAAGATTTCAGCGCGGACCGCACCCAGGCCGTGCGCCAATTAAACGCAGCGGGCATATCTGCCGTTGCTGTGATCGTGTTAGAGCAGAATGACGGCTATTACATAAATGCCGACAACGCAACTGCAACACTGCAACAGCTAACCGTTTTGCTGACTTCGATAAATGGTCGACCGACGATGGGCTCCGATGGGAAGCGGTAGGCCTCGATCTTGAACCCTCTGTCAAAGAGTGTTCGGTAATTAATGACAATTAGCTGCGCTTCGTCGGGATGATTCTCATGAAATTGCTCGGGTCAAATCGTAGGTTTACCGGACCCGCCGCGCATATGCTGACCTCATTCGACAGATGCAATCGCGCGGATATTATGTCCAGACTTACCAACTGCCTTTGATTGTGAATGAGCGCAGAGCTCACTCCACGGTGTTAGAAAAGATTCTTGGTCTTGTCGATGTGCGCGGCGATCAGGAAGTGTTGTGCTCTATACGAGTTTTAATCCCGCATTGGGCGCTGCCATCTTTTCGCAATACGGGCCGCAGGCACAGGCGATTGCAATCGGAAGCGCGACACGGGGCGCTACAGAAAATGGCAAGTTCTCCGCATTGTCATGGGATGAATTCTCACGCGATTTGATTGTTGCGCACCACTTTTCACGAACTCTAGGTGTGTACACCTTTCGCGCATCAGCGTCAGTGTGTGTACAGTTTAGAGGGATGTATTTTCCGCGGATACATTCCGCTGCTGAAAACCATGGATTGGAATCGCCCGGTGCAAATACCGGCGGCCTCCATCAGGAGGGCGGCGCGGGTTCAGAAGGTCATTGATTGACTGTTATGGGCAAGCCGTTTCTGGCTGTATGTTGCGTAGACGTCTTTTCTCTTACTTGCATGGGTGGTGAGAGTGACGGTACGCCGGGCAAGGAAAAGAGGCGCACTCCCGAGGATAGCAACTTATTATTGCCGCCATTCAAGGGCGAACTAAGTGAAACCGTTGTTCTAGTTGCACAATAGTTGCACACATGGCCCCGAATGGGAACTATTTTACCCAACTTTGTAGTGCACTTCTCCAGACAAAAGTTATTGGTTCCGAACANNGGGCCATTATCGGAATTCGCGCATTGCCTTGACGAGATTCCAATCCAGTTGAGGCATGGGTTTTGCCATTGCGATCCGTAGCACCCCCTGAATTGGCGTCACTCCGGCGACGGCTGGGACAAAAAGGATCGCCCAGGCATTGCCGCCCTCGTAATAGCTGCAGACAATTGGCAGCTGGTTGCGATTTTCCGAGCCGACTTTTTGTTGCTCACTCACTGTGAACTGCTTAGCCGGTGATTCGCCCTTGATGTTCGTGGCTCCGCCTAGAACGATACCCTGCCAGACCTGCTTGGCGCGTACCGAACCGGCATCCTCCGCATTATGGGCAGTGCCGACATGGGCCAGCGTCTGCTGGCCATTGGAGCTGTAAGTGAAGGCATAGCAACCACTGAATGGGCCGGTCATTGCGTTGCCATTCAGTAGACAAGTCGTCACGTCGCCGGCGCTGTATTTCAGAAAAGTAAAATTCCATGGTGTTCCGCCGATGAGGTTGCGAGGGTCATTTCCGATCCTCACATTGGCGGCCGAGGTCATGCCTGTTTTCGGCGCCAGGGCGCCAGTGGCGACATTGGCCTGACCCGGGTCGATCCGGTATGAAATGCACTGGCCTATGAAATTCGTGGGATTAGGCATGTCGGTCTCCCTTCAGCTGTGATGGTGGAAACGGGCAAATGAACATCAAGCTGACCGCATCTTGCGCTGGCAAACGATCCGGAGATGGCATCGTTTCTCAGACGTCCGAGAATACCACAGTACTTCCATGGCTTGTTTTTGGCGTGTTGGCGTTTCAGCTTTCGGGTGGGTGGACTTTAGGCCACGCTTCCGGATCTTCAACAGGGCCTAAATTCGAGGGAATTCGGAAGTACCACCAATCGCGACCTGGGAGGTAGTCATGTTTTTGTGCGACCTCTTCGCCCCAAATGCATGACTGGTAGGAATCGTCGCTTTCAAGAAGCCATCATCCAACCCGGGAAGAGAAGCGGCCACCAGCCTGCGCTCGATATCATCTGCGAGCGGTAATAGCTCCTCGATGATCCTGCGCCTGTCCATGTCATTCCTAACTCCTGTGCCGAAGGTTCGAATCCCTCCCTCTCCGCCTGTGGTTACACACACACAGAGAAATGTGAGCATTGACCTATAAATTTACTCTCCGCTTGAGACGGACTCGGCTGATGGCAGATATGCATCGTATGCCGCTTTCAAAGAGGAACAAACCCGATAGTAGCTTCGGCCCTTCGGCTCGATATCTCGGGGGTCAAACCGTGCGCTATCCCAGTTTGTGGTGTCCAGCCAACGCCCCANNAGATAGACTTCGTCAATGAAGCGGGGCGATTGAGCGAGGAGCAGATCGTGGGGATTCTGAAGGAGCTTTCCTTCCACTGCGCTTTCATCCCTTCCTCGATTCCGTCCGGATTAACAAGGCAAGCCGCGGAAACAGGAAGTGCCCGCCGGCGTCGTCGATCACATTTATCTGGCAGGTATAAAAGCCAGGTTTGAAAGATGTGAGGGGCACGTCCAGCTGGAACACGGCAGCCTTTCGCTCTCGCGCATTCAGCTCCGTCAGCTCCACCAACGAACTTTCGTAGGCTTTNNGGGTCTGCGGCCGTCGGCCGCGCTGGGTCGTACACTTCATAATAAAGAAACAGGTGCTGCGTGGCCGAGAATACATGGGTGATGTTCGGGATGATCTCAGAACCATCGTGAACCAGCGGGTTCAGGTTCGTACTCTTCTTTGCCGGTTGAGTCTGACTGGCCAGCACCACCGAACTCATCTTCAGTGGCTGCGCCTTCAAGTCCGGCACGCTAACGTCAGCTTCGAACGATCCCATGCGTCCGGTCTGATTCTCGCGCACAACAAATTTCAGGTGATAGTTGCCGCTTAGCAGGCTCATCCCGGTGTCATACTGCACATTCTTTTTTTGCACCTCGGCCGATGTGTTCACGGCGAGCTTCACGGTGTCGCGAACTCTGTTCAAAGGGTGGTGTTCGCTATCGAGCACGATTCCGATCACATCAAGCGTGGCCTTGTCGCGGTCGCTGCTGCGGACGAATGGAATTTGCGATCCCGGCACCACCAGCGAGATGGGAACAAAAAACTTGTTGCCCTCCAGGCGGAAGTAAGCGACGCCCAGATACAGCGGCAAATCCGTGGCCGGCAGTTCGGAAGCAAGTTCCTGCTCAAGCTGCCGCTCCTTGTCGTCCTTCGTGGCATGCTGATAGTCCGCGGGCGCGTAATAGCCGCGGCGGTACTCGATCTTCGCTCCGGGAACGCTGCTCTTCACGACGATCCGCCGGTAATGCCCGTCCCGCGCGGGGTTCGTGCTGTGATAGCCGAGCAGGTAATAAGTCGACGTGTCCTGCTGCACTCCNNGTGAAATTGGAATTCAAGGCATTGAGGGTGGCCTGTCCGGAATACGCCGAAACGCCGCGCAGGCTGGCGTTCTGGGCCTCTCCGCCGGCCACCAGCGCCTGCAGGCCGCGCATGTCCATGGTGTAAATCGCCAGGTTGGAGCGCACGGCCGCGTTTACCGCCGCGCGCAGTTCCGATTGATTCTCGATACCGGTGCGGTCCATGCCGCTGGAGAAATAAATCAGCGACTTCTTCTGCTGAACATAGGAAAGCTTTTCCGCGACCGATCGCAGCGCCTCCAGCCGCCGGTCGGTGTTGAAAATGTTGTATTCCGTATCATCAGCGGTAAATGGCTGGCCGGTGTCGGGTGTCCCCTCGGTCGTACCCGTAGTGCCTTCCTCGAAGCCCTGGCCGCTGCCCGAACTGAATTGCTCGAGTTGTTTTTTGAGCAGCGCGTGATCGGTCGTAAAATCCTGATTCACCAGCAGCGAGCTACCCAGCGAAACTATTGACACCAGGTCTGCGGGAGCCATTTGGGTATCGACATAGTGTTCCGCAGCTGTAACCGCGTGGTCGATTTCGTCCGGTTCCATGGCGGACAGATCAAAAAACAAAACGATGAGCCGCCGATCTTTGAACTGAAGCGCCGTATTTGCCGCTGAAACCCCTGGACTCGCCTGCCCGGGCGCCGGTTCCGGCAGCGGCTTCGCCTGGGTCACATCCAAGGGCGGCATGGCATCGACGTTCTCCATATCAAAGGAAACAATCTTCTGCGCTTTGTTGTCCTCGAGAATCGTGAAGTTTTCAGGTTTCAATCCCTGTACAAAGTTCCCGCTCTTGTCCCGCACCGTCACATTCACCAGCACGAGATCTGATTCCACGCGAAGCACGTACTCCGACTGCTGCTGTGAAGGCAAGGCAGCACACAGGAGGACGAGCACCATCAGCACCGCTACAGCTTTATCGGCGAATCGGTTTGGGATGGATGTCATGGCAATCCTCGTCGAAAGTATCCTCGTACCGTCCTTCTCAAAAGCGAAAGCGCGCCGTCATGGTGAACTGCCGCATGGCCCCGACCGAGATAACCCGGCCGAAGGTGGGCGAGTTCACGGTGGTGTCAATCGAGGAGTAGTTCGGGATGTTGAAAATGTTGGCGGACTGCGCCCGGAACTCCAGCACGCGCGATTCTTTCATGGGAACGATTTTCGTGAACGCCATATCAAACACTTTGCTGCCCGGGCCGATGATGCTGTTGCGCCGTGCATCGCCGTATTGTCCTGCGGGTGGCGCAACGAATGCTGCGGTATTGAACCATTCTGCAATCGAAGGATTCGCCAGGCTCACCGATTCCCCAGGAACCAGGTTCGCTCGCAGTGTACCGTTGGTTCCCGCGTTCACGTCATCGATGTCGCCGAGCAGCCGCGGCGTAAACGGCAGGCCGGATGCGATCGTCCAATCGCCGCTCCATTGCCAGTCGCCAAAGATCGCGCGCCACGGAGTATTTCCGGTGAGCCAGTGTTTGTCGTGGCCAAAGGGTAGCTCCCACAAATAGTCCGCGGTGAACTTATGGGTCTGGTTGAAGCTGGAAAGCCCACGCTCCCCCGATAGATTGAAGGGATTCTGTGCAACGTTGGCTGTCCCTCCGCCGGTCGAAGGCCCGCTTCCGGCAGCGCCGGTTCCGCCTGCACCCAGTCCAGGTGTACTCGCTACCGAGGTTGCTCCGGCACCGATAGAAGATGCGTCATCGAGCGACTTGGAAAAAGTGTAGATGCCGCCAATGGCGAATCCTTTCGCTAAGCGCTTGCGCAGCCGTACCGACCCCGCATTGGCCTCCGAATCCGCTACTGAGCTTTCGTAGGTGAAGGCGTCAACCCCGGGAATACGAATCCCGATTGCGGTCCGGTTCGGCGCTTCCAGAATGTCGAGATTCGTTCCCTTGGTTCCGGTGTAGTCAATATTCAGCAGCAGAGTAGGGCGAATCGTCTGTTGAATGTCCAGATTGCGAATCTGCACATAACCCAGCCGGTAATTCGGATTTACCGCATAGTCATTGGTGATGGTGCCGGGAGGCGGCTGGGGAAATCCACTTTGCAGCGTGAGTCCTCCAGGAGCCGTCTGAATGTTGGTCGCCGTAGTAGCGAACGGCGGCTGCAAGGCAAGTTGCTGGGCGATACCCTGATACGCGGTCGTATTGTAATTGATGCCATATCCGCCGCGCACCACTGTCTTCGGAAACGGCTTCCAGGCAAAGCCGATCCGAGGCGCAATGTCTTTGCGATCTGGACGTATCAGGCTCGCCGGTAAAGGTCCGTTGTATGGCCCCGCTTGCCCCGACTGAATCGGAGTCACCTCCAGCGGCAAGCCCGGTGCCGGATTCAGCACGCCAGGAGAAAGATCGAGATTTACAAGGCGATTGTTCACTTCCGTCAGCGGCGAAACGTATTCGTAGCGTACTCCAAGATTGAGCGTCAGATTGGCGCGCATCTTCCACTCGTCTTGCGCATACAAATCCCAGAAGTTGCCGCGGAAATGGTTACTTTCTCCAAACTGCTCGGAGGTCTGCTGAGGTAATCCGAGCAGAAAATCAGCAAAATCATATCCAGTGCCTGCCACCGGCTGGCCGCCACTCATCTCCGAGGTATTGAGGCCGGTGAAGACGAACGAGCCGCGGGGATTGCCATCCGTGTCCGTATTCACCTGCACGCGGCGGAAATCTCCGCCCCAGCGCCAGGTGTGTTTGCCGTGGTTCCAGATGATGTTGTCGGAGAAGGTATAGGTCTGATTTCGCGTAAGCGCCGGAGTCGTGTCCTGAAGACCGTTGAGGTCGGTAAAAGACAGATTCGGCAGTCCCCAGTCGAACGGATTCTGCGAAACTCCCGTGATTCCCAGCGCACCTGTAATGTCGTTGCGGAAAGCGTACAGATTCTGCGTGCGCGTGCGGCTGCGGTTAAAGTCCGCACGAACAATGTTGGTCAGCTTTCCGATGCTGCGCGTGTAAGACACCGGAACATCAAAGCTGCGGACCGATGTGCTGCCGCCGACACTGGGAAACGGATTCGTCAGAGTGGCGCCGGA
>PMHI01000604.1:0-747 GCA_003156615.1 Acidobacteriaceae bacterium | reverse complement strand
GGCAGCAATCCTTCCGCGATGCAGCTTATCGCTCCGGGCTTTGGAATACAGGCTCCTGATGAGGTAAAGGTCGGCGGCGAGATCTGGTTCCCGGTGGTGCCGGTAACGGGATTGAAAATCACTACCGGTTGCCCCATGGCTGCTCCCGAACTGTATGTGGTATCGGAAAAGTCTCCGTTCCGCTCGGCTGGCGTCGGCACCGTCGAAAACTGATCGAAAGGGTTTTCCGCGCGCTTGCCGTTGTAATTGATGAAGTAAAAAGTCTTGCTCCCGCCGTGGTAGATATGCGGAATGTTCAGCGGCCCACCCAGGGAACCGCCGAAACTATTCTGCAAGTATGCCGGTTTTTCCGTCGGCTGCCCGGTAATCGAAAACGGCGACGCATTCAGAGCCGAATCGCCGACGCCGTAATATAAGGATCCATGCGGGCGATTGATGTCAAAACCACGCCGGCCAAAGATCATCGTCCCCCCGCCACCGAACCCTCCGCCTCCGGGACCACCCCCCGGACCGCCAAATCCGCCCCCACCGCCGAATCCTCCCCCCTGTTGACGGGCATCGTTGAAGCGCTGCTGCAGTTCGTCAGCGCTCATCGCATTGAACGAGTTCGAGGTGTTGCCCGAAACCGCCACAGATTCCGTAGCACTGTCCGGGGCGATCCCCGGAACCGGCATGCCGGAAGGCACTACCTCGCTCAGAGAACCGCCTGCCCCTTCCGCCCCCGCTCCACTCTGAACCACGGAAAGA
>PMHI01000698.1 GCA_003156615.1 Acidobacteriaceae bacterium | reverse complement strand
TTTCCCAGTAGAACTCGGATTGAATGTTTTCAGATGGCGCTTGCGGATAATCCAGCAGATAGTGGTCGAGTTCCGGAAGATATTCAGGAAGCGCCTTGTAGCGGCTGAGCAAGGACTGAAACGTCGCAGCGACTACGGCGGGATGATGTTTGTCACGGTATGTTCCGAGCGCCGTGTTCCCTCCCTGGATGTAGCCTTGCAATGCCTCCAGTGCCATCTTCTGTCCGAGTTGATTCACCTGGTTTGCCGTATCCGGCGCAGCCCAATCGATGGACTGTCTGAATACGTCCATGGCCTTGGTGGGTAACTGGACTTCGCACCGGCCCGGCTCGCAGTTTTTCAACTGCTTGATGTCGTCCGGTTCTAGGGTGAAACCTTCGAGGTCGGACAGTTGGGGAGGATCGCTGAACTTTCGGATCGCAAGATAGTTGGGAAGCTTTCGAAGTTCGTCGATGTCCGATGCGAGCGTGAGATATTTGTCGGGAGTCGATAGCACGTACACGGAGCCGAACACAAACACTTCATCCGGCGTGGGCGACTCGATTATCTTCGCAACCGCTTTTCCACTCCGGATCGCCTTGATCTGAGCCTCGTTCAAGCCAATATAGTCGCGAAACAAGGTGAAAGGCTCGCCGTTTTGGGCATGCGACGCTGGAAGTCGGACCAACGAGAGCAAAACCGCGAAGAGGAGCACTCTCGAAAATCGAATTCCAATCAGCATTGTCTTGACATTCTTTTCAGCTCTTTCCATGGTTTTTCTAAATCATCTCTTGTCCAACGCAAGCAAAGCAAACAGCACTGGGAGATAGAGGATAGAAGCTAAGAGTAACTGACGTCCGCAGACAATAGAGTGTTGAATGGCGAACTGTGTGCTGTAATACAGGTTCGTGGTGTAAATTTGCAGACGAAATGCGCAGGCCTCGATGTCCAGGGAGCCTGCCCTGAGCGAAGTCGAACGCGGGCGAGCAGGATCTTCGGGCGGAAGAGAACGTCTGCCCCTACGTGACCATTCTTAGCCGCTGATGGTCATGCCACCTTGGCCAGCGCCGCGTCTTCTGCCGTGTAGTCAAACTGATGGAAGACTGCCCCGGCCGGCGGATTCGCTTGTTCCCAGACAATCGTCCGCCGAATTGCTTCATCAATCGGCCACAGTTCTTTGTACGCAAGCTCCGTGCGGATCCGCTGGGAATTCGGCACTACGTGTTGCGACGCATTGCCGGGCATGAGCAAGTGTTTTGGCGTTTGCTCTCTGGCCAATGGGACAAATCTTCCGCGCCCCTCCGTCTGCGCTGCGACCTCCTTCTGCCATTCCAGTTCAGTGAGACTTGGTTCCTCGCAAACGTGATAGATTCGCCCCGCCGCGCGCTCTGTAGTCGCCAGAGCAATCGCATGCGCCACGTTTTCAACATAGCCACGCGGTCCTCGCCACGCGGCATGGTCATCCGGCAGGATGATCGCAGGCCGGCCATCCTTTATCCGTTTCAATACGCCGTGCTGCCGGTGCAGCGGATCTCCTGGGCCATATACCATCGGCAGCCGAACAACAGTGTTTCCGACACGGCCCATGACCGTCTGTTCAACTGCGATCTTGTCGTAGCCCGGGCCCAGCCAGGTGAAGATGCTCTTCATTTTCTCCACGACTTCCGGCGGATAAGTTTGGCGGGTCGTGCGCAGCGGAGCGTCCTCCGTGATTGGCATCGGCGCTAATCCGCCCAGTTCGCTCCCCTGCACGACACCCCAGGCGCGGTACACGTCCATGCTGCTGATTGCGACCACCCTCGCGTTGATCTTGTCGGCGACGGCGATCAGTTGCCCGGCCTGCTCGCCGGAGCACAGAACCATGTCGATGATGACTTCGGGTGCGAGACGGCGAAGCTCGTCTTCATAGTCGGGCAGCCGGTTGCGATCGCCCCGGATCTGCAAAGGTTTCCGATTCGATGAAACCTCAGCACCTCGATGAAAGACGGCTACATCGTGGCCGTCAGTGAGCAATTCACGCACCAGCGGCGTTCCGATGAAACCATTTCCGCCGATGACGAGGATTCGCATAAATACCTTTTCCAGCCGATTTTACTACCGAAGTTTGAGTGCTACATAGTTCGCAGAAAAGACACCGGGCGGTGCATCAGAATTCAATCCGGCAGTACCCTCGAGTCGGCCACATGGGGCGGCGTGGCTAATGCCGATACATCCTTTTCATGTCTTATAATCTCTAACCGAAGCCTACGTGCTTGGGAACCCTCGATCGAACATCTTGCGAGGTGCGCATGCGGCGTTTGTTGGTGGCAACCGCGGTCGTTGTGTTCAGTCTGACTGCGCCCTCTCAGACTTCCGCTCCCACCCAGACTCCCTCTTCCGCGCAAGGTCAGACTGGCGAGCATCCGGCTACTGTTTGTGTCGTGTCGGGCCGCGTTGTCGCCGCGGCGGAAGGCGGCCCTCTGAAATCAGCCCGCGTTATGCTCATACCGGAGCATTCCCGCGCTCATCAGGAGGTTTACGGAGCGACGACCGACCCGGACGGTCAATTCGTTCTCAAAGACGTTCCGCCTGGCCGTTATCGATTCCTGGCCACGCACAATGGGTTCGTCGACGAAGAATACACGGGCAAAAGTGCCGACGCCCCAGTCACGCTGTCGCTCTCGGAAGGACAAAAGGTCAGCGATGTCCTTTTTCGCATGACCATTGCTGCGGTAATTACGGGCCGCGTGACCAATGAAGACGGCGAAGCGATGGTCCGCCTCCTGGTCATAGCCCTGCGGCAACCCAGTGAAGATGACATCGAAGAGGAGGACCCATCTTCCCGGCGCACGCAAAAACTGCGGACCGCCGCCTCCGCCCATACCGATGACCGGGGGTTTTACCGCATTTTTGGTCTTGAGCCGGGCGACTACTACATTCGCGTGAATGATTCTCAGGTACCAGATTTAAACGGTCGCGTTGGAGAGAGCTTTTGGCTTCAGCAGGAACTTGGAAGCGAATATGCGCCGGTGTACTACCCGGGGGTGGCTCAAGTGCATCAGGCTC
>PMHI01000625.1:25817-25961 GCA_003156615.1 Acidobacteriaceae bacterium | reverse complement strand
ACCCACGGGTGAAGGGTATCGCGCTCACCGGATCGGAGCGCGCAGGACAGGCACTGGCGTCAAGAGCAGGGAAAAACCTGAAGAAATCGACGATGGAACTGGGAGGCAGCGACGCATTCATCGTCCTGGACGATGCTGATCTCG
>PMHI01000625.1:15921-25745 GCA_003156615.1 Acidobacteriaceae bacterium | reverse complement strand
CGTCAGATTCAGGAGGCCACGAGTCACGGTGCGCAAATAGCCCTTGGCGGTGGCCGATCCGGCAAGGTTGGCGCGTTCCTGCAGCCGACGATTTTGACGAACGTGACCTCCGACAACCCCGCCTACAAGCAGGAGTTCTTTGGGCCTGTCGCGCTTGTTTTTCCGGCGAAGGACGAGGATGAGGCTATTGCGATCGCCAATGATTCACCGTTTGGCCTTGGGGGATCCGTGTACACGTCAGACATCAACAGAGGCAAGCGGGTGGCGAGTCGTATGGAAACGGGCATGGTCTTCATCAATTATCCCGATGTCAGCGCTCCGGATCTGCCTTTCGGCGGAGTCAAGCGGTCCGGTTATGGCAAGGAGCTTTCAAACCTCGGCCTGGAAGAATTTGTGAACAGGAAACTGATCTTGGTTCCAAACGGGCACTCATAAACTCCGAGAGAAGCGAACCGGGGCCGTTTCCTTGCACATCAAGCCCCATGCACTCGGGCGCGCTTGTGGAGAGCGCCAGTACCACGACAAGTCGAAATCTGATGGAGGTTCAACGATGTCGGCGTCTGAAGGAAAGCATCGACCGGCGATCTCCACAGGCTTCTCGGTAGGAGGATAACGCGAATGCCGTTGTACACCGCTATCAGCGAAGATGGATTTGTTTCCGACGAGAGGAAGGCGAAGATCGCGAAGGAAATCACACGGATACACACCACGGTGATGAAAGTCCCCGACAATTTCGTTCGGGTGGTCTTCCTCTCATATCCCAAGGGTTCGGGATACACGGCGGGCGCAGAGGCTCCCACCGCAGCATTGAACTGTGTCCTGCGGCGTGGTCACACTGACGCTGAAAAGACGGAGATGCTGAAGCAACTTTGGTCGATGTTCCAGGACCTGACTGGTATTCCGACCGATCAGCTGGCCATATCCCTCCAGGAGGTTCCATCGAGCAATGCGATGGAGATGGGGCAGATCATGCCAGAGGTGGGTNNCTTCAGCACGTGCTTTTTTTCGCCAAATACAGACGCTCTTACTCCCCTCCGTTCTCATGCAACCCCCGATCGCGCGCCTGATCACCTATCCGATGGCACGCCAGCCGCCTTGCCTGACGATCTGATCGCCCTGCTCGGCCCTCCTGCAGTGCTGCTGCCCAAACTTAAGGTGAAACAGAAGGCCCGGTCGGCCACTCTGCACCCGACGTGCTCGATGAATACCCTCGCTGTCGCCACCACACTCAGAAGATTGCCGCGGAACTGGCAGAGAAGCCCTTTTATCCGTTGACCAGTACCTGCTGGGCGTTTGCGGGTGATCGCGGCTTACAGCACGAAGAACTCACTTGTTCCGCACCCGAGAGGAAGCCGGAGAAGTGCGCGAACCGGACCTGTGAAGTCGGCATGGAGCGCGCGACCCACGCCCCCTATGAGTCATTCTTGTATGCGCTCGAAGAGTTGACGCGGGCCCAACCCGCTCCTCATGCACAGTGACACGGGATTCTGATCGGTGCATTCATGAGCGAATACGATCGCAAATGGAGTGCGCTGGAATGGATCATCTGCGTCAAGCACTGCTTGTCAGGCTAGTACATCGTGACGCCCATGAGTACCGGCGACTCCCTTGAGCCCCGGCAAATGTGAATTAATTGAGCAGATCCTCGTGGACGTTTTCAAACAGCATGTGATTGTCTCGGTAATCCACCCGAATTCCAATCAAAACCGGACCTGGCGCTTCGAATGCTTTGCGCAGCACAGGGCCGATTTCTTCCGGGGAATTGATCATGCAGCCACTCGCCCCAAAGGCTTCTGCGTACTTGACGACATCCACCGGGCCGAAGTCCACGCCGGATGTGCGCTTGTATTTGGCCCGTTCCTGAACCCCGACCATGTCGTAGGTTCCATCGATCCAGACCATATGCACGAGGTTGAGCTTCAGCCTGACGACCGTCTCGAGTTCCATGGCGGAGAACAAGAATCCGCCGTCTCCGGAGATCGACAGGGTCTTTTCATGGGGCCTTACGAGGCAAGATGCGATGCCCCAGGGAAGAGCTACGCCTAATGTCTGCTGTCCATTGCTAATGAGAATTTGACGTGCTCGAAAGCTGAACAGGAAATGCGCGAGCCAGAGATGAAACGATCCCATATCCAGGCAGAGCGTCACGTGATCTCGGAGCCATTTCTGCAACTCGGCGACAATCCTTACAAGGATGGATCGGATTCTCGCTGTGGTTATGCGCGCCCTTCACCCTCAGCGCTCTCTTGGATGCGAGGTTGGCAAAGAATCTCTCGACGTCAGCAGCGAGGACCACAGCGCTGAGGAGCGGCTCAAGCGCCAATAGAGTTAGGGCGATGTCGCCTAAGATCTCCACGGCCGGAGAGTAGAAGTTGTCGACATCGGCTCGAACCGAGTCAATGTGGATGATCTTTGCCGCACGCCGATGATTCCAGATCGATGGGTCGTATTCAACCGGATCATAACCAATCGTGATAATGACGTCCGCGGACGCAAGAAGCTCATCTCCTAGCGCGTTGCCCAGCTGGCCCACTCGTCCGGCAAAACGATCGAAAAGGTCACTGGACACCGCACCTGCGGCTTGAAATGTCCCAACCACCGGGGTGTGGGTTTTCCGCAACAGGGTTCGAACCGCTTCCGCATTTTCTGGCCGGCTTGCCGACAGGCCGAGAAGGATGACCGGACGTTGCGCAGCGTTGATAATCTGGGCGGCAAGATCCAGTGAGTCGCGGTTACCTGGCCCGAACCTCGGCCGCGCCGGGACCTCCACCACTTCGCACTTTGCATTGCCTTCCATGATGTCTTTCGGAAGATTCACAAATGCGGCGCCAGGTCGGTCAGACTCGGCCGCCCGAAAGGCATTCGCCATTACCTCTGCGATCGATTCGGGAGAACTCGCTTCTGCACTGAACTTCGTCACCGGCCTCAAGACTGAAACCGCCTGCAGTGTCTGATGAATCTGCTTCAGGCTTTGGGAGGTTGCGACGGAACCACCCAGAGCCACCATCGGGTCACCTTCACTGTTTGCGGTCGCCAACCCAGTCGTGAGGTTACTCACACCGGGCCCGGAAGTGGCGATGGCTACGCCGGCCTTACCGGTTAGCCTTCCCATTCCCCCAGCGATGAATGCGGCGTTTTGTTCATGACGGCACACGATGGTTTTTATTGACGAATCGACGAGCGTATCGAACACCTTGTCGATCTTCGCGCCGGGGATTCCGAAGACGTACTGAACTCCGTGCTTTTCGAGCGACTCCACCACCACTTGAGCGCCGGTCTTTGCAGCCTTTGAGCCCATCTTCCCCTCTTTAGCGGTGTTTCTTCAAATTCGGGCCGACTCGGCCGATTTCTCCGCTTCCCACCGCGAAACGACCGAATCCGAATCGAGCCCTAGGATGACTTCTTTGTTTCAGGCTTCCGCAACGACCGAGTTCACTAACTGCCCGAGGCCTTCCACCTCGGTGACGATCGTCTCACCGGGACGCAGCCAGCGATGAGGAGTGCGTCCAAGTCCAACGCCCGCGGGCGTTCCCGTACTGATGATGTCGCCAGGCTCAAGAGACGTAATCGCCGAGAGGTATGCGATGAGGTCGGGTACTCGAAAGATCAACTCGCGCGTATTCGAATGTTGTAAAACTTCACCGCCGATCGTGAGTTTAATATCCAGCGCATGTGGGTCCGGCACTTCATCCTTCGTGACGATCGCCGGCCCAAGGGGCGCGAACGTATCGAAACTCTTTCCCAGAGACCACTGACTCGTAGCCATTTGCACGTCTCGCGCACTTACATCGTTCATGATCGTGTAGCCGAAGATGTGCTCCTCCCAAGCGTCAGCGGAAATGTTCTTACCGCCCGTCCCGATGACGAAGGCGAATTCGGCTTCGTAATCGAGCTGCTGCGTTCGCTTCGGCAGGACGACAGCGGAACGTGGTCCGTTGAGAGCTGACGTTAGTTTCAGGAAGATCGTCGGCACTTTGGGGATGTCCTGATGTGTTTCAATCGCGTGATCGCGATAAGCCAATCCAAGGCAGAAGATGCGCGGGGGATTTTGGAGCGGAGCCCGTAATTCCACCTCAGCAAGCGGAATACGATGCGTCTTGCCTTGCAGAGAGTTCCGTAGCCTGGCGAGCGCATCTGGTCCGCTTTCGATCAAGCTTTTGACACTGTCAACTTGGCCTGAGATATCGACAATCTCCTCGCCCAGCAATACTCCGGGTTTTATGCTTCGATCTCGGTCTCTATAGGTAACTAGTCTCACGTTTTTCCTCGTCGTTTTCTGTTAACTGTGTCTTCGTGGTTCATGACTCGTGATTCTGCTCGGCCTTCATCAGATCGGCTTGGGGATCACGCGTTAAGTCTGCTTTCAGAAATTCTTCCGTCTCGGGCAGTGAGACATGCATCTCGTTCATCGCGCAGCCTGCGACTGCGACACCCGAGGCCTGGCATTCAAGAACGTGACCACCCTTCTTTCGATCGCTCGAGAGAAAGTGAAAGTGGTATCCGGGAACGCTGAATGAGCCGGCGAAGCCGGGCGACCAGAGGCCAACGAGGGTCCCTCCCACTTCTTTGAAAAGAAATTCTTTTTGCCCCGAAGCCGCCGTTTTAAGGCCCGTGCCTTCAGGGACCGCTTTCATCACTCTCGTCTTCACGAACGAGAACCGACCCTCAACCCGGAACGCGTAAAAAACGTTGTCCGAGTCACGCAGCTCATCGCAGACAGAAACCAGTCTGCTGTAGCCATCGAGTGGGTCGATTTGCTTAGAAAACTCGGCATTGAATCGGGTAACCACGGCATATGGGATCAATCGGTCCCCTTCAACCTTTGCAACCGTGCCTGTCGAGGAAACCTGGTAGCAGACACCATCCAGCACAACCATTTCTCCGTCAAGGTCGATGAACGTCCCGAGCCCAAAGTCTCCATGGCCCAGCAGGCGAGAGACCTGCACAGCACCCTGATACAAACCTTCGACTAACGCCGCCGAGGTGGAAACCTGGAACAGGGTGTGGATGGGCTTTCGTAGATACTGAGACAGAGCCATGGACACCACGTGGTCGCAGTTTGTGTTGTCGGTCTCCATCCGCTCACGCAGAGCTTTATAGAGCGAGTCGGGGAGATTGCAGGTGACAGACTTCACGCTTTACTCCCTTCGTGTGCATATCCGAATGGTGATCAGCTGAGACCATTCAACGTGTCCACGAATTAAAACGAAAATTAAGGAGACAGCGAGATGAGGTACGCTGCCTCCCCGGTTTACCTTCTCAAGTCCTTTAGCGTTTTTAGATCATCGACGACGTATGCCAGGGATGCTCGCGTGCCCGTGCCACAGCGGAGAGGCGCCAAATCCGAGAGTTCTTCGCCTCTGCAGACGGGCAATGTCAGAGATCCTACACCAATCCATGCTTGCTCAATCTTCACGTCACGGGGAACATTCTCGACAAGTTCGTGAATCGCCGGCTGATCCTGCTTATCAGCGGCGAGTCGCGGAGTGTGAAGAAGATTGACGATTGGCCTCTGCGCCAACCGCGAGGGATCCGTTACCGCTTCCTTCAGCGTAACGACAGCCTCGGCAAGTCTTTGTCCGCTGGATGTCATCGTCCCGGCAAACTTCGATCCCGGTGCAAGCGCAGGGCCCGCCTTTCCTGTCGCGGCGTGATACCTGGTCTGATGGACCTGCGCAAGGCGCTTGGGATAGCCCTGCGTCCAACCGCGAGCGAGGGCCGCGTCGTTGTCTACGAAAATATAGGGACAATACGAGACCGGCCTGCCTTGGAATAACGCATCTACGAGTATGAAGAACTCGCGGTACTGATAACGGGCCGGCTCAAGATACTCTTCGTCGCCCCCGCTAAACTGCCAGTCGTAGAAAAGAGCGTTGGCGTGACCATTGGCGGAACGATCGGGATCGAGCCCGGGAGGTAACACAGCCGCCGCGGCAGAAGACTCCGACCAAAATTCAATGTTGAGAAAGTCTGAAGAGTAGTACCAGGGCGGAGGTGGATTCAGCGTCGATTTACCTTTTGGTGTAAGCGGATAATTAAAGCCCTTAAGCATTTGTATCTCCTTCTTAAATGTTTTGTTTAGCGTTCTAGTTGGCAAAAACTCGAGCAACTCGTCTGCAATCCGTGACTTTGCATTCACCCGGTACGCTGACCAGCGTCGGGAGCGGGCGAAAGCAGGACGGTCAGAGTCTTGGCGGCCTGAGCCGGATGGACGACGATCCCACCGATATCTCCCGAGCCTGAAGGGCCAGTCATCAGAAGGCTGTAGGGTCTCAGTTTGAAATACGGGTGTTCGTATGCATCATGGATATTCGGGACGATCTGCTTCGGGTCGAGCAGTACAACGAGATCATGCGCAAGGAACGCGATGGTGTTTACTTGCAATTCGATGTCGGAGAGCAGTATGGAACCGGTTTCGGCCACACCCATCGGCGACCGCAGTATGCAAACATCGATCCTGCTCGCCTCCGACCAATGGTTGTGGCTTGACGGCTTGATGGTACCGCCATACTCCGGGATTGCCGAACAGGTGACCTTCGCATCCGGAAACTTGGCGCGCAGGAACGAATCCAGATTAGGCACATCTTCGGTGACAACGACTCCGGCCATGCGAGCAATGGACGCGCAAAACGTGGCCACAAGGTCGGCGGGCTTGTTCGAGTGGAAGTGAGGAATCGTGGGCATCGGCTGCGTGGCCGGCTGGTTCGCCCGAACTGAATCCAGTATGGTGTTCCTCGACAACGCCTGAGTCGAATTCATAATCGAGTTACCTCGTCCGTCTTGGGGCGATGATTTCTATACCATTCGTGAAATGTTTCCCTGGCGGCCTCCGGGACGTCCCTGTGCTTGCCCCATGCATTCAGGCGGTTGTAAACGGCGAAGTGTGGCAGGACTTCCAGTGCGGCTGACAGTGTGGCGGTCGCGATTTGGTAGAGCGCCGGATGGCTGAGCACTTTGTCGGCGACCCGCATGGCCTCCTTTTTTACGACTTGGATTTGGCCGTTCTCCTCCATGACTTCCCGCCACCCGTAGATCTGCTCATGTATGTCGATCTTGACTGGACACACATTCGTGCAGCTGCCATTCAGGGTCGAGGCGAAGGGCAGCTCGCTGTACTTTCGAATCTCAAAGGTCGGCATCATGATGATGCCGATTGGCCCCATATAGGTGGAGCCGTAACTCAGCCCACCGCTTCTGCGGTACACCGGACAAGTGTTCATGCATGCCGCACAGCGAATGCATTTGAGGGAATGCCAGAACCGCTTCATTCCGAGACGCGCTGATCTTCCGTTATCGACCAGGATGACATGCATGGTCGCTCCTTTGCGCGGTCCGCGGAACGTCGAGGTGTACTGTGTGATCGTGTCGCCTGTGGCGCTTCGGGTAAGCAGCCGAACGAAGACCGCCAGACTTTCTGTGGTAGGAATGATCTTTTCGATCCCGACCGAACATATGTGCAGCAGCGGCGTGTGCGCGGAGAGATCGGCATTCCCCTCGTTGGTTGCCACCACAATCGCCCCCGTTTCCGCAACCACGAAGTTCGCACCCGTCATGCCGGCGCGTGCCTTAAGGATGTCCGGCCGCGTGTTCTCCCGCATCACGCCTGCAAGGTAAGCAGCATCTTCATTGTTTGGATCTGACCCATACTTTTGCGAAAACAGTACGGCCACGTCCTTGGTCGTCTTGTGGATCGATGGGCCGATGATGTGCCCTGGAGGCTGATCGTCGAGTTGCTGGATACGTTCACCGAGGTCCGTCTCTGTGACGCGAATACCTCGTCTCTCGAGGAATGGACGCAATTCACATTCCTCCGTCAGCATAGACTTGGACTTGACCAACGCCTCGATTCCCTGTTCGGCAAGAATTTCATAGACAATTTGGTTGTGCTCGTGAGCATCCCTGGCCCAATGCACGATCATGCCGTTGGCTGCGGCCCTGGCCTCAAACTGAAGCAGGTACTGTGAGAGGTTCGACAAGGTGTGCTCTTTGATTTCGGACGCTAGTGTCCGGAGTTCCTCCCACTCAGGAACCTGCCGTGCCGCGGCATCGCGCCTCATTCTCATTGCCCAAAGCAGCTTATCGAGCCGTTCCTCATGGACAGTGTCGGCCAGAAACTTTTCGGCATTCTTTGCTTGGTCGACTGGACTACTCATAGAGACACCCCATTCAGTATTTCTGCGAGGTGATAGAACGGAATGTCTTGCTTTTGCCTGCGCGCACAACCTTGAAGGTGCATCAGGCAGGACATGTCCGAGGAGACAATNNGCCAGGAACCCTGCTGAGAAGAGCTTTTGGCTTCGAGAAGACCGAGTCATGCACACGTTCGGACATCGATGCCATGTTTAACCCACGAATCGCAGAGCAACTGGTGTGCAGCGCAACCTTATGCTCGAATGTCGCCCAGGGGAATTCTCGGATCTTCAGGACGTCGTGGAGGAACTCAACCAGGTCGCAGGTATTTCGGACCAGGTTTTGCTTTTCCGGTGAGTCTGCCCCCGCGGTGAACTTGTTCCGGATATGATGAGTGCAACTGCCGGACGGAGTGACCACGCAATCGAACGAGCCGAAGACTCTGACGCAGTGCTCTTCGGTTGCTCGCGCCTCTTCATAGCAGCCGCTGTTGGCCATGGGCTGGCCACAGCACGTCTGTTCCTTCGGGTATACGACGTCGACTCCCAATCTTTCGAGTAACTCGAGAGTGGCGATGCCTACGTGTGGATAGAACATGTCAATGTAACAGGGGACCATGAGCGCGACTTGCATCGTCATCTCACCTTATAAGCCTGGGAGTGTTTGAGCCGAGCCGGAAGTTTGCGGGCGTTCCAGCATGCCACCCCTGCGCTAAGCAAACTCACTGCCATCGCGAAGCACTGGTACCGGAGCCGTCGCGCGGTATGACATTGCAGATTGAAGCTCGGATTTACGCGGCAATCGTCTGGGGGCAGGCCTGAGCAATCAAGTGTTGTCGGGAAATGGACAGTGTCAAGACTGTGACAGGAAAGCCAACGTCAATAGATTGACGGTGCGGTCCCGGGTTCGGCTCCTCCAGCTCTAGCCACCCGATACCGAATCGCGCTCCTCTGCCTGGGGTTCCGTTCCGCCGTTGCTGGCTGCCGCCTGCGAGGTTTTTGCCGGAGTTGAATCAAATCTCACCAGACCCGTGGCTGGAGATACAAAAACCAGCGAATTCGAAAAAGTAGCCACGTGACCGGTGTATCTCCCCTTCTCGACGTCGAATTCTCTCAACTGAAATTGCAGCAGGCCCATATCGATGACATCGCCGGTAACCCCTGAGACCTGCACTCGGTCGCCAATTCTGATTCCGCGCTTCCCCACCAAAAGGAGAGAGCCGAGGGTCGCAAGAATGACGTTTTCGAGCGCGAATAAAAGTCCGGCACTGAGAAGCCCAAAGTAGGTTGCGACCGACCTCAAGTCCGAGGCAAGTCCGAACACGATGACGACCGTAATCGTGAACAGAGTCAGAAATTGGTGGCTCATGCTGATGAACCGTCGCCGATTTAGATCGTTAACATGACGCAGTGTGAAGCGACGCGAAAGCTGGCCCATTATGAGTAACAGACCGATGATCGACAAAACGACGATCAGGCGGATCAAAAGTTGCTTCCATGCCTGCCTGTATTGGCCTGCCACTATCATTCGCCAGGGCTGCAGGTGTGACTCGTACTGTGTGAGCAAGACCTTTTGCTTATCGAGCGCTACGATGACCGGAGACAACCCCTTGAGGTCGCGGGTAAGGGCATCGAGGTGCGCCTTCTGTTCGCGCAAGGACAAAAGATCGCTGGCCTGCGAGTTGCGAGTGTCCG
>PMHI01000625.1:0-15750 GCA_003156615.1 Acidobacteriaceae bacterium | reverse complement strand
CCGCGATCGGCCCCGTTGGCTTTATTCAGCCTTTTATCGAGGTTCTTGACCTCTTCGATTGCTTTCTGGGTCAGTTGATCATTTCGGTTTCTTAGTTCGATAAAGTGCGCAAGATCAGCAGCAGGAGCACCTGATGTCGTTCCCCCGGCCAAAGAACCGGCGCTCGTTGACAGTATGGCCTCCGCCTTGGCGAACTCGAACGAGAGCTTCACAATCTGCCGTTCGATCGGTTGGTTGTCGTCGAGAAACATTAAATCGGCTGGCTCGGTGGCAATGAGCCGTTCGGTGTACACATGGCGATACCAGTTCACCGATTGGAGAAGGTAGCCAATGACTTCTGAGTTTGAGGGAAGCTGATATGTACTTGGCCAGGTATCAGCGGAGAGTCCGCCGGCCATCGCAGCTGCGACCATCGCGCAGCCAGCAGCTACCTGCAGGCCTTGCTTCAAGGACCATCGTTGCGGCTTGAGCGCCATCTAGCGCGTCATTCACTTTGACAGAAGCGTCATGGCTCGTGACATCAGAGCGACTATCCCCTTCCTACTTATACGGGTCGACGAAAATCGCAGAGTCCACCTGCTATGTCAGCACTTGTCTTGCCAACCGCTAGAACGATCTCGCCCGCGCTCAAGTTGTTGCTGGCAGAAGAAAAGTTAGATCCCAAAGCGCCTGCTGATTGCGGTGATGATTGTGGAAGGCTGCATGCAAGCGCCTGACTGTGAATGGCACAGGAGTGAATCAGGGTCTCGGAGTGACGATGACGCGGATTGCGATTCCTTCCAACAGCGACCTCAAAATCTCAGTCGATCAAGTGGGAAAGGACACCGTGGTCCGGTTGAGCGGCCGAGTCGACGTGGACTCCTCGCCCGATCTTCGCGATCGCCTGCGAACTCTTTTCTCGGAGAAAGCATTGCCCAAGACCATCATCGTCGACTTAACCGGGGTCTCCTACGTTGAGACCTCCGGGGTCGCGACCTTGATTGAAACTCTCAGAATTGCCCGCCATCACGAGACTAGTTTCCGCTTGCAGGGGCTTAGCGGTGCTGTGCTGCGGCTATTCGAGGTCACCGGAGTGCTGGCGCTGTTTGAAGAGAGCGGTTCGGGACAAAAGGTATCTTGATGGCGAATGTTCTCGAAAGTGTCGGCGAAAGAACCATCGAACACCTCGACTACGTCGGAAGTTTGAACATTCAGTGGTGGGCGACGCTGCGAGCGATGAGGCAGGCGCTGCCGTTTGTAGGGAACCGTTACCGCTGGCGGACCACCGTGAGGCAAATGCTGGAAATCGGGGTGGACGCGATGCCCATGGTGTCGCTGATGTCGATCTGTACGGGATTCATTCTGGCCATGCAGGGAGCCTCGGAGCTGCGCCGTTTTGGAGCGTTGCACTATGTCATTGAGTTGGTCGCAGTTGGCTTCACGCGCGAACTCGGACCACTGCTCACCGCGATTGCAGTAAGTGGGCGCTCCGGGTCGGCGTTCGCGGCTGAGATCGGGACGATGAAGGTGACTGAGGAACTCGATTCGCTCCGCGTCATGGCGCTCGAGCCGGTAGAGTTTGTCCTCGCACCCAAGTATCTGGCCGCTTTGATTTCCGTTCCTTGCCTCAGCATCATTGCGAATCTCTTCGGCATATTGGCCGGCGGGCTGTTCATGTTCTTCAGCACTCGCCTGTCGCCTCCGCTCTACATCCATTATGTTTTCACGACCATTAATTTGCGCGACATAATCACGGGACTCATCAAGAGCGTGGTGTTCGCAACCATCATTGCTCATGTTGGATGCCTGGAAGGATTCCGCGTCCGCGGAGGCCCCGATTCTGTAGGTCGCTCCACTACGAGTGCGGTAGTGAAATCGACTTTTCTCGTCATTGTTGCCGATGCGGTGTTTACCGCGATTTTTTATTTCACGGTGAAACCCTGATGCCCATCATTTCCGTCCGCGATCTTGTGGTTGAGTACGAGGGCCGCAGAGTTCTGAACGGGCTAAATCTCGATATCGAGCACGGAGAAGCGATGGTGTTGCTGGGTGGAAGCGGTTCCGGAAAAAGCACCTTGTTGCGCCAGATCATCGCGCTGGAGCGCCCTAAGTCTGGCAGCATCCACGTAAAGGGAACGGACATTACCAGTTGCTCAAAGGCCGAGGTCAAAAAGGTCCTGCGCTCGATTGGTGTAGCTTTCCAAAGCGCGGCGTTGTTCAATTCGTTGACGGTGGAAGACAACATCGCCTTGCCACTGCGTGAACATACGCGGCTCGCACCCTCAATCATTGACCTTATGGTCTGGATGAAGCTGGCCGCGGTCGGTCTGGCCGACTTTGGCAAGTTGTTTCCGCAGGAGCTGTCTGGCGGGATGAAGAAGCGAGCGGCCGTAGCGCGGGCGCTTGCGCTTGGTCCCGAGATTCTTGTGCTCGATGAGCCATCGGCCGGGCTTGACCCCATCGTCGCCGCGGAGCTCGACGAACTGATCTTGCTCGTCAAGGAAGCAATGCAGATGACGGTGATCGTCGTTACCCACGAACTGCCGAGCGCGTTCCGCATCGCCGACCGAATCGCCATGCTCTATCAGGGTTCATTCAGTTCAGTCGGCACGAAGGACGAGATCAAGGCGAGCCAGAATCCACGTGTGCGGCAGTTTCTCGATCGTATCCCCGAAAACATAGCGAAGACGCCCGCGGTAACCGCTTATTTCGAAAAATACATGAAGTCCGAGGAGGTTTATCAGTGACCACGGAAGCGAAAGTCGGAGCGTTCGTCCTGGGATGCTTCTCGGTCTTGGCATTTACTCTGATCTACCTGATCAACGCGCAGCTTGGCGTACACACCGTTCCATACCGTACTTATCTCCGTTATGCCGGCGGCCTGGAAGCGGGGACGTCTGTCTTGTTCGGCGGAATCAATGTGGGAAAGGTGACGGCGGTGCGGCCCGCCGCCTCGGACCCCAGCAGGATTGAGATCCTGCTGGACGTGAAGGACAACACTCCGGTGAACGAAAAATCCCTGGCCAAGCTGGGGCTGGTCAGCGTGATGAGTGGAGCGGCATTATCTATCACCACCGGCAGCAACGATGCGAAGCGTCTACTTCCAGGGTCCACGATTCAATCGCAGGAGGCTGCGAGCCTTGACGAGATCACCGCCAAGATGGCGGTTGTGGCCGACAACGCCAACGGATTGATCACCGAGGCGAGAGGCGAACTGCAAGGAATCAGCGGAGATTCCCGCAGGCTGCTTGCAAACCTGAATAGTGTGACGGGCGCACCCAATCGACGGAAAATACGAGAAATACTCGACAACGTCGACGCAATGCTTGCGACGGAGCGGCCCAAGATTGACCGGCTTACCGATCAGTTGAATGCGCTCAGCCAGCACGCCGACGAAACTGTCCAAAACGTGAATGGCACCGTCAGCGAGATGCGCGAGCCCGCCCGCAAAGATCTGGCTGAACTCCAGGACACATTGCTCGAAGCCAAGCATTTGCTTGCCGACATGCAGGTGATCGTGAGAGCAAATGATTACAAGATTGACGACACAATCGAAAACCTGCGGACAGCCACCGAAAACCTGGATGACTTGACTGAATCGGTGAAACAGCGTCCATGGAGTCTGATTCGGATCAGACAGCCTGAGGATCGTAAGGTTCCAAAATGACGCGAATCGAACCAAAGAAGCGGCATCGAGCCTGTTCCGACACAGGGCGCCGGCGGATGGTTATCATGAGAAAAAGCGTGACGCGGAGTGTCTTCGGTCTGGTAGCTTTGGTGATCCTGACCGGCTGTGCGGGAAGAGTGAGACACGCAAGCTACTACACCCTCAACCCGCCTGCGCCGCCGGATCCGCCGGCTGCAGAGAACGCGCATGCCACTGTCGCGATCCGACAATTCCGCGCCCCGACTTACCTGCGTCAGGGGACGATTGTCTATCGGACATCTCCGGAACAGATCGACTTCTATGCGTACCACCGCTGGGCGATGGACCCCCGTGATTTCGTGACGCACTCGATCATCGAGCGCCTGCGTGCGAGCGGAGCCTTTGCCCGTGTGCAGTCCTATGACGGAAGCCGCGATGTCGACTACGTGCTCAGCGGACGTTTGGAGAAACTCGAGGAACTCGATTACCAGGGCGGGGTTAAAGTCCAGGTTGCCCTCTCCGCCGAGATGACTAGCATCACCACTGGCGCGACCGTTTGGAGCAATGCGGTGTCGGAGATTGGAGATGTCAACAAGCACGATGTGCCAGCTGTGGTCTCAGAAATGAACCGCACGATGCAACGAGCGATTGAAAAGCTCGTGACTCCGTTGTCCGCCGGTTGGGCGGCCGGTTCACTCGGCGCGCAGAGCCCGAAATGACGGGGCACGGCACCACGGACGGCGCTCGCCGACCTATTGTGTTTCAGCCCACGCCTTATGCACTGGCTCAAAAACTACGCCTTTGGTTCGCACTTGGGTGACTGGCTTGCGTTAGCCGCCGTGGTTGTCCTTACCCTCGCTGTAAACATAGGCACGCGAAGATTTATTGTCGGGCTACTTATACGTAAACGCGAAAAAGGCAAAGGCGAGAAGGACTACTGGCGCATCCATGGAGGAGAATGAAGCCAGGACCCTATCGCACGAGAACAATCCTGCGCGGCAAACGGTGTCAAGTGTCATGTGACATGGCTCGTGGAACTCAAGGAGCGCGTCCGTCTCTTGAAAAGAAGCTCGGATTTGTCCCAGTTTCGAGCATAAACCGGCGATTGCGTAGTTAATTTCGCCGTCGTGAGTGGAACCGCAGTTGCTCCAGCCGGGTCATGGGAACCCCACCCCTTCGAGATCTCTCAGTGCTCAAGGAGCAAATCTGATGTCCACCTCACCAGTGTCCCCCGGGCCCGCACCGCCGGTCGCGAAGCCGGCACCGCATACGGTTGATACAGATCAGTCAGTTCCTCACCAAGGGGCGAGGTGGCGGAACTATATAGCGCCCGTTCTCGTGCTGCTTCTCGCNNTACGTGCGCGGCGACCTGACTCCGCTGAGTACCAAGGTAGCGGGCATTGTGCACGCAGTCGATGTGGCGGACTACCAACAAGTACATAAGGGCGATCTTCTCGTCGAATTGCGGGATGATGATTATCAGGCACAGGCGGATCAGGCCAAAGCGGCGGTTGAGGCGGCGCGTGCTGGCATCGAGGAGAATCTTCGTGAACGCCAGTTGCAGGATACGCGGATTGCAAAAGCGCTGGCTGGCATCGATCAGGCCAAAGCACAGATTGCAGCCGCTGAGGCCGGCAAGGATGCCGTGCAGGCCGAGTTGGTTCGCGCTCGCTCCGAACGTAAACGCCAGGAGGGCCTGTATCAGACTCACTCGACGACCGAACAGACCCTTGAGACCGCGATCGCTTCTGAAGGCAATCTCTCGGCCCAATTCGCCAGCCGCGACGCCGATCTCAATCAGGCGCAAACCATGTTGCGTAGCAGTGAACTCGCTGCCGAAGCCGAGCGGCGCAGCAAAGTCGTTCTCGAATCCCAGGGCGTGCAACTACAGGCCGACCTGCACGCCAAGAGGGCCAATCTTACTGCCGCTGAGGTGAACCTTGGCTATACCAAAATTTATGCTCCCGACGACGGCACGGTGGGCGAACGGCAAGTTCGGCCCGGGCAACTCGTTTCCCCCGGCACCCAGGTCATTTCGTTTGTTGCTCTCGCGAAGTGGGTCGAAGCGAACTATCGCGAAACCCAGTTGACCAATGTAAAAATTGGGGATGCTGCTGAACTTCGGATTGACGAATATCCCGGAAAAGTCATTCGCGGCAAAGTGGTCGAGATCGCGCCCGCCAGCGGATCGCAATTCGCTCTGTTGCCGCCCGACAACGCCACCGGTAATTTCACGAAAGTCGTGCAGCGTATACCGGTCAAGATCGCCCTGGACGATCCGGCGTTGGCGGCGACGCTGCGTCCCGGACTTTCTGTGGTAGCAACTGTCCGCACCAGACCATAACCGAAAATCTATGGCAGCTTCGACCATCACAGTTCAACCCTCTGCGGTAGAGATCGCGCGTGGGGCCGCCGCAGCTATCCCGTCTGAGGTATCGAGACGTCCTCTTCTCGGTATCCTGGGAGTCGTTACTGGCGCTGGGCTCGTCACCCTGGCCGGCCGCATGCTTAGTCTCGGCCTTGCCGACATGAAGGGGCACGTTGGCATAAGCTTCGACGACGGGGCGTGGCTCGACAGTGCCTTCAATGCATCGCTCATGTTTATCGGCCCCTTCACTGTCTACATCGGAGGGCTGCTAGGGCCGCGGCGGGTACTGCTATTTGCGGCAGGGCTTTTCGCCGCAACCTCGCTCTTTCTCCCGCTGATCCACAACTACAGCCTCCTCGTTGTTGCACTTATCGTCGCCGGTCTGACCTCGGGCACTTTCTATCCGCTCACGCTGACGTTCGCCCTGCGCAACATTCCACTGCGATACCTTCCTTACACGATTGCCCTCTACGCGATTTTTGTGGACGGAGGCGTGAACGTAGCGCCTTCTCTATATGGTTGGTACAGGGACCACCTATCGTGGCAGTGGATGTTCTGGAATTCCGCAGTGATTGCACCCGTGATGATGATATGCATTTACTTCGGAATTCCGCCGCAGCCGCCGCGCAAGAAAAGCGCCCCGGCGCCCAGCTTTGTTGGCTTCCTTTACCTCAGTTTTGGACTAGCCCTGATTTTCACCGCTTTACAGCAAGGTCAGCGGCTCGACTGGTGGCGCTCGGGCGAGTTCAATGCCTGGTTTTGGTCTGGATCTTTTTTTCTCCTGTGTGCGCTGGTGCGGAGACTCCGCGCTCCTAACCCTCTGGTGGCGCTACCTTATCTTGCGCAGTGGAACACCATCGTGCTCGGCTGCCTGCTCTTCTGGTTCCGCTTCACGCTCTGTACAACTATCATCCTCATTCCACAGTCGCTGGCGATTCACGGTTTCGAGGCCGACCAGATTGGTCCCGCAATTATCTGGAGCGCAGTTCCGCTCCTTCCGATTGCCTTCATTGCCGCGTTCTTGCTCTCGCGCAAAGCCGATCCACGATTGCTGTTCGCGGCGGGCCTTGCTGGCACGGCCTTCGCAGCCTGGATGTGCGCGCAATACACAACCGCCTGGGCGGCGCAGAACTTCTACCGCACGGAATTGCTCGTCGGCGTCGGACAAGCTTTTGCTTTCATCGGCCTCGTCGGCTGCATTGTGCTGCAAGCGATCTTCACCGGCGGACTGGCAAAAGCGGAGCGGGCCCTCAGCTTTTCGGCCTACTTTCACGTGATTCGCTTATTCGGCGGCACGGCAGGCGCCATTTACATGGGCCACTTCATCGCTCAGAGGGAGAAGCTGCACTCAAATCTCCTGGGACTTCACGTCAACGGTGGCAACTGGATCACCGATCAGAACATTCGTGCCATGACGGCAGGCCTCTACGCCAAATCGTCCGGTATTACGGCCGCAGGTGCGCGCGCCATTGATCTGATTGGGGCCCGGCTGCGGCTCCAGGCTTATAGCTTGAGCCTTATCGACGGATTTCTACTCCTTGCCTGGAGTTGTTTTTGCGCCTTGATCCTTGTCGCTTTGCTGGGAAAGTCACCCTTGAACTATGGCGATCTCAGCGCCATGCAGCAGATTCCCGGCGCTGGGAAGAGGTCAAATCCATGAAAAGAAACGCAGCCCTATTTGTGTTAGCAGCTATGGCCTTTTGCGCCTATATTGCAGCGGGCCAGGAAGCCAGCAATACCGCGTCTCCTCCGCGCCAGATTACCTTGCAGGACGCCGTTCAGTTAGCGCTCAAACACAACCACGATATTCGCATCGCCGGCTACACGGTCGAAGAAAAACAGCACGCCAAGGAAATCGCAAAGAGCGCATATTTTCCGACGATTCGAAATGACAGCCTGTTTACGCATGTGACCACTACGGAGTTCTTCGAGCTAAAGGCCGGCGAGCTGGGCACAGCGGCCGGAACGCCGATTCCTGCCGCGAATAGCATCATCAACCAGGGCGGTATAAACGTTGCGACCAGTGGAACTCAGCTCACCCAGCCGTTGACGAGCCTGCTCAAGATCCGACGGGAAAACGATATGGCCCAGGCTGAGTTGAAAGCGACGCGGGCGAAGGCGCAGCTCACCGGAAATGACGTAGCGCTCGCCGTCCATCAGGTCTACTACCAGATACTGATTGCTCAGGCGCACCGCAGCGCCACCGAAGCGCGAATAAANNTAAAACTCAACGACTTGATTGGCCTGCCACTGACCACCACCCTGAATCTTGATCCAGGTGTCCCAGAGTTTCAGGATACTTGCCCGCGCAAAGATTGCGTTACCGCTGCCCTCGAGTCCCATCCGGAAATCCTCGCTGCTCGTGCCGAAGTGCAAAAAGCTGAGGCCGCCATCGGTTTGTCTAAAACAGACATCTGGGTTCCCGATGTTGAGGCCTTCGCCCGTTACAGCTACCAGGATAATGTCCCCTTCCTGTTCCTGGCGCACAACTTCGGAACCTTTGGTGTTCACTTCGGCTACGACCTGTTCGACAGTGGTCGTAAGCGCGCCTTGCTGCGGGAACGTCAGGCGCAGCGATCGCAAGCGAAAGAAACCTTGGCGAAGCTGACGGATGCGGTAGAGCTGTCGGTCGAGACGGCGTACAACAAGCTGGAACGGACGCGGGAGATGTTGAAGGTGTCGGAAGAAGTGCTGGCTCTGCGCACTGAGTCGAACCGCGTGCGTCAGCAGGAACTCATGCGGGGAGCGGCGCTAAACTCGCAGGCGGAAAGCGCAACGGCCCAGGAATACGACGCCAAGGCGCTCCTGCTACAGTCACAGATGGACTACTTGCAGGCCCATGACGAACTNNAGCGGATGCCATAAGTCTCAGCTATCGAGGGTGCATCGCAATTTTTTGAGCAACAGCTGATGATCGAATGGTTTGGCGAGGAAATCGACTGCACCCTCTTTCATGGCTTCCGCCCGTATCTCGGCATCGTCGTACGCCGTAATAAAGATGATGGGAGTATTGCATCCCTCTTGTTTGAGGATGGCCTGCAACTCCAGACCCGACATCTTCGGCATGCGGATGTCAAGGATCAGGCACCCGGCCCGGCCATGCAAGTCGGATTCGAGGAACGCTTTGGCTGATCCGAAGCTTTGTGCCTCGAAGCCCCCGGACTCGATTAGGTCACTCAGTGAGTCCTGCATCGACTCGTTGTCATCAATGATGGCAATCAATTTGGATGTCTGGCCCCCTGCCATGTGGCGAACCCAATATCGTTCGATCAATTACGCTTATGCTCGCCTGTTTACCGGAATGGGATAGCCCATGTAAATGGAACGGGGGTGATGTGGCGGTGAAATCGGAGTGAAATCATGGAAGTTGATGATTCTTAAAGAGGTTGCCAGCGGCCTTGATTCTGCTCTCAAACTTTATTTCGACAATTTCGAATCATATTGATACAGTGTGTTCCTTTATATTTGTGCGCTGTTTCCATGGACACTCCTCCATCAGGTCGCGTTCGCGTGCGATTCGGAGCCTTTGAACTCGACCTCAGCACAGGCGAACTACGGTCCATTGAGGCGCCCGATCCTGACAATCCTGGGTCCAACAATTCCGGTCCTAACAATAAGGTTCTCCTCAGAGAACAAGTGTTTCAGGTTTTGCGGATGCTCCTCGAACGTGAGGGCAAGATTGTCACCCGTGAGGAGATCAAGGGAAGGCTATGGCCGAACGATACAGTTGGGGATTTCAACCAAAGCATCAATGCAAACATCAAGGCCCTGCGCCGTGCCCTGGGGGATTCCGCGGACAACCCTCGGTATATCGAGACCTTAGCGCGGCGCGGCTATCGATTGATCCCGACCATCGAATGCCTGGAGTCAGCATCGGGAGCCACTTTGGGGAAAGATAATAACAAAGACCAGCGCGAGCCCTCGGCCGCCGGGAAAAGCCACAACGCGGCGAGAGTGCAAGCACAAATAAGGTCTTCCGGATGGAAGACTGCGGTCGTGCTTGCGTCTGTTGTCATCTCGGCGAGCGGGGGCCTTATCTGGTGGCGGCACTTTCGGGATGTAACACCGCCGCAATCTCAAAAAATCATGGTTGCCGTATTACCGTTTGAGAATCTCACCGGCGACCCCAGACAGGATTATCTTGCGGACGGTCTGACGGAGGAAACGATTTCACAGTTAGGCCGGCTCAACCCGGAAGAATTGGGGGTGATCGCGCGAACGTCAGTAATGCGGTACAAACACACTGACGAACGCCTGGACCAGATTGGTCGCGATCTTTCGGTCCAGTATGTAATGGAAAACAGCCTACGCGAAAGCGGAGACCATATGCGGCTTACCGCTCAGCTCATTCAGGTGAAGGACCAAAGTCAATTGTGGTCGCAAGATTATGACTATCCCTTGAAGGACATTCTTAATGTGGAAGACGACGTAGCCAAGGCGGTTGCGCGCGAGATCCGGCTGCGTCTGACCGCGCAACAGCAGACAGCGTTATCGCGGCCACACCCGGTCAATCCGGAAGCCTTCGAAGCCTACATGCAGGGGTACTACTTTTATGAGCGGAATACCAACAAAGATGCGGGTATGGCAACACAGTATTACGAACGGGCGACCCAACTTGATCCCTCCTATGCTTTGGCTTGGGTTGGGTTGTCTCGAGCACGGTACTGGCAGGCCGACAAGGGACTCATTCCCACAGAAGAAGGTCAGCGGCTTGCACGTGAAGCGGATGAACGGGCTTTGGCCCTAGACCCAAACCTGCCACAGGCGCATGCGCAAATGGGAAGGATCAAGCGGCAGCTCGACCTCGATTGGGCTGGAGCGGAGGCTTCCGTCCAGCGGGCGATAGCTCTCGAGCCCGGAAACTCCGAGTATGTACGATCGGCGGCTTTCACGGCGGCCATGCTCGGCCGCTTTGATGAAGCTCTAAAATTAGCCCACAGAGCCGTCGACTTAGATCCACTCAATGCAGAGAGTTGGGAGAACCTTGGGGAGACGAGGTTTTGGGCCGGGCAAGTCGACGAATCTGTAGCGGATTTCAAGAAGGCCCTTGNNTCGACCGAGCACAGTGGGCTGCGTTACGTATAAGAATGCATGCCATGGCGTACCACGCGCTCGGTCGAGAAAAAGAGTCAGATGCCGCTTTGAGAGAACTGATTGAGAAACTCCATTCAAGTGCTGCATTCTCAATCGCCACAGTTTATGCCTTTCGGAACCAGCGCGATGAAGCGTTTCAGTGGCTGGACCGGGCCTACGCCCAACATGACACCGGTTTGATCACGACAAAAGTGGAGCCCCTGCTGAGCAACTTGCACGGCGACCCGCGATATGCCGTATTCTTGAAGAAGCTGAACCTGCCGGCCTGATTAACGCTCATCCAAGTACGTGATTGGCCGAATCAACCTCGGAACGCTTGTGGAAGTGGTGGAGACCGCTAACAACGACCCGCAAGAACAGCCAAAAATCATGGATACCGTTTCTTCAGGCCGCATCCTATTCGGAGCTTTTGAGCTCGACCTCAGCACGGGCGAACTACGATCCATTGAGGCGCCCAATCCCAATAATAAGGTTCTACTCAGAGAGCAAGTGTTTCAGGTTTTGCGGATGCTCGTGGAACGTGAGGGCAAGATTGTTACCCGCGAGGAAATCAAGAATAGGTTGTGGTCGAATGATACGATCGTCGATTTCGACCAAAGCATCAACGCGACGATCAAGGCCTTGCGCCGTGCCCTGGGGGATTCAGCGGGCAACCCTCGCTACATCGAGACCTTGGGACGCCGTGGCTATCGATTGATGCCGGCCATCGAATCCCTGAAGCCATTGCCGGGAAGCGCACCCATAGATGTCACGGCGGAGGCACCTCCAACAAGAGGTCGGGGATGGCGGGCGTTGGCAACCGGCGTTCTGCTCGCAGTTGGCGCGCTCAGTGTCTGGCGCTACGAATTTTACCGCCATCGCATCACTCTCGCTCCCACCGACACGATCGTCCTGGCCGACGTCGACAACCGAACGAACGATCCTGTTTTCGACGACGCTTTGAATAATGCGTTGCGCTATGAACTGGAGCAGACGCCATACTTAAACCTGCTCGGGCTGGATAAAACGTACGCCACCCTGGGCCAACTGAAACTTCCACCGACCACGAAGATCGCCCTGGAGATCGCACGCCAGATTTGTAGTAAGACCAATAGCAAGATGGTGATCTCCGATTCCATCGCCGACGCCGGCAACCGATATCACATGGAAATCAGCGCACTCGACTGCGGATCAGGCGCGACATTAGCTAAGGAAAGAACCGATATTAGCTCTCGTAATCAAGTAGTCCATGAGTTGGGAGCGACCGCCGCGCGCCTCCGGAGGAAGCTTGGCGAGCCGGCCGAATCGCTGGCCCGGTTCAATCAGCCTTTGGAAAAAGCGACCAGTTCCTCCCTGGAAGCGCTCCAGACGGGCGCTGAGGGAACCAAGCTTTTGCTGGCCGGCGACCCGCAGGCGGCGCTCCCCCTGTATCAGAGGGGAATCGAACTCGACCCTGACCTTGCGCTCACGTACGAAGGAATCGGCGCGGCCAACCAAGCTCTCGGCGATTTCGACCTCATGGCAGATTCATGGACGCGCGCTTACCAATTGCGCGACCGAATGACGGAAAAGGACAGGCTGAATGCCGAGTATCTCTATTACAATTCCGTCACTGGCGAACTCGACAAGGCCTACTCCGTTCTACTTCGGGCGCTGGACCTCTTTCCTCGTGACGTATTCTTTCATAATAATCTGGCGTTCGCGCTGCATGGACTCGGCCAGCCCAAGCGTGCGGCCGACGTAGAAGATGAAACGGCGCGCCTGCAGCCAAGTCCACTCTATTTATCTTCGGCAGTCTTTGCCAACATAAGCGCAAGTAGGTTCAAGGAGGCGGGGTCATGGCTGGCTCAAGCGAAGGCGCTTGAATTTGACAGCCTCCAACTGAGGAACCTGAGATTGCAACTGGCGATCATCGAGGGTGATCGGGGCGCTGTCGACCGGATCTTCGAGGGCGAAGGGCATGGGCCCAATCAAGTCTCCTTCCTGCGCGATCGATCGATATTTGAAGCTCAGCAGGGTCACTTTGATTCGGCAGATCGTTTGAGCCTGCAAGTATCGAAGCTGTCGTCGGACCCAGAAGATATTTCCAGAGCCCTCGTTCTTTCAGCCCTTCGCAACGCAGAGGCGGGCAGGGTAATACAGGCGCGCAAAATCGAGGATCAGGCACTTCAGAGCAAACTGGAACGCGGCCAAAGAATGATTTTGGCTCTTTCACTCGCCCGATCAGGGAGGACGGACGAAGCCGAACGGATCGCAGACGAAGTCAGCCAGGAAGCGCCATTGGACACTATTGTGCAGAGCTATCTTGTTCCCACAATTCGCGCCGCGGTCAAGTTGCAGCAGCGCGATCCCGACGCCGCCATCGATCTGCTCCGCGGTGCCGTTCAGTACGACCTCGCATTCACCCTGTCGTTCGATTATCTCTACCCGGCCTACGTCCGTGGCCTGGCCTACCTGGAGTTAGGCGATGGCCGATCGGCGGCGGGCGAGTTCCAGAAACTGATCGACAACCCGGGTTTGTGCTGGGAATATATCACCTGCCCACTGGCCCGGCTTCAATTCGGCCGGGCAAAGAAACTGATGGGCGATAACGCATCCGCCCGCAAATCTTACGAAGAATTCCTGAACCTTTGGAAAGATGCCGACCCCGATGTTCCCGTCTATCGAGAAGCGAAGGCCGAGTACGCCCAGCTCAAACAATAGATGGGCGAACGTAATGACGACGACAGCTTGATTCACCACGTCCTTGAAGAAGCTGAGCCTGCCGTCCGTATACCGCTGGTCCAAGAGTGCCATCTCCGATTCTTGGTAGTTCTCGCGGGTTGTCGTCCTTGATTTCGACAATTTTGAGTCACATTGGTACAGTTTCTTATTCTATATTTCGTGTTCCGGTCCCGTGTACACCATTTCCTCAGGCCGCATCCTATTCGGAGCTTTTGAGCTCGACCTCAGCACGGGCGAACTACGATCCATTGAGGCCCCCGATCCTGATAATAAGGTCGTGCTCAGAGAGCAGGTGTTTCAGGTCCTGCGGCTGCTCCTTGAACGTGAGGGCAAGATTGTCACTCGCGAGGAAATTAAGAGCCGGCTCTGGTCGAATGATACGATCGTCGATTTCGATCACAGCATCAATGCGACGATCAAAACCCTACGCCGCGCGTTAGGAGATTCGGCCGACAACCCTCGGTATGTCGAGACTTTGGCGCGGCGTGGCTATCGCTTGATGCCCGCCATCGAATACCTGGAGGCAGTGCCGGGAACCGCCCCCGTAGAGGTTATCGCAAAGGCCCACCTACCAAGATGGCGCAGGCGATGGGCCTGGGTCACGGGCGTGCTAATCGCGATTGGCGCGCTCGGTGTACGGCGCTACGAAGTTTACCGCCATCGCATCACTCTTGCCGCCACCGACACGATCGTGCTGGCCGACATCGACAATCGAACAAACGACCCTGTTTTCGACGATGCGTTGAACACCGCGTTGCGCTATGGAATGGAGCAGACGCCCTACTTAAACCTGCTGGGATTGGATAAAACGTATGCCACCCTCGGCCAACTGCAACTTGCGCAGACCACCAAGATCACTCCGGAGATCGCACGCGAGATTTGTGGGAAGACCAATAGCAGCATGGTGATTTCTGATTCGATTGCCGACGCCGGCAACCGCTATCATCTGGAGATGAGGGCGCTCGACTGCGGCTCGGGAGCAACCTTGGCCGTCGAGCAGCAGGACATCAATAGCAGGAATGAAGTCGTCCACGGGCTGGGCGTTACAGCAGTGCGCCTTCGCAAGAAACTTGGAGAGCCCGCAGATTCGCTGGTGCGCTTCAATCAGCCGCTGGAAAAGGCGCTCAGCGCTTCACTCGATGCTCTCCAGGCCGCCACTCAAGGAGCCAAATTCTACCTCGCCGGCGACGCTGAGGGAGCGCTCAAACTCGATCGCCAAGCTGTCGAACTAGATCCAAACTTTGCCCTGGGGTATTGGCGCTTGGGCGCGATCTGCCTTTTCCTGGGTAACACTGAGTTGTCGGCGGCTTCGTACACGCGTGCGTACCAACTCCGCGGCCGATTGACCGAAAAAGACCGGCTGAATAACGAAATCGATTACTACGGCCGGGTAACCGGGGACTGGGAGAAAGAATATTCTTCCGTACTTCGTTTTTTAGAAATATTTCCTCGGGATGTGCTCGCCCATGCCAACCTGCGGGCTGCATTTATGTATCTCGGCCAACCCGACCGCGCCGCTGACGAAGCCGCTGAAACTGCGCGGTTGCGCCCAAGCCCATATTATTTCGGTAGCGCGATACAGTCCATCAGGTTCGCCAGCAGATTCAGTGAGGCAAAGTCATGGCTCGCCAAAGCGGATGCCCTTAAACTCGACAATTCACTCATCCGGCGGGAAAGACTCATTGTGGCATTCGCCACGGGCGACCGGGACAACGTCGAAAAGATTCTCAAGCAGGAGGAGCAAGGCAGGTATCGAGAAGACTTCCTGGATGAACACTCCTCGATCGACATTCAACAGGGTCGCTTTCACTTCGCCGAACGNNACTCGTGGATGGTCCTCTCGGCCCTGGAGGACGCTGAAGTGGGAATGGACGTGCAAGCTCGGCACTATGAAAGCAAGGCAGCTGCAAGTCCACTAGATCGCAATAAGAAGATCGCCCTGGCGCTCGCGCTCGCGAGA
>PMHI01000022.1:3599-3913 GCA_003156615.1 Acidobacteriaceae bacterium | reverse complement strand
AGTATGGGAAGCCCAGGTATTGCTTTTCCGGACGCACAAAGCTTTGTAGGCATGAGCTTTGCCAACGAAAACCTCTCCAAGCAGCAGGCATTTGAAGGAATCGTCGGGTGCAGCACGGCTCTGATGGAAACGCTGGACCTGGTTCGCACAGTGGCGCCCACGGACTCCACGGTTCTCATCGAGGGCGAAACAGGAACGGGCAAGGAAGTCATCGCGAGCGCCATTCATGCGTGCAGTAAACGCCGAGATCGAGCCTTCATAAAGCTGAACTGCACCGCGATTCCGGTGGGACTTCTGGAGAGCGAACTCTTCGG
>PMHI01000022.1:3417-3590 GCA_003156615.1 Acidobacteriaceae bacterium | reverse complement strand
CTGCGCGTATTGCAAGAGGGAGAATTCGAGAGGTTGGGGAGTACGCAGACGCAGCGCGTAAACGTGCGTTTGGTGGCGGCGACCAATGGGGACCTGGGAAGGCTGATTTCAGAAAAGTTGTTCCGCAGCGATCTCTACTACCGCCTCAACGTATTTCCGATATCGGTGCCGCC
>PMHI01000022.1:3013-3387 GCA_003156615.1 Acidobacteriaceae bacterium | reverse complement strand
ATTCGTGGCCGGGAAATATCCGAGAGCTGCAGAACTTCATCGAGTGCAGCGTAATACTGACATCCGGTAGCACTCTTTGTTGCCCCCTGGCCAGACTGGGATCGGGCGCAGAGGTCAACTCGCCGGGAGAGCCCGTCACTCTTGAGGATTTGAATCGTGAGCACATTTGCAGGACACTGCAACAGACACGCGGCGTAATCATGGGTNNTATTTCCGATATCGGTGCCGCCGCTACGAGACCGCGCAGAAGACATCCCTTTGCTGGTGACACACTTTGTCGCCAAATATGCTGCTCGAATGCAGAAAGTAATCGAAGGGATTCGAGCGGAAGTGATGGACACCCTTACCTCCTATTCGTGGCCGGGAAATATCCG
>PMHI01000022.1:2015-2914 GCA_003156615.1 Acidobacteriaceae bacterium | reverse complement strand
GAACGGTGCCGCAGCTCGCTTGGGAATCAAGCGCACTACCTTATATGCCCGCATGCGGAAACTTGGGATCTCGCGCTCCAACAAAACCTCTTGATCCATGCAGTCCGCTTACCGTCCGACGCTTGCGTTGATCTTCTTCGGAAACGAGACGAGGCCCTCTGCTGTGGGGCTTGATGTCAGATTCTGGTTCCAGGCGATGACCTTCATGCTGGATTGTTTCCTCGGATCCAATTGCCGACGGATGTCCCATCACACCGCGTGCATTCAAGTGCGGCTTCCGGTCGATCCATCTTAGGCCCGGTGAGTCATTCAAAAAGAATCTTGGCCATCATCCCTTTGTCCTCATGCTTCAGGAGGTGACAGTGGAATACCGAGACGCCGCGAATGATCGGGTCCGTGAAGTCCATGATGAGATCGAGTGATTCATTGGGTGCGAGATTGACCGTATCCATCCATTCAGGCCTGCGCAGGAGCGCTCCCGCCCGTTCGTGGACAAGAAAATGAACCTGATGGATGTGAAACGGATGAATCTCGTTTGTTGAGTTCGTAACACGCCAATGAGCGTAGGCCCCTACCTTAACCCGAGTCATGGGCTCCTCATCCGCGGCGAACTTCCGGTCGTTGATGTAGAAACCTTTCTTGTCTTCGCTAAACTTCACCACAAAGTCGGGGGCACTCCTCTTCAACTGATCTCGGACACGATTTGGTAGTGGCTTGTATATGGCTTTGTCGTAGAGTCCTGCTTCGATGGGACGGATAGGAGAGGATTCCTTAGCATTTGTATCGAGATCGACTAGGACCATGTTCGGGTTCGGATCTCCATCAGGGCCGGTATTGACACATAAGCTACGCAGCGATGTTGTCCGGCCCGGCTTTGGCCCTTTGACGATAACCTCAAC
>PMHI01000022.1:0-1937 GCA_003156615.1 Acidobacteriaceae bacterium | reverse complement strand
TTGGTCGCACAACGCCATTGACCGTGAACACTCGAGTCGCTTCACTGGTTGCTGCCCCGCACCCATAGGGTGCAAGTTCCACAGCGTCTTTCAGGAGCGCCGATGAAGGGTCACCCTGTTCAAGTTCAGCGTCTCGAAGGATCAGGATCTTCTCCTTCATATTCTTGATCTCGGGAAAGTACCGATCCATCCCATCGATCACGATTGCGCCCGACATGCCATCGAGGTCCTGCTGATAACTCTCTCCATGAGGATGCGTGTGATACCAGTACAATCCGGGAGGCTGATCCGCAGGAATATCCACGGTGTAGTGCAACGATTCACCCGGCATGGCAATCATCGTCAAAACATCATCCCCAGGAGCATTTGGCGATACATGCAAACCATGAAAATGAAGGTTCGTCATGTTCATGCAAGGCCCCTCCACGCAGACCTCGGAAGAACTCTTGGACATCTGGTTGAGATAATCCAACTGAATCGTTCCGCCAGGCACCGCCCGTATTACGGGAGGATCTTCATGCCCTTCAAAAACAAACGCTCCCTTACCTGTTGCCGGATCGTTGATAGCTTGAAGCTCGAACGAAGTCACAACCTGCGGAGGGTCGGGCAATGGTGTGCCGATGGGTGGATGAATGGACTGACAATCTACATTTGCGGTCCAAATAATCGAGATTGCCGCCATCAACTCCATCTGATGTATCGCTCTTAAAATGTGTCTTGCGATCATAATCTCCTCCCGAAGAACACAGCGCTGTGGCTCCGACTCCCAAGTCAGAGGGGTAGCGCGTTGCTGCAGCTCTGCTGCTAGTTAAGAAACCACTCAACCAGTCGTTCCAGAGTCGCTTTGCCTCTCGCCAGGCTCACTTTTGGTTCCTGACGANNGATGGCACGACTAGCGTTACTTCATTCCTGCTTTTTTGCTTAGTCGATAAGAGCATTTGCAATTCCAAACGCTGCCGCGAGTAGAACCGTCAAAGAATCTCGTTATTGCAAGAGGTTGTGTTCCAGGCGCTCACAACTCCATCAGCAGCCCTCGATTCGCGAACGTCCACATGCCGACGAAGCGTTCACGTTGATGAACACTTCCGTTGGCGCTCTGTTGAACGAACTGGTCAGATCATTAGGAAAAGCGGACCTGCGGAACGCCCATCAAGTTTGGAGACCCGCATGCAATGGACAGGAAGAGGAATTCGAACTGGCACATTGCCGAGTAAAACGTGGGAGGCGGGAATAAAAGTCATGGGAACGACGGCAGCAATAATCGACAGCACACTCATAACTGATCGCGGTTCCCGCGACAAACTAGGGCGGGAAATGGACGATGCTCTGTTGCGTTACCGGTCTCGTTTCTGCCGAAGCGCCTTTCGATACCTCGGCAATGCCGCGGACGCGGAGGATGCAGTCCAGGATGCACTGTTGTCCGCTTACAAGCACCTAAGCGAATTCAGGGGGCAGGCACGGATATCGACTTGGCTGTCNNGTTCCGCTAGACGAGCAGAGTCCAGAGCAGGAAAGTCATGCGTTGTGCGATCGGCTGGCGGACCGTGGGCAGACGCCAGAGGAGGCATGTCGCGGGGCCGAACTTGCAGAGCACGTTCATCGGTTGTTGCGACAGCTCTCACCTACGCTGCGGAGAGCATTTCAACTGCGCGAACTGGACGGCCTCACCATTCGCGAAACCGCGAATGTTCTCGGAGTCGCTGAAGGCACGGTGAAGGCCCAGCTCGCCCGAGCACGCACGAAACTCAGATTCCTTATGCGGAAAAGCCTCGGTGGACGGATCTCGCGGCCCCCGGGTACCGAAAACGGCGTTGCAAATCTGAAGGGGCTCTCCTTTACGGAGAGAGCACAGGCTTTGATCGCACTGGCGCACCCCGCGTTCCAGGACGGGCTCACGGCAGCGGCCAAGGAGAATCACCTGCTGTGAGTCTGAAGAA
>PMHI01000216.1:2782-5477 GCA_003156615.1 Acidobacteriaceae bacterium | reverse complement strand
CCCTTCGATTCAGGAGTGTGGGCATTCGGATCGGTGACTGCGGGCGTCAGAAAATTCGCCGGCGTCCGCGCATTTCTTCCTTCATCCTCATCGATACCGCGGAAACCCTGGTGAATCGGCAACCCGATCTGATAGACCTTCTTGCCGTCGATCATCANNGGCTTCAGCCGGCGAGTGACAAAGGCTTTCGCGATGTAGGTTCCGCGCGCACTGATGACTTTGATCTTGTCCGTTCCACGAATTCCTTTTTCGTCCGCCAGTTCCACCGGAATTTCCACGAACGGTTCCGGAATAAGCTGGACGTTCATCGGATTATTTTTCGTCCAGTAGTGATACTGTTCGGTCAGCCGGTAGGTCGTGCAGACGATGCTGTATTCCTCCGGCGATCCAAACTTGTCGTACGGCGTCTTAAACTTCTTTACCAGCGGATTGTTCGACTGACCGGGATGCAGCGGATTCTTAATGGGGCTTTCGATTGGCTCATAGTGCTCAGGGAACGGCCCATCCGCGAGCACACCGATCGGAGCGAACAAACGCCCGATGCCCTCCGGATTCATGATGAACGGCCCCATGTGATCCTTCGGGTGGGAGTCGGGTTTGAAGTCCGGCACATCACTGCCCACCCACTTTCCCGCCGCTTCGTTCCACCAGATTTGCTTGCGATCAGGATCCCAAGGCTTCCCTTCGGGATTGCAAGATGCCCGATTGTAAAGCACGCGCCGGTTGGCCGGCCAAGACCACGACCAGTTGGGGAAAACTCCCATTCCCGACGGATCCTCCGTGCCTCGCCGCTGCATCTGCGATCCGGCCTCGGTCCAAGAACCCGAGTAAATCCAATTGCCGCACATCGTGGTGCCGTCGTCCTTCAACCAAGCGAATCCGGGCAACTGCTGACCGGCTTTGATCACCTGGCCCGTCGCATCGTCTTTCAGGTCGGCTANNGGGTCGGGAAATTTCCCGCCATCCTTCTTATAAAGGTCGCGAACTCGCAGGAAGATCTGCGCGATGATGTCCTGGTCCAGCCGCGCTTGGCCAGGAGGTGGAACGGCGGCATATTTCCAAGTGACCCAGCGTGCCGAGTTGGTCATGCTGCCATCTTTTTCGGCAAAGCCCGCGCAGGGNNAACCGGTAAACCGTGGTATTGATGTTCTTCTGTTCTTCGGTAGTAATTCCCGGAGCTCGCCAGAACTCGCTGGTCTCATCCTGATAAATTTCGCCCACCACCAGCCAGTCAGCCTTCTTGAGCGCATTGATGTTCTTGTTCGTGTCCGGGCCGATCATCACTCCATTCATCCCGAAGGCCATCATGCCCTTGACCTTGCCGTTGTACATGTCGTCCCATATGTGGGTCCACGAGCAATCTTGTCCAGGCTTGGGTAAATAATCGAAGGCAAATCCGTTTTCTTTCGTCGCCGCGTCGCCATAGAGACCCTTGAGCAACGACACCATGAATTTCGGCGTGTTCGAGTAGTAGTTCATCGAATCCCACGGCGACGGCTTCGACGATGTCGGGGTTGTGCGTTTCAGATACGTGGCCAAATCCTTGTCGTCGGGAACCGGCCCTTTCAGATATCCAGGAAGTGAGTCGTACAAGCCCGCCATATCAGTCGCGCCCTGAATATTCGAATGGCCGCGAAGCGCGTTCACGCCGCCGCCCGCTCTTCCTACGTTGCCGAGCAGGAGTTGAATCATGGCCGCAGTACGGATGATCTGCGTTCCAAAAGTATGCTGCGTCCAACCCACTGCATAGATGATCGTAGCGACTTTCTTCATGTCGCCATCTTTGCGGACCGAGGTAAAAAGATCGACAGCCTTCAGGTATTGTTCCTTCGGGATGCCCGTGATCCGCTCCACGGTTTCGGGGGTGTAACGGGAATACTGCTGCTTCATCAATTGGAAGACGCAGCGCGGATGCTGCAGCGTCAGGTCGTAGGCGACGTCCGCAGGCAGAGCGGGAGGTGGTACCGGTCCTCCTACCTTGCCCGGCATTGGTTCGGGCGCGTGACCACTCGCCCCAGCTTGGCCCGCTTGCCCGCCAGAACCTCCCGCTCCTTCATAATTCCACGTGGACAGATCGTACTTGCCCGCTGCGGCATCAAATCCCGAGTACAAGCCGTCCTCAGGAAGTTTGAAGCCCTCCTTAACGATGAAGGCTGCGTTGGTGTAGTTGACGAGATATTCCTTGGCGATCCGGTTGTTCTCGATGGCATAGCGGATCAGGCCGCCGAGGAATGCAATGTCAGTACCGGCGCGAATCTGTACGAAGAGGTCGGCGGTNNGCGGATGTGCGCGTGAATCGAGGATCGACGGAAATCAGCTTGGCATTGCGGTTACGCTTCGCCTCCATCGCCCACTTGAAACCGCAGGGATGGTTTTCGGCGGGATTCCCGCCCATGATCAACATCATGTCGGTGTTCTTGATGTCGATCCAGCCATTCGTCATGGCCCCGCGTCCAAATGTTGGTCCCAAACTTGAGACCGTGGGGCCGTGTCAAACACGGGCTTGGTTTTCTAAATAAACCAAGCCCAACCCCCTCATGGCCTTGACGGCCAGATAATTGAATTCATTGGTATCCGTGCAGCCGCCGATGAACGAGATGCCTTCGCACCGGTTCACGGTGCGGCCATTCGCATCCTTCTCGACAAAGGAACTATCACGCGTTTTCTTGGTCCACTGCGCAATCTCATTCAGAGC
>PMHI01000216.1:0-2776 GCA_003156615.1 Acidobacteriaceae bacterium | reverse complement strand
CGGTTGGTGGGATGGTCGGGGTCGCCTTCGACGTGGATCACTTGCGGCGTGACGTTCTTTGCTCGATCGCCGATTGTGTAGATGAGGACGCCACAACCTACCGCGCAATAGGGACAGGTCGAGCGCGTTTCAGCAGCGCGTGCAATCTTTAACTCTTTGAGTTGTGCGTAGGCGGGNNCCGACGGCACCGACCGTTGCTGCCTTGAAGAAATCTCTGCGCGTTGTAGGCATCGAAGAATCTCCCTATCCATCTAGGAATCGCGGGACTCTTACTGGTGTCGTATTCTAGCGCATCTGATGCTCCCGGAGTAAACTCTGGGATTCCTTCGACTCAAAAGGGGGAATGCTCCTCAATAGGGAAGACGTATTACGAGTTTTACCCATAGCTGGGTCGCATGCGACGGCGTTGCCAGCCAGCGGCCAGGAACATAATGCCGGACATCCGGGGGGGAAACTCGTCCGATGAAACGATGAAACCACAGTTGGGCACTCGGCTCTTATTGAACTGACAGAAACGGCGGCCTTCGGGCCGTGTACGATTCCGAAGTCCATGCCGTTCACAAACCGTTTCCGGATGTACATCTTAGAGGTCGTTTAAAAAATCATCGAGCAATCGGCGAAAGGCAACCGCAGTTGATTTCCAGTCGCCCTGCATCGCCTTCGCGCCGGCGTCCCCGTAACCTGCATCGGGTCTCGGGCGCAAGCGGATAAAAGGCGGCAGACCATAACGCATTGCGAGGCCGTTGGCCCAAAGGCGCGCAGTGCGACCGTTGCCGTTCGCAAATGGATGGATTCGCACCCACTCAGCATGCGACCAAGCACAGAGATCGACTATGGCAGCCAGTTGGTCGGCATCCGGTTTCTGGCCGATCGGTAGCAACGCGTCTAACTCGGCGACGAGTGTCTGGAACTTTGCTTCAAAGCGCTTTAGCTCCTCGGCCACTTTTGCTGAGTCCACGACGTAATCCGCGCCGACTCTCACCTGGATGTTCTCGATACCTGGTTCGCCGCGAAATGCGCCGACAAATCGCGAGTCGGGAACATCCAGACCCTGCATGACGATGGTTTGCCAACGCCTTGCCGCTTCCACGGTGGGAGTCTCGCGCTTCTCCGCCGCTTGGCCGATTTCCTTCAGAACGAGCGCGAGGTTCTGCCGTAACATGGGGCTGTCTTCGTCCCATTTAGGCACCTAGGAGCTCTCGTATCTTGGTTTGCACTGGTCCTGCAAGCTTGAGCTGTCCATCGACGAACTCGCCCTCTTTCGGCTCGCCCTCAAGTGGGTCCTTGAGGCTCGCTTCGGCTTCCACAAAGGCGGCGATAGCGCGCTTAAATCGAGAATCCTTTTTCCGATATGCTCGAAGTCCTGCCAAGTTAGCTTCCAAGCCGCGTTCCTTTGCACCCCGACGGATGAGGTAGCTCTTGATGGCCTCGTTTAGTAGCTGATTGATGGGGCGCCCTTCGACCTTGCTGAGGTTCACGAGTGCGACGCGTTCTTCAGCTTCAATTCTTAGCGTGAAAGGAGTTCGAGCCATGCCAACATCTTATGCCAGTCCAATAGTGATGTCAATATGCAGTTTTGACATCACAGAGTACCCGGAGTATCTACAACCCGTACGGTAGCTCGGGGAGTGTCGAAATCCATGTAAGCTATTGATTATTATGCGCTATCCACTCTGCATCCTCTTTACCGTGACTCTCTTTGACGACAGGGGAAGAAAAGATCGTCCGCCTGCGGGCGCGTGGAATGAGCACATGATCTCGCTAAAAGCTGCACCACGGGTTCCCGGTTGCGAACGGAGAGGATAGACAGGGATCTGTTTGACGGCTGATCAAGTCTGAGGAATGAATCCCCGGTCGGCGTAGAGAAATTCGTAACTTACATTCTGCTGATGCGAATGTAGCGGCCTACATCTGGAACCGCTCTGAGGAAAATCGATCCTAGGAAAAGCAACGTTACAATTCCAGCACCACTAGTGATTATCAAAAGTGTTTTCATGCGGTCTCCTTTAGCAATGATCTTCAGGCGAGCGCCCATGACTCTTGAGTCAGGGTGTTTTCGTTTGTGGGAACCGCAGGCACTCAGGAATCCATCATAAAGTTACGCTCCTCGCGCGATGAAGGGCGGAAACTGGCTTGGTTGCGTCGCTTACTCAACTCTCTGCCGAGGTGGTTCTCCTGCACATCAGGTCGCACGGTCTCAGGGCTGAGGAATTCGGTCAGCTCCAAAAACCGCTCATAGCGGTGCTGATTGTACTTTTCTGGGCACATTGGAAGAGAGTAGACGAATGGCTACTGCCTGTCTGGTCAGAATTGACCATTGCCGCTGTCGCGCAGCCCTTAAATCGCGGAACGGCCACCGAGCGAACCCCTGTTCTCTTCCCGAGCAAATCCAGAAACACCAGCGGCCGTCGCGCATCGCCAGGTGCTCGCAGTTCATCCGCGACAATTCCCCGCGACGCAGTACGCAAGCGACCAGCACCGCCAGCAGCGCGAGGTCCCGCATTCCCGAGAACGCTGTGCGGGTTCGGTGCCTGGGTGTCTTGCAGTCATGTCCGGGCTTCTTACCACGCCAGCGCCACCGGCCCAGCCGCCCCCTTGTACTCACGCCGCCAGGACGAGCTAATCGACTGCATTCTGACCTACTTCATCTGACCGTAGGTTGTTGATTCCGCACGGGAGAACAATGGTAAGGGAGTTCTCTTGACCGGCTTCCGTAGTGTTTTGCTTGTTCGCCCCGAACCTTGGGCCCACTGTATGCCTGCCGAAGGTTTACCTT
>PMHI01000747.1:5719-6441 GCA_003156615.1 Acidobacteriaceae bacterium | reverse complement strand
GCGCCAGGTTCTTGAGGAAGACATGGTCGGGTTGTAGAATTCCTCAGCCCGCCGGTCGCAGCACCTTCATGGGTATGGGTGGGAATCCGGACCTTGATTCTGACTGCTTGACCCAGGCCCTCTCCACCATCGAGGCGTCGACTTCGACAGCCACTGATCTCTGCAGCATTTGCACCGACACCACGAGCTTCCAAATATTCCTCTTGCGCAGCAAAATCCCTTCAAGGCCCTGCAGAGGGCCGGCTCTGAGTTGAACCCGGTCGCCACACTTTAGAAAAGGGTGAGGCTCCGCCTTGAGGGGGCTTCCAACCATTCTTCGGATCGCCTCAACTTCCGAGTCAGGAATCATGGACCTCTTCCCGCCAAATCCCAGCACGCTGTGAACCCCGGGAATGGTGAGGATCGGCTGCCAGCGCTCGAGCGGGCAACGGAGGAATACGTAGCAGGGGAACAGTGGGAGGGACAACTTCTTATCCCGATCTTTCCAGCGGTGAACGGCGACGTAAAGCGGAAGGAAGGCGTCGAAGCCTTTGCCGGCCAGAGCGCGAGCGACGTTCTTTTCGTGCTGGTGGCGGGTATATACCGCGTACCAGCCTGCGTCTACCTCACCTGCCGGATCGGGTCCTTCGAGGTACGTCATAGCTTTCCTCCAGCTGATGTTCGTTCCAAGCCGCTAGAAGTTCGGCGGGCGTTCAGCGCTGCGATGTTTTGCAGCTCAGTCT
>PMHI01000747.1:0-5637 GCA_003156615.1 Acidobacteriaceae bacterium | reverse complement strand
AGCCGACCGCCGACCGCCAAGGCCAACAAGAGAGCCGGCGGCAATGCCCCACCCGTCTTGATCTGCGGGGAGAGTTATACCGCATCAGAGGCACGGACCCGACGCAAATCATCGTGCCATTGCTTGCTGCTAGATAGGCGAGATCGCCGGGCACACATTTCCCAGCGAGACCAGATCATGATGCTATTCGCCCTCGGGGAGCCCGAGGAGGGTGACGGCCACAACGTGTTGGTCGATGGGCTGCTGAGGAGCCCAGGGAGTGAGAACGATAAGTTGCCCCCAACTCCTGATTGTTGGTGGGGGGACGCCCAGATGGGTCCGGTTTGGTTTGGCTGAGAAACGCTGCTTCGCAGCGGCTGAAGAGTGACACTTCACCCTTGCATCGTGGTGGAAAGGTTTCCGTCCGTCCCTAGTGCAAGAATTCCGGGATAGCCAATGCTGCTGGTGTTGCCATAGATCGCGGGGTAGTTGTAAAGCGGGGCTTCGGTTTGGGCTCGCGCGCCTACCGGGAGAACTGGTGCGACAGTTGCGACCGCAAGAAATACTAATTCGAGGATCCGCATCCGTAAAGAGACTTTGCGCTGGCTCATGACTTCCCTCGATCTTGAAGTTGTCTTCGGAACCTTGTTTCATTCGTAGTCTCTATGCTCTTCCCGCTGTTTGTTTAGACTTTAGCCATTTCAAAGGCTGCTAGTCGTTCGCTAACGGTCGAGGAGAATCAATCCTTTGCGACACGAATTCTTTCCACTCCTGGCCGCAGAGCGCAGCCAGCAGATAAAATACAACCGCCAACAACAGCAGGGCTTTCAGCCCAATCACGAACGAAACATTCTGTGCGAGCCCACCGGCGACAGCGCCGACGATGTTGCTTCCGAAAGCTTCTGACTTGTCTTCGCAGCGTCGAAACGATTCCGTAAATATGACTCCCGCAAAAAAGATCGGGAAACCGTAAGCACCTGCCAGAAGCGTACCGACGACGCGGGAGCCGAATGGCAACTCTGACCACGCGATCATGTAGATCGCGATCAAGCAGACGATCAGCCCTGCATAATACATCACTAATCGCTTGGGTTTTTGCCACTCTACCCAGAAGTTCGCGACGACCAACACGATCAGAATCGCGGACAGCGCAACGCAGTTCACCCACCAGGTTGCGCCAAAGTACAAGGCCAGGCGGCTAACCATCTGCGTTTCCAGAAGTAGAAATCCGGCCCCCAAAAAGAAAAAGTTCCACGTCGAGATTTTCGCAACGGAAAATTCCCCGCGTGTCATGACTAACGTCATCGCAAGCAAGATGAGCGAAATCGTCAGGTATGCGCGGGGAATTGAGTGCCCTCGATGATAGACATAAGGCCAATTGTCCGTCGCCAGTGGAGGCGGGGTAGCGCCGGGAGAGAAGGGCGGCGGGTGTGCTGTCACAAACGCAGCCAGTTCTGGCCGTGCCGCCCGCTGCCACAAGCCTGGGTCGTTGGCAGCCAGGAATACCGTCGCTGGAAGCGTGCCAATCGATCCAATCTGTGGGACAGAAAACACAACAGGGGGCCGGCCAAAGAGATGGTCGAGGGTCGCATAGAACCGTCCTCCCATCCAACTCCAGGCGCCGCGCAACTCGAACTTTAAGATGAGAACGCCCGTCGGTTTCAACAGGTTTTTCGCCTCTCGAAACGCTTCCTCGGTGTAGACATAGTTGTCCAGACGCATGTTGCTGTAGCTCGAAGACTGGGTGTGGGAATCAAGCAGGCCAAAAATAACGACGTCATACTTCACGCTCGCCTGGCGAAGGTAATTACGCGCGTCGTTCAAGATCAGATGGACTCGAGGCGAATCGTAGGGATGGTCAGGGTGGAGTTCCTTGCCGAGCTCGTAAATCAATGGATCGATTTCCACGGCATCAATCTCGCTCGCGCCATTGCGGAGGGCCGCAGCGGCATCATTGCCTGCCCCGGCACCGATGATGAGAACCCGGTCGCGACGCTCAACGAAACGAAATGGAACATCGTAGGAGCTTTGCGGATACTCCTGTTCCGTGCCGGGGTGGCTGGCCAGAAACTTAGGCGTTAGGTTGGCGATCGACATGTATCCGGTGTTGTTGACGAGAATGTCGTATCGCTGCTCGCCCTTATCGTTCACTTGGAGCTTCTGGTAGGGAGACCAATAGATTTTTGCGGTCCCAGAATATGCATGGTAAAGAAGAATGAGGCTGGCAATGAACAACACCAGACTGGTCACGCCAAATCGGTTCGAAGGATCACGAATCAAGATCAGAAGAAAAAAAGCGACTCCCAACCAAATGACAGGAGATGAGTGAAGGGCGGCGAGACCAGCGAAAAACCAAATGCCCGCGAGACTACCTGCTAGATTTGCAGTGTAAGCGCTGACCGGATTTCTTGCCGCGTCCAGGTACGTACCAACCCACTGGCCGAGCGGAACCATCGTCGAGACTACCAAATATATAAAACCAGTCATGAACACTGCCGAAGCGACGAAGGCTATTAATGGCGATTCGCGGGACGACCCTGCAAAGGCAGACCAAAGTTGAGCGTCGTTTGAATATGAAAGGGCCGATGATACCCCTTCCAGAATCGACTTCCACTGAGGTACAGGAAGTTCTATGAGAATAACGAGACACGCGATCGCTCCGGCGTCGAACAGCTGACCCTTCTTCCGCCCGGCTCTGTAACAACCAAGACCGAATCCAAGAAAGCATGCGATCAGAGCGAGATTCTGAAAATACGCAAACACCCGAATCTCTGTCCCGCTCCACCGAATGAGCAGAATCTCGACAAAGAGGGCAGCGAAGCTAACCAGGAAAAGCGGGAAGAAAATCCTTTCACCGGGTTTGTTTTCGGTAGAAAAGAAACCGAGAAATGCTCGTATGTCTCTGTTGAGCTTTGAATCTACCGAGCGAGGAGAGCGCGAAGCGTTCAATCTAGGTTAACCGGAATTTGCCAATTTCGATTTTATAACCCGCACATTCTACGCTTTGACTCTACCGCAGACAACGAACGTTGGTACCAAATTCGCTTGGTTCTGTCGTTTGCTTTCTGATCTCTCGAAGTTTGCCCGCGATCTGTTTGAACTGCCGATGTCTCTTGGGACAAATTCAAGGATCACTTCATATTGCTGGCCGATTGACGGCAGAGGTAGCTAAGCTCACATATTCNNCAAAACGAGCTGCTATACTTCGCGCCAGTTACCCTCTTCGGAGTGAACGAATTGACCGCCTTTCACAGGGCAATCAAAAGGCGTTTCTCCCAGATTCGTCGCGAACGGGTCGCGCAAAAGCAACGCTGGCGCGCGGACCCCCGCGAGTGTCCTAAAGCAGTGCCCGAACTTGTTCGGCTGTCAGCGTCTTGCCCTCCACTAGAGCATTTGCAACCGCAGTGATCTCCAGCAGGGTCACTCAGTGGTCTGCCCGCGATACGGCCGGAGTGCGCGCGCCATGAATCCAAGCCCACCCACAAACAGGATCAGCATCACGAGTGTATTGAATAGGCTCGTGGGTCGAAAATAGATGTGCATATTGGCAATGACGCCAGCGAGAATAAAGAGTGCGCCGGCGACGGTTAGAAGCCATCCGACAAGGCTTCGTCCGTTCCAGAAGAGTATGCCCACTCCAATCAGCATCGGCAGAAGCGTGATGCCGAACGTGTTTCCTCCGTAGAAGCTCCAGTAGGAACCGACCACACTGACCTGATTGCTAAGAAGATACCCTCCCACACAAGTCAAGGCGAAGCCGATCAAGAAGTGGCCGAGCCCGCCCGGCGTCCCACCCACATCCCTGAAGGACCGACTTTCCATGCGCTGGAGCATATCAGAACCCTANNNCCATCTGTGGCGGCGCCCCCCTTGCCAGTGGTGAGCAACTTATCCAGAACCGGGATATTCATGCGTTGCGTTTCCACGAAGTCCACGCCGTCAACCGTTAGTGTGAACTCTGAGTTGTCTGCTCGGTCGATGTATCCCTTGTTTCGAAGATACCACGTCGTGAATTCCAAATACTCGCGCGGAAACCCCATGCAATTCTCGATGTCGACAAGTGAAACTTCCGGCTTGTAAGGGTTTGTGCGGCGCTGAAAATATAGCACCGCCAGCAACGCCAACCGCCGGTTCAACTCACCCTCCATCTTGTCCATAAAATCAACCCACGATGATAGGGGGGCCGGAGAGGATACGTCGGTTCTGCGAGTCGCATCGTATTCGGCGCGGCGCTCTGGATTGGACAATACGTCATAGGCTGCCTTCAACAGGAAGAATTTTTGAGCATCGCCGGTGTCCGGGTTGTCCGGGTGAAAGCGGCCCGCCAGAAATCGATAAACGCGGTGGATTGTGTCGGGGTCTGCATTGGGGCTGATTTGAAGGAACTCGTAGTAATCCGGAATTTCCATGATCCCTCCAGGAACGCTTTTCTCTTAGATGGATAATAGCGCGGAGTCACTCAGACGTAGACGCCAATTTGCGTTTCCAAGTTACCTTTAGAATGAATACGGTAGCGCAACCCATTAGCGGTTCTCCGATTTCCTCCAGTTAGCGGCAGCGGTTTCGCTCTTGTTTCGCCGATTTCCTGACTTTCGTTTGTGCTTCACGACTTTCACCCCATGACGCTGCGGAATGCGCGAGAGCCCTTCCGCCATCCTGATTGGCTTTTTCGAGCTGAAATACGATGGGTTCCGTGCTCTCGCACATCTTCGAGAGGGTGAAGCAACGCTCATCTCGCGCAATGATTACCCCTTCTCGTCTTTTGCCGACCTTGCGCGCTCCATCATGACGGCATTGCCCACGTTGTCGCCGCGATCGCTGGCCTATTTTGCGGTTGCTGCCGAGTCCCGACTCTGAAGGGTCGAGTTCGTGCGCAAGAGAGCCCCCCACGCTCCAAAAGTGCTTGACACCGCCGACACATTGTTAGAGATGGCGATTTCTCGNNGTCGCAGATGGCGGTCACCGCTTTTGCGAGCTCGAATTTCGCAAGTGCCTAACGAAGGGTTCCAGATCATTTCGGGAAACCGCCAAGAGCAGTTCCTGGCTAACATTATCGGCGGAGTATTGGTCATCAGCAAGCAGGAGGGGAATTGCCGTGAGCAGCGCCTGGATTTCCTTCCGGACTCGAGCGAGATCCTGCTCTTTTTGGCTCAGAACGATGTAAGGATTTTTCACGAGTAACTGTCCTACATTTGGCAGCTTACACCCGAAAATCGCGGTTAGCACTCTGTGGAAAATGAGAATTTCTCGAGCTGGAAATGCAGCCCAAGATCGAGCGTATGTCCCGCCACGATCCATCGATTTCGGGCAATGAGTTCCAGCGTGCCGGGCGGGATGGTGTGCCGTCTGCCTGCGCACTTGCCGCGCATACCAGCAGCGTGGCTCCGCATGCGAAAGCTCGGTAAAACGACCCTGAACTCGGGTACACCACCGCATTTTTGTTTCGATGCCCACACCTAGCAAGTTTCGTTCCTTATCTGACGGCACACGCCACTGGCGGCTGGCCACCATGCACACAGCGAGTCGGCACGGCTGCAGTTCCCGCATTACCCCGGGGAATAGTGTCAGCGCTCCCTTCAGTACCTCAGACTCCGCGCGATTTCATAGACGTTCGCCGCAGAAGGTTTCCTCTTCGACGCAAGAGAAAGCCCTGCCGAG
>PMHI01000223.1 GCA_003156615.1 Acidobacteriaceae bacterium | reverse complement strand
AACCCAAGTAGTGAATGATAAAGGACGCTATCGCCAACAGCCCGAATCGACTGCGCTTGAAACTTTCAAGCGGTCTCACCTGCGACCGAGATCCCGAGTCGATCATTCACTGCATCCTGAAGTTTTTGTTTGCTTCCGAGGTAGCGCTCAGTTGTTTGGACAGAAGCGTGGCCAAGCAGAAACTGAATCTGTTCCAGTTCGCCTCCTGAACCGTGGCACAGGCGGGCGCAAGTGCGGCGAAGGTCGTGTGGCGCCAGGTTGTTTATGCCGGCTTGTCCGGCGCACCGCTTCACCGCGTACCAGACTACGTTTGCCGTCACACCTGAGGGTTGCATCATTCCTCCCTTCAGAACCTGCCTAAATACTTTACCGTCGGTCACTCCGGAATGCCGGAGCCAGGCATCGACAAGTTCCTTGGACCAGGATGGCACTGGTACGGTTCGTAGCCGTGCTCCCTTGCCGACCAAATTCACAATGACCCAGCGACCCTCTCTCGACTGCATCTGATCGAGGTTCAAACCCACAACTTCCGAGCGCCGCAACCCACATCCCAACAGCAATCCGACCATTGCTCCATCTCTCCAACCGCGTAGATTGGTCTTCGAAGCAGCATTCACTAGCTCTTGAGCCTGGTTGCGGGTAAGCCAGTTGCCCATTTTTCGCCCGAGCCGCTTCACTCCCTTTACTCGCCTGATTCCGATCGCCAGTTCCGGGCTCAGCCAACCGCTCTCGGCGGATTCATCTGCCAGCCTCCGGATCGCAGAAAGGTGCAGGTTGATCGTGGCCGCGGATAGGGAGAGGCGCTCAAGAAATGAGCGGTACCTCACCACGACGGAACGGTTGAACGTCAGTCGGGGCTCGCTACAGTACCAGGCGATAAACCTCTCGATGGCGTATTCATAGCTCCGCCGCGAGTGTTTGGAAGCGAGTGTATTGAGTACGGCCGTTTTGGATTGCTGCAGTTCAGGGATGGTGGCGGTCGCAGAGAGACCGACAGGATTGGACTCCGTTTGTGGAAGCATAGGAAGCGGCTCCTTTTAGCCGCCTCCACAGTTTTGTACTCATGGGATATCGCCGCAGAGTAGCCAGCGGACGCCGAGGTCTCTTCTTCCAGAAGGGCGATCCGGGATCATTGAAGCAAACGTCCTTTATCATTCACTACATGGGTTGGCAAGCCTGCGACAGGTCTTGGCGGCAATTGCCCGAGGTGCAGGTTTTTCGTGCCGGTGAAGCAAACTCGCTCGTAAACACTTGCCGATTTTGGGGATGCCAGTAACGAGCAGAAAACAGCACCGTTATTCAGGTTCGTGTCTACTACATGTATTGGTTGCGGGATGCTGCCTGGAGTGAACTCAGCCGTCGTGTGGATTGCTGCTACCAAAACTGTTGCGGCACCCGGCACGGCCTCAGCGCCGTAAGCGTGTGGGCTAGTGCACAAGTAGTAACTGACGGGTAGCCCGTCACTCGGGAAGAACTTACTCAGTCTACTGGGCCGGAATTTCTGCGCGGGGACAAAACCGCTCTATCACGCCTCACGTGCACAACTTCGGGAGGGCCGGCCGAGAAAAACCGCCGCCTTGAAGCCTCTAGAATCACCAACTCGCTCGCGTAGACTATAATTGCGCGCGAGCATGGCCCTCACCTCTGGCACGAAACTCGGTCCTTATGAAATTCAATCCCCGCTGGGTGCTGGCGGCATGGGCGAAGTGTACCTCGCGCGCGACACGCGCCTCGAACGCACTGTCGCCGTCAAGATTCTTCCGCCGCATCTTTCTTCCAATCTCGAGGCCAAGCAGCGCTTCGAGCGCGAAGCCCGCGCCATTTCCTCTCTGAACCATCCCAACATCTGCACCCTGCATGACGTCGGCCACCAGGACGGGACGGATTTCCTNNTGCGAAGGCCTAGAGAAAGCGCACAAGAACGGTGTGATTCATCGCGACCTGAAGCCGGGCAACATCATGCTGACCAAGTCCGGCGCCAAACTGATGGACTTCGGATTGGCCAAGGCCACGCCGGCCCAACAACCGCCCGCATCCAGTCTGACCATGACGCTGTCCGGGCCTTCGGGAGGCCAGCCGTTGACCGCGCAGGGCACGGTGCTGGGGACGTTCCAATACATGTCGCCTGAGCAACTGGAAGGGAAGGAAGCCGACGCGCGCTCCGACATTTTCGCGCTGGGAGCGGTGTTGTACGAGATGGCCTCCGGCAGACGCGCCTTCACGGGCAAGAGCCAGGCGAGTATTGTGGCCGCGATTCTGGCTTCCGACCCGCAGCCCATTTCGGCGGTGCACCCCATGTCGCCGCCCGCGCTCGACCGCGTGGTCAGGACCTGCATGGCGAAGGATCCTGACGAACGCTGGCAAACCGCACACGACGTCAAGCTGCAACTGCAGTGGATTGCCGAGGCCGGCTCGCAAGCGGGCATTCCCGCGCCCGTGGCAGCAAGGCGGAGGATCTCGCAGAAACTGGCGTGGGCGGTAGCCGCCGTGGCCGCTGCGGCCGCCATCGCATTTGCGATTGGCTTTGTGTTGCGCTCGCCTGTGCCCGCCCATCCGTTGCGAGTAAGCATTCTGCCGCCGGACCAGCATTCCTTCGATCCGCTGAGCATCGCCCTTTCGCCCGATGGCACGAAGTTAGCGTTTGTGGCAGCGGCCGCCGGAGGAACGCCGCAACTATGGGTGCGTCCGCTGGATTCGACCGCGGCCCAGCCGCTGGGCGGGACGGACGATGCCGCTTTCCCCTTCTGGTCGCCGGACAGCCGCAGCCTGGGATTCTTTGCGCAAGGAAAACTGAGGATCATTGACGCCAGCGGCGGGGCCGTGCAAACTCTGGCCGACGCTTCCCAGCCTCGCGGCGGCGCGTGGGGAGCAGATGGCACCATTCTGTACACGCCTGACACCTTATCAGCCATGTTCCGCATCCCAGCGGCCGGCGGAACACCATCCCACGCGATTGGCCAGGACAAGGCAGCCGCAAGTATTGGCTCCCCGCGCTGGCCGGTATTTCTCCCCGATGGAAGGCACTTTATCTTTTTTCAATACCGACCTGACAGCCAGGGAGGAAGGGGAAGTATTCATCTGGGGGCACTCGATTCGCAGCAGGACACAATTCTGGTGGCCTCGGATTACCGTGCCCAATACGCCAGCGGACATCTGGTCTTCGTCCACGGCGGGAATCTGATGAGCCAGAGCTTCGATGAGAAAAAACTGACATTGACTGGGAATCCTGTGCCCATCGCCGAACAGGTCCGTGGTGAAGCTCGGGGAGGGGCTGCGTTCTCACTCTCGAGCGAGGGCAAGCTGATCTTCGCCGGCGGGCAGTCGGCTACCATCGACCTGGCATGGTACGACCGCAGCGGAAAGAAGGGCGACACGATTGACAGCGGAACCTTCCAGGACGCCCACATCTCGCCCGACGGAAAGAAGGTCTCGGCGGCACGGGCCGATGCCGGAGGGCACCTGGAGATTTTCATCTACGATCTGGTCCGCGGCACTAAGTCACAGTTCAGTTTCTCGCAGTCCAGAGATGACGATCCCATCTGGTCTCCGGATGGGAACACCATAGTTTTCGACTCCGCGCGTAACGGGAAAATTGACCTCTACACGCGGCCAGCGAATGGCGCTCGCCAGGAGGAATTGCTGTATCACGACGACTTCGACAAATACCCCTTCAATTGGTCCTTGGACGGAAAATACATCGCGTATGAAACCATAGCCAACGGCCACTTCGATGTATGGGTGATGCCCATGTTCGGTGACCGCAAACCCTATGCCTTCCTGCAGGAAAAGTTCAACATCCGTTATCCCGTGTTTTCGCCAGATGCAAAATGGATGTCTTTCACATCGTTCGAGTCCGGGCATAGCCAGGTCTACGTCGTCGCCTTCCCCAAACCTGGGGGCAGGTTCCTGGTCGGTGACGGTCTGGGAGCAGTATGGAACCGCAACGGCAAGGAAATTCTCTACCGGGATGACCACTCGCGCATGGCATCGGTGGAAGTCACTGTGCACGGCGACAGCCTGGAACTGGGCAGGCCGCAAATTCTGTTTCCCGCACAGTCCGTGGGAACCTCTCAGTTCGAGGTCAGCGCCGACGGCAAGCGCCTTCTAATGATGCAAGCGCCGGTGCAGAGTTCGCCCAGCCTCACCCTTGTCGTGAACTGGCCGCAGGAACTCAAGAAATAGAATCTGCGCTTTCGTGCTGAACCTCCGGGTTCGAACCGCCGAGGGACAACTTCCGGTTGGTCGGCTAACCTTACCTAACCGGATTATCAACGGATTCTGACTTTACCATCATGGGGTCGATCCGAATATCTGTGGTGCTTCAGGCACCGCAGCGCCATCTGCTCTCGGATCCGAAGCACCATAGTTGACCTTAGTCGTGCTGTCGTGGAGGACCGCTTGCCCGCGCCCCATCGTCGTCGAATATTCTTTGCGCACCTCCAGAACGTGCCCCATTTTTGTCAGCTGCTCGATGGATTCGGGCGTGACGCGCGACTCGATCACAATGTTGCACCCTAGTTTGGTATTTACCGTAAACCGGGGCTCCTCCAGAGCGGCCTGGATGTTCATCTTGTAGTCCACAACATTCGAGACAAATTGCGCATGCGCCAATGGTTGATTCATGCCGCCCATAATGCCGAAGCCGATGTGCTGATCCCCGCGCTCCATGAATGCCGGAATGATGGTGTGAAAAGGCCGCTTACGACCGGCGAGAGCATTGGGCGACGCAGGGTCGACTGAAAACAGCCCGCCTCGGTTCTGCAGCACGAATCCCATCCCTTGCACGGTTACGCCGGATCCAAAAGCGGAATAGTTACTCTGAATGAAAGAGAGAATATTTCCGTCGCGGTCGACCACTGATAAATAGGTCGTGTCGCTTTCGGAGAGCGCACCAGGAGTGACGGCGCAGTTGGCTCTGGTGGGATCGATCAGGCGGGCACGCTTGGCCGCGTATTCTTTGGAGAGCAACTGCGTNNTAGGCCAGCTTCATCGCTTCGATCCTGGTATGCAACTCCGCCGCGCTGTGGGGTCCGCCGGGAGCGGGTGGGAACTGCTCCATAATATTCAGCATCTCCAGCGCGGCCATGCCGTCGCCATTCGGAGGGAGTTCATAGACAGTCCAATCTCGATACCGGGTCGAGATGGGCTCGACCCACTCCGAGGAGTACTGAGCCAGGTCGTCAGTGGACGTCGTGCCTCCGAGCTCCGACGAGGTTTTTAGAATGGCCTGTGCGATCGCACCCTGGTAGAACGCCGACTCGCCCTCGTTCGCAATCCGGGTGAGCGCTTGGGCGACATCGGGATTGCGAAAAATTTGACCTGTCTCTGGCACCGAGCCGCCGGGCAGAAAGACGCGCTGGCTCTCCGAATCCTGCATCAGCCCAGGCGCAGAGGCTTTCCAGTAGTCATGAATGATTTCGGGCACAGGATAACCATGATCCGCATAGAAGATGGCGGGCTGAAGGAGCTCCCGCCAAGGTAGTTTGCCGAACCGGTCGTGGAGCTTCGTCCACCCGTCCACGACGCCCGGCACGGTCACGGAATCAATACCGGATTGCGGCATCCCGGCCACGCCTTTAGCTTTCAGATGTTCCATGGTGAGCGCTCTGGGTGCCCATCCGCTGGCATTCAAGCCATACAGCTTGCCCGTTTTGGCGTCCCAGTAAATCGCGAAGAGGTCGCCGCCCATCCCGTTCATCATGGGCTCGGCAACTCCCAACACGGCATTAGCCGCAATGCCCGCGTCAATCGCGGAACCGCCGTGCTCCAGAACTCTTGCGCCCGCTTGGGATGCCTGAAGGTAGCTGGTCGCGACGATGCCATACTTCGTAATCACTACAGAACGCCCGTAGGACCGATCCTGTGCCGATAGGCCAGCAGCGGCAGTGGTGAACGCGAGGAAAGCAAGTGCGGCTGTGCGAGAACTCATTCGCTGATCTCTCCAATCCGGATAGGTTTCTGATGTTAGCTCAAGACCTGATCAAGCAGCTGGGCCCACAGCTCGTTTCGCTTCGAGTATAGAGTAACGATGGTCCATGGGTCCGTGGCTCCCGCTAGATCGGTATTAGCAAATGCCACACGGCCGAATGGCGCACTGCGTAGAATTTCGCGGGAAGCAGGTTGACCATCGCGCCCAAAGAAGAACCCGGGTTGCGGGCTCAGATAGGCATGTCCCCCGCGATTCAAGATAATTCGCGAGATGCCCGAGTGGTCGGCAACTCGTCAGTTACTTCTCGGTAATAAATCATCGGTAAACAAGCGCGTTGAACGGGCTTGCAAACCCAAGTAGTGAATGATAAAGGACGCTATCGCCAACTTGTCTTTGGGACATAGGAAGCGCTTTCCTCAACGGCCTCCAGAGCCTCGGCTTCACGGAAACCCGGCTGCCAAGGAGCCAAGTCGGGACAGAAAGGCCCCACCGCAGGGTTCCTGACGTTAACGTCCTTTATCATTCACTTTCTGAGTTGGGAAGCCTGCATGGGGCATTTGTCCCGCATTGGCGCCTCTTCGCTCAAGAGGGCGCGATCTAACGCCGGTACGCTCTCCGAGAGCCGACCAATCGGTATTGTTATTGGTTCGTTAAGACCAGAAAAATGAGCTGAAAATATTTAACGAGCATTGTGATGTGGGAAATGCAACTTGCGCTGACATCCCCACCCACGTAAGATTCTGGTCGGCATTATCCCAGAATCGAACCCTGGCAGACACATTGCGCCACATTTCTATCCGCAGGGAGCGTAAATGCGATGCGTCGAAATCAAGCCATTGTTTTAGCGTTGGTGGCGGTCATGGCTTCGGCCCAGCCTTGTCTGTCTCAAGGATGCGACGCATCTTTCCATTCGTCAGCGAGCGATCCTTATGGATATCGCGCTCGCGGTGATCGCTGCGAAGGGGTTTACATCAAAGATTTATCAGCATCTTTGCGGGTCGTTTCGTTCACGCGAGAGTTCGATGCATTCACCGGCGGAGATCCAATTCTCCATTTGAAGTGGGCGGGGGGGGCATCACGAGAGGTTCATCTGCGTGCGAGCAGCCTGCGGCCTCGGCTGTATTACGAAATGGATTCCGTCCAACCCGGAGGAAGTATCAGTTACGACTGGGGGACAAGCCTACTGACTGCTTTGGGAATCACCCGCCCGGAATTGGGCATTGTCGGATGGATATCGCAACAAATTGGAGGGCAGGACCGTCAAGTCTATCTTCCCCTCGCGGTGACCACTTCGAAGCCCCAGAAGAAAAGCTCCTATCAATTTATCGTTGTGTCCGGTGTTGAGTTACATGAATTGTATGTGAGTCTTTCACTCCTCGACAAGGATGGATCTCGCGTCGCCACTCTGCGGAAGGAAGAGCCGTTGAAGGCCGCCTATTACCCGGCTGAAGCAGGTATCCCCATATCACTTCCTGAACTGAAGAAGGCGGGGTTATACCTTTTGACATTGGGCGCAGAGTTTCAACGGGGCGGCGTGTCGACTGAGACAGTGTGGTTCCGTTATGACGACTGAGGGCCCTGACAATCTCCGGCAGCTTCTTGCGAAACAGCTTTCTGAAGCGGAAGCCGAAGCCGTACGCAAAGGAGGAGTGATCTCTGAGTCAGCATTGCATGGCGCGACTCAACTAGCGCAATTAGTCGAGCTTCAGGATAAGTTGAAGGGTCCACTCAGGCGGCAACGGTGGCCTGTTGCAGTGGTGTTTGCTTTCACTCTTTTGCTAGCCAGCATTCTATTTTTCACTCGCGTGCGTGACACTAGTATCGACCTGCAAGTGGTCCTGTCCGAGGTCGAATTGAGTTTCTCGGCCGACCGACCCTGGACAGACGCGATGCAGCTCTCATCGCTTGGCGCGTCTGGTCTGAAGAATGTCATCGTCCCTGCCGGTGCCGAGACTGTTCCGCGCAGCAGCATCAAGCTCAGTGTTGCCACGGGGCAACGGTCTGGCCAACTGACGCTGGCGCCCATCTTTCTTCCGGCAAACAGCCGTGTCTGGCTTCGTACCTCCGATGCGCCGGGATCATACCGAATGTCGGTTCAGGCCAAGGACGGTCAATTCCGAGCAGACGTGCTTGGAGCAATCAACATTGCGGGCACGGGAGCGGTCGAGACATTCCGAAGCCCGCAAGGTTTCCTGCTGAATGGCGGTTCGCTTGAGACTGAACTGGAATTTGTATTTTTAAACCGGGAACAGAATCCGTTTATAGAGCATCTTCCATTGCAGACGATTTCGATGTTCAGGGTTGAGCAGTTCAACGACGGTGATCGTATGTTAGCTCGAAAGATATCATCAGTGATTTCAGGAACTCTATACTTCGAGTCTCTCGACGGCCGTGAACGAAAACTTCGCCGGGGAGAAACTCTGGAAATCCAGCCTTCGAATGGTGTGTTGGAGAGAATCGGAGTCTCAGACGGAAAAGTCGTCTTAGAATTCCATGGAAGTGTCACTGCGATCAAAGCTGGAGATGACAGCCGTACCGATCTCATGCCTACCTGCCTAGAATGGCTGCAGGCGCGTCACGGCTTGTCTCTGATGTGGGGCGCGGGTATCTATCTTTTCGGATTGGTGATGGGGGTGATGCGATGGTCCGGAGCGCGCGTCTGAGTGCCTGCTGTATCTATCTCGTGATTGCTCTTCCCACTGCGCTTTCCGCAAGCGCGAATATCCAGTTTACTTCGTTGAGCGCCGGCGAAACGCTTACCTGCGGCGTCGCCGTGAGTGGAACTCTGTACTGCTGGGGGAGTGACCAACATATCCTCGTCGAAGAGGACAAGAACGTTGATCTCCCCACTCCTTCGGTGGTCGCCCCGGAAACCCGCTTTCAATCAGTCAGTATCGGCGATTCTATCCTTTGCGGCATCGCGGCCTCTGGACACGCCTACTGCTGGGGAGATGCGATGGCGGCAAACAAACCAACAGTTATTTCCGAAACGTTGACCTTCCGATCGGTTAGTTCCGGATCGTTATCCGCATGTGGAGTGACCACTAATGGCGCCGTCTTTTGTTGGGGACAGGGCTATACGCACGGCGCCAATATTGCTGAATTTCACAATAACGTCCCGGTTCGGATTCAAGCGAGCGCGAGTTTTGACTCTGTGTCCTTATCGACAAGCCTCGATGTGGCCTGCGGGATTACAAGCGACGGAGCCGGATATTGTTGGGGAGATGTCTTAGGACATCCCCTAGGGGCCTCCGGAACCGTGCCGGTGCGGGTCGAGGGAGCAACGCCCTTCCGAGCGATGTCGGTTGGCCGAAGCGGTGTGTTTGCCATTGGTCGGGATGGAATCACCTATCTCTATCCTTGGGACTTTCAGAAAGTTGCGCCCAAAGTGTTGGACTCCCAAATCCGATTCGCCACAATCGACGCACGAGGAGCCCATCTTTGCGCTACTGATGAAGTTGGCGCTGGATATTGTTGGGGTGGTTTTGGTTCTGGACAAGAAGTAGAAGATACCAAACCGTTACAGGTGTTCGGGAATCTGAAGTTTTCCTCAATCACCGTCGGTCTCTACCATGCCTGTGGCCTGACAACCGAAGGAGGTGCTTACTGCTGGGGCAACGGTAAGGCGTTGGGAAATGCGCTCCCTGGAAGCTGGTCGATTCCGACTCCAGTGGCGAGTCCCGGAGCAACCCCAGTAACCGAGGACGTATCGGACGTGGAGCGGAGGGACGCATCTATAACTGAAAAGCGCCTTGCCGCACAACGCGAACTCAATTCGAAACGGCTCATCGTCATGATCGAGGCTAAGTCGGGCGAGCAACTCGTCGGGGCAGGCGCGGGCGTGATCTTATTCGCTGGGTTGGATCGAGCTTACATTGTCACGGCCTACCATCTGATCCGGCCGGAACAAAAGCTTCCTCTCTCCATACAAGTGAGATTCTGGTCGAAGCCAGAGCAGCCACTCGAAGCGAAAGTTACCGGAGATTGGGACAGGTCACTTGATCTCGTAGTACTGCGAGTGAGCGGCATCGACGGTCTCGGGTTAGATTTGTACTCCATGCCGTTCGATCGGGTAAATCGCGATCCTATCGAGAGAGGTGATGATGTGTATCACCTTGGCAATCCCGGGGGACGAACGTGGGGCAGCAATGTTACGGCTGACCACTTTCTTGAGGCCCGAGGACCTATCGCGTATTTCGAGTCAAGCTCGATCCGGCCGGGCGTTTCGGGAGGCGCGCTTCTGGACAAGGATCGAAACTTCATCGGGATGGTCCGTGCCGATGAGTCCGGCGAGGGTGAAGCCGTTCTCCTGGGCACCATTGAAGATCGGCTACGAGACTGGGGCTATCCCGTCTATCTGGGATCCCCTCCGCCAGCCCCGGCGTTTATTTCTGCCGCTGTCGTGGGTGAATCAAACTTCGGAGTCACCACGAATCATGCAGTGTATTCGTGGCCTGAAGATGAGTCGGATTCTAGTCAATCTATGGCTCGCATCGAAGGACTCAATTTCGATTGGATCGGAAGAGAGGCTGACGAAGAGGGTTGGAGCCTGTGCGGGCTCGCCGACAACGGTGACGCGTACTGCTGGTCCGACAATGTGCGCAACGCCTCAGGTGATCAGGTCCTCGGCGTTCCCATGAAAGTGCCTGGGGGCAAGCGGTTTCGCTCCCTCACCAAGGGCGATCTGGCTTGTGGCCTTACGAGCGAAGGCGAGGCCTTCTGCTGGGGTCCGGGTGGAACGGCGCTTGGAGACGGATCGATTCGCAGCAGCGATCGTCCGGTGGCCGTTTACGGAAATCGAAGATTCAAGAGCATCTCTTCCGGAACAAGCCACACTTGTGGTGTCGACCAGGATGGGGCTCTTTACTGCTGGGGAAAGAATACGAAGGGCGACCTCGGGCAGTCCTCCATCTTGTCTGCCGATCTGCCTGTTCAGGTGCCCAGCAAGCTCAGGTTCAAGTTAGTGAGCTGCGGGGCTGACAGTACATGTGCCATAACCGAGGATGGCAAAGCCTATTGTTGGGGTGGAAACGAGAATGGCCAGCTTGGAAATGGCACAAAAGTTGATAGCATCGCTCCAGTCGAGGTCTTAGCATCGCCGAGATTCCGGATGATTAGCGTCGGGGACGGATACGCATGTGCCGTCACCACCGATGGGGCAGCTGTATGCTGGGGCCTGAATGGCGACGGGGAGCTTGGAAACAACACGTTCAAAAGCTCCTCTGTTCCTGTCGCGGTCGCAGGTAGCTTGCGATTTAGTTCTGTAGCAGCGAACTACAGCCGGACCATCGGGATCACGACAAGTGGCGCCTCCTACACCTGGGGCATGGAAAAGGAAAAGACCGATGACACGGACGTTCAACACTCAGCGGCGCCTCGTGCCGCCCCAAGGGATTCGGACTTGGCGTCTGTCGAAGGGATCGCTGCCTACCGCCTTGACGGTGATTTCGGAAAGGCGGAACAAGCAGCGGAAGAAGCGATTCAGAAATATCCAGACAGCGCATTTGTCGTGTACAAAGTTGCGCTACTCTTCGCGGATATTGGGAAGTCTGACCGGACGCACACGGGTATTCAAAAGATGCGGGATCTGGGAGAAGACCGGGTTGAACTGCTAAGAATCGCATCACTCGAATTGCGGATCAAGGACTTTCACGCTATGGCGCAGGATCTGGATCGAGCCGAAAAACTCTCGAAGAGCGAGGATGAGATCAGGGAAGCACGGCTGCAGCGTGCAAACTCGTATTCAGACATGGAGCTACTCGCAATCGCCGACGCGGAATATCAAAAAATCCTCTCTCAAGATCCCCACAACGTTTTTGTGCTGAATGATCTGGCCTACAATTTGGCTCAGGAAAATGGCCCGTGGCAAGCAGCCTACGATATGGCTGCCAAAGCAGTCGCCTCTGATCCAGAGAGCAGCAATCACCTTGATACTCTGGGCTTCATATGTAATCGCATGTCCCGTTTCCCGGAGGCGCAGAAGCATTTGGAGCACGCCTTGGCAAATCAAGGAGTAAACAATCCGGACATTCTGGAACATATAGGGGATACGTACTCAAAATTAGGCGATGCGGCGGGGGCGCAAGCGATGTGGCGCAAGGCTCTTCAAAGACGGGAGGCTGAGGCGCCAAACCTCAGGAGACCGGCGATCATGGAACGAATCCAACAGAAGCTCGCAGCTCGCCCGAAATGACTCTGCTACTTTGATAGTTCTCATGGCGCAAACGTTCTTCGATGACTGACAAAAGAAGATCTCCACGGGCGGTTTTAAGTGCCTCGGGCCAGGGTGCGCTTCACCTCGGTCTATTCGTTTACAAATGGTTTCGGCGCTCTCCATGTCAAAACAACACCGAGACAACAAGAACCCTTGTCTGGCCAAACGCAAAAGCATCGGGAGTTCCGGGTTGGCTATTGAGAGGTTATGCAGTTGACGCATAGTCACTAATGCGCTCATGAACGGATAGTCCTCGAAAACTTGGCGAGTGCTTCGAGCGTGTGCCCTTTACGCGCACGAAGAACAAGCATCTCGGACCATGCCCCAAAGTTGTCCGCGGATTTGCCATCTCAAGTAGTGAATGATAAAGGAC
>PMHI01000669.1:3366-7410 GCA_003156615.1 Acidobacteriaceae bacterium | reverse complement strand
CCTTTATCACCGGCGCTGACAAATGAGGGGGCGAAGCACTGCAAGCCCTCCACCCAGCCCCCTCTCCAGGTGCATGCCTACAATCCGGACACGTTTATCATTCGCCAAAACCCGTGTGCCGACTTTGAAGCCAATTTCCTCTATCTGCTCATCGGTGCTAACCGGGCCCTTCTGATCGACACCGGGGCTTTCGGTAGCGCGAGTAAGATGCCCCTCGCCGATACGGTTTTGCAGCTGCTTCCCAAACATGGGTCGGGAGGATTGCCTCTGCTTGTGGTGCACACCCATAAGCATGATCATCGAGCCGGCAGTTCGAGCACATTCCAGGGGTCGAGGTGGTAGCGGCAGATCGGGTCTCGGTGAAAAGATTCTTCGGGTTCACGGAGTGGCCAGAGGCTGTTGCCCACGTGGATCTAGGACGGCGTCTCATCGACGTACTTCCGGCACCCGGACACCAGGACTCACACATCGTGTTCTACGACAACAACACGACCCTTTTGTTCTCCGGGGATTTTCTGATGCCGGGGCGATTGTTGATCGAGGATAAGACGGCGTTCCGCAAGAGCGCTGCCCGGCTTGCCAGCTATTTTGAAAAGCGTCCGCTCGCCTACATCCTGGGCGGACACATCGAGCTCAACGCCGACGGAAAAACGTATGCCTTTGGCTCGCACTATCATCCGAACGAGCATCGGCTGGAATTGTCTCGCGAGGACCTGCTCGCGTTGCCAAGAGATCTCGAACGCTTCCGCGTGTATCAGCGGTATCCCAATTTCAGCCTCTTCAGTGCGAACCTCGAAATCATCCTAGCCTGGGAAAAATGGGGCCCGTGATTACGCTCATGTACGACCGCGGATCAGACGGCTCCCTCTGGGGACAACAAGGGACCACACCAGCGTATCGGCCAGCCAATCTTGATACTGCTGTGGGGACCAGCCTCGCTCGCGCACCAGCATGCGATAAACGTCCCGCCCGGTCAACATCCAGAAAACATCCCGCGCCGCACTGTAATCGCGGGGCGGTCGCAATCGGCCGGCATCGCGCAGGAACTCAATCATGCTTTCCTGTCTCTCGTAACGCAGGCGTTCTCGCTGTTGCTCCAACTTTGCCAGTTCCGGTGCGACTACGCCCCCCCCGCGCAGCAGGTCAAAGGTAGCGGCCTGCGCATCGTGAATCTGCCTGGCAATTCGCGCTGCAAGTCGCAGCCTAGACTCGGGGTCTCTGGTCTTTAGGGCCGCCTCGACTGCCTCGTCGTACGCAGGACTATACGAGGATTGGTCCATCAATTCGGCCAGGATCCCAGCCTTGGACTTGAAAACAGCGTACACGCTTGGCGCCGACACTTCCGCCTTGCGGGCGATCTCTTCGATGGTCATCCCGGCATACCCCTCGGTCTGCAACAGCTCGCGAGTAGCGGCAACGATGCGCCGGCGGGTATCGCCCGCCTGACGTTCTCGAGCCAGCGACTTGTAAGGGCGTCTTTTACCTCTGCTCATACAGTTGACATGTTAGCACTACTATATTTAGTATTGTCTACTATACTCAATCGTTATGGCATCACTTGATAAACAGCCTTTTCCCCAATCGAAACCGCAGCTCGATCTCGTTGTCCGTGACGAGTGAAGTCCGCCGGTCGAGCGGAACCGGCCCGGAAGAAGAGACGCTATGCGCACGATAGCAGTGGAAGAACATTTTGCAAGCCCGGGCTTTCTCGTCGGCCCAGGACAGGAACTCAAAGCACAAGCGTCGAACTTCGGCCCCGCTGCCGCAAAGCTCTTCGAGCGACTTTGCGACATCGGCGAGAAAAGAGTCGCTGAGATGGACGAGGCGGGGATTGACATGCAGGTGCTCTCGCTCACTTCTCCTGGTACGGAGCAGCTCGAACCAGGGGATGCGATGACACTTGCCCGTGAGGCCAACGATTACCTCAGTGCGGCAGTCAGGAAGAGCCCAACACGATTCGCCGGCTTTGCTGCGCTCCCCACAGGAGCGCCGGACCAAGCCGCTGACGAATTGGAGAGGGCGGTCCGCGAATACGGATTCAAAGGAGCAATAATCAATGGTCACAACCGAGGACGCTACCTCAATGACCGGTTCTTTTGGCCAATCCTCGAACGCGCCGAAGCGCTGAAGGTTCCCGTCTACCTCCATCCCACGAAACCTCCAAAGCCGGTGATTGAGGCATCCTATGCAGGCTTCTCACCGATTGTGACCGAACTGCTTGCAGGAGCGGGCTGGGGCTGGCACATCGAGACTGCTATCCACGTCATTCGTCTCATCCTTGGAGGAGTGTTTGACCAGTACCCGAAGCTCCAGATTGTGGTCGGTCACATGGGAGAAGCGTTGCCCTTCATGTTGCAGAGACTCGATGTCATGCCTATGGCTATGACAAAACTCAATCGCCCCGTGAGTGCCTATCTCCGTGAGAATGTGCACTACACCTTCAGCGGCTTCAACTTCACCCCGACATTCCTCGATCTCATGCTGCAAGTAGGAGTCGACCGCATTATGTTCTCGACGGACCACCCATATTCATCGATGGCTGACGCACGGAGATTCTTAGATCAACTGCCAGTAAGCAGCGCCGATAAACTCCGGATCGCACATGAAAATGCGCAACGCCTTTTTGGGTTGTAAACGAAACATGGCCGATCAAGAGAGCCTGAGCTCCATACATTCACTCCCGCGCTGCCGCTGTTGTCCGCCTACGACCTCATCGTCGCCGCTTTTACTCGTGAACCCCTATAGCGGGCCGCACTGTTGCGGCAACTAGATCCGAGTCCAACCGACATCATTGCCGACATCGGCTGCGGCACCGGTTCCTTCCTTGCGCTGCTAGGGACAAAACTGGACACGGTGACACATCTGATGCGAGCCTTGTTCGAGATCGTCCAATAGGTTGACGGCCACAATGACACCCAGTCCCATGCCGATGGGGTTCTACCCCGTCCTGTTAAGGGAGGACGGGGTTTGAACAGGTGGAGGAAACCATGGTGATACCGACGCCGACCGGCTCCGTTTTCCTGTATCGCGCGCTTCGCCCACGGGCATCGAGCGGGATGCACGTGTTTCTCTCTATTTTTGCAGCACGATAGATAGCCGGTCGTCCGAGAAAGCGAAGAAAAGGCGTGCCTGCACAAACTCGTCGCCCGTAGAATCGCGTTCAGACTAAAAACTCTCGTTTGGGGAGAAATCGGATTACAGTTCGTCTGATTTTGCTCGTCGCTCGACGACAGCCGTAATTACGGTCGCTAAACGTGAGACCAGCACACGTCTCTCGGAATTGCGATTCCAAGCAATGCCGATACGCCACATGGCGTCCTTCATACGCACATCATGAAAGTGCACTCCCGGTACCTTCATGCGCACGGCCGAGCTCGGAACCAGGGATATCCCCAGACCAGCGCGAACCAAGTTCAGGATCGTAAATATCTCCCCGGCCTCCTGCACGATTCTTGGTGTGAATCCGGCGCGCCGACAGAGATTCAGTACGTGGTCGTGAAAAGTTTCAGATACCGAGCGCGGCAGGAAAACAAAAGGTTGGTCACGGAAATCGCTGAGGCGATCTCTTTTCGTGAATCGAATATTGACGGGTGCAGCCAGCACCAGGTGTTCGCGAAACAGGGGAGCACTCATCAATTGAGGGGAGGTCACAGGCAGCCGGAGAATTCCCACGTCGAGAGTGCCGTCGAGTAGTGCTGCCGTCTGCGAAGGCGTCGACATGTCGCGCATCTGTAGTTCGACATCAGGGTAGCTCTTGCGAAAGGACAAGATGGTCCGGGGAACGATTTCGGAGACAGAAGCGATTCCAAAACCGATACGCAGCGTACCGGCTCTTCCCTCCGCGGCAGCTCGCGCCGTAGCCAGCGCCGACTCGGCATCCTGCAAGAGTTTCCCAGCCTTCGTCAACAAGACGCGCCCCGCCTCAGTCAGTGCGACTTTGCGACGTGTGCGGGTGAAAAGGCGTCCTTTGACTTTATCTTCCAACCTTCGAATTTTCTTGCTGAGGGCCGGCTGAGAAAGAAAGAGCTGTTCAGAAGCTCTTCC
>PMHI01000669.1:220-3266 GCA_003156615.1 Acidobacteriaceae bacterium | reverse complement strand
GCAGCTCCGCCGAATGGCGGACGTCTTCGACATCGACATTCCGCGGTTTGAAACCTTGTACGAAAAAAATAGACGGGCTTACGACCGCGGCGATTTGACGCCTGATCGCTACTGGTTTGCCTTTGCGGACGAGCCAGGCTTCCGTCTAGCCGCGGACAAAATCCCGTTGCTGCGCGCCTGGGATGTGGAGATGTGGAGCAACACGAACCCGTTGATGATTGCGTGGCTAGAAGCCCTGCATGAGAGCGGCTTGCGTACGGCTTTGTTGTCCAACATGCATGCCGACATGGTCGCCAAAGTGCGGGGTGAGTTCGAATGGATGCGGACTTTTGATTGCGCCGTATTTTCCCACGAAGTGCGATTGGCCAAACCCGAGCCCAAGATCTATCAGCACTGCCTCGAGGGGCTCGGAACAAGGGCGCAGGAAACGTTATTCATCGACGATCGCGAAGTGAACATAGCGGCGGCAAGTGCGCTCGGACTTGCGGCCATTCGCTTCATATCCGTGCCCCAACTTCGAGCGGAACTCGAAAGGCTGGAATTCCGCGTTCTTCCCTCGGCTCGTGAAGCAGTGTCCGCTCCAGCACGACAGTTGTAGATATTCATCGAAGGCTTGCGTGCAACCTCTAGGCGGTTTACCAAAACTGCTCGGACACGCAACCCGACCACAGGCCAGCGTCCACAGAACGACAGCCCCGTGAACTTGCGGGGGCAGTAACAGTAGATGCTTATTGGAGCGCTGGCTGCCGGCAAATGCTGAGACCTCCAACCTATATCGACGAAATCCGCGACCTCGGAGACAAGAAAGGCGCGCAGGCGTTGGCCACATCCGCCGGCGTGCAGGGGCGCTAGGGCAGGCTCTTTCTGAGTTCCTCTTTGCCGACAATCCAGCATAGCTTCACTATTGGGAACATGGGCTTGAAAGAATGACAACTAGTGTAAACTTCCGTCCGCCAGAAGTTCGAAATGGAAATCCGCCTTAGCAAGCCGTGCCTCTCTAGGCGGTACGACTTGCAGAAGAAAGACATCGAGTCGATTCCTGGAGAAGTTTGACGAGCATCGGAACGAAAGAAGTCGTTCCGAATCTGACGTGTGGCCCGGTTCGAAGAAGGAACATTGTCAACCACGAGGACAACCGTTGCGGGTGCCGACGCTGGAGTACAGGCCCACCAGGCCGAACTCCGCAAGGAGCTGGGGCTCCTCGACGTAGTGCTGGCTCAGATCACTTACGTTGTGACCCTCGAATTTTTCGGAACAGCGGTCAAGGCCGGCTCTTCCCATGCGGTTCTATGGCTAGCTGCGATTCTCCTGTTCTTCGTTCCGCAGGCGCTTGTAGTCCGATATCTAAACCAGCTCATGCCATTGGAGGGCGGCCTCTACGAGTGGGCGCGGCTGGCTTTTAACGATGCGACCGGTTTCCTGGTGGCGTGGAATCTTTGGCTCTTTGTTGTCTTGCTGGTCGCTGAGTACGGTTTTGTTCTTGTCACCTATTTCGCCTTCGCCTTGGGGCCGGGCGCGGCATGGATGGCCTCTAGCAAGTGGCTGACCGTGATTGCCTCCGCTGCGCTCGTCGGCGGATTAGTCTGGGTCTCGGCGCTGGGTCTTCGGGTCGGTAAATGGGTAACCAACGCCGGTGGAGCCCTTACCGTGATTGCGCTGGGAGTATTGATCCTGCTGCCAGTATTCCACCCGATGCGCGGCACGTTCGGCTCCTATCACCCTCTGCCTCTGGTTCGGCCCGCGTTTTCTCTGTTCAGCCTTAGCGTCTTCACTAAAATGACCTTTGGAGCACTTTGCGGCTTTGAATTCGTAGCCATCTTTGCTGGCGAATGCCGCAATCCAGCTCGCACCCTAGCACGGTCGGTTTTGTTCGCTGCGCCTATCATTGCTTTTCTCTACGTCTTTAGCACCAGCGCAATTCTAGCCTTCCTCCCATCCGGCCAGGTCAATCTCATCGGCCCTGTGCCACAGGCTCTAAGCGTTGGACTCAACTCGTTTGGTCTGGCAAATATTCTCGCTCCGGTTACGATCCTACTCCTGCTGGGAAACACGCTCTCCACTGCCAATCTCACTTTCAGCGCAAGTTCTCGGCTACCGATGGTCGCGGGCTGGGACAACCTGCTACCTAAATGGTTCACGCGGCTTCACCCAAAGTACAAGACGCCTACCAACTCGATACTCTTCATCGCTTCGGTCACGTTTACCGCGTCCGTGGTAGTGCTCATTGGCGTAAACGAAGAGGAGGCTTTCTCACTAATTCAGATATGGGGTTTTACACTCTACGGGCTCGCATACCTGGTCATGTTCGCGATCCCGCTGGTAGGCAATCGAAAACTGGGCATTCAGCCGGGCATGTGGTTGCGGCTGGCCGCGTGCTCGGGTTTCACCGTGACGCTACTCTTCGTTGTGCTGTCCGTTTTTCCTGTCATCGACGTCCCCAATCCGGCGTCCTATGCATGGAAAACGGTCGCGGTCGTGGTGGGAGTAAACACTTTGGGCGCCATTTTGTATACCAGGCGCAAAAAGAGATCTTACCTTGCTGACCCTTTGCGTCGATAGGACAATTCATTTCGGGTCCGCGGGAGGCGACGCTAGAAGACCTTTCAGCAATGCTATGTGAAAGGTCGGGGGGTTCCGAATCCGCGGGCAGAGGCGTGTCAGCCCTATTTCAATCCCAAGTCGCTCAGGATCTTGGGATGTTCTTCACCCGAGGCCAGGATCTGGTGACACGCCGAGCAGTCATTCGTGATCGTTTGGCCATCTGCGCTGCTGTGGTTGCCATCGTGGCAGCGAAAGCATCCCGGCGAGTCGTTGTGCCCAAGATTGTTCGGGTGCGTGCCCCAGGTCACGTGCATGTCGGGAAAGATGTTGCGCAGGTAGATATTCGCCACTTCCTCGCCAGCTTGCTCGACGAGTGCCGGCTTGGCGCGATCGATCTCCGGGTAGTTGGTCTGATAAAAAGCGGTGATCTCGCTCTTGATCGTCTGCTGGGCGAACTCTCGCGTGGTGTAATTCACCTTGAGCACCTCAACCGCTTTTTTTCGGA
>PMHI01000669.1:0-130 GCA_003156615.1 Acidobacteriaceae bacterium | reverse complement strand
GTGTAGTACACCGCCGGAATCGTCTGCCGCTGGGAATCGGTCGAAATGTAGCGTATGCGGGCCGCGTCGGCGAGATGATGCCCGTGGATTCCGGTCGCTCCCTGCCCATTGCTGCCTCCTACTTGAAGCA
>PMHI01000616.1 GCA_003156615.1 Acidobacteriaceae bacterium | reverse complement strand
GCCCGTCCGTGCGGATTCATTCGCTACGAGGTCGTCGGGAACCTTTGAGGATCTGGAGCAGTGTCCAGTGCTGGCCGTCTCTGTCCCGGAAGAAAGCCACCTGGTCGCGGTGGACAAAGAGGAAAGCCTGGGCGCGGAAAAGTTCCGCTTTCTGGCGGTTCGTTTGCGGCAACTTCGGCAAAGCCGGTCCCTGAAGAAGGTTTTGATTACGAGCACGATTCCGCAAGAGGGCAAGAGCACGGTTGCAGCCAATCTGGCGTGCACCCTGGCCAGAAGGAAGCAGCATAAAACGCTGCTGCTGGAGGGCGATCTTCGGAGGCCGACGGTAGCCCACAAATTGGGGTTTGGCCAGGTTCCGGGCTTGTGCGAATGGCTGCGCGGCGAAACCGAAAGCATGAACGTGTACCGGATCGAGACGCTCGGGCTGTGGGTCTTGCCGGCAGGGAATGCCCCCGAAAATCCGCTGGAGTTGATGCAATCGGGGAAGCTGGCACCGCTGATGGAGCAGTTGACCGAGTGGTTCGACTGGATCATCATCGATTCTCCGCCGGTACTGCCGCTGGCCGACACCAGCATCTGGGCCCGGTTGTCCGATGGAATCTTGCTGGTCACGCGAAATGGCACGACCGAACGGCAACACCTGCAGCGTGGCTTGGAATCGCTCGAAAAGTCCAAGCTGCTGGGAGCGCTGGTGAACAACAGCGCCAACGCGGCGCACAGCGACTATTACCAACGCTACAGTTCTTCCTCCATTCANNTTTTCCAATCTTGTCTTCCAAAACACTAGCAACGAGCGGTTCGCTTGACTCTACCCCCCACAAGCAACCAACGGAGGGAATCGTGAACGCACCACGTTCCAGTAAAGGCAAAACCTTAAGCCCAATCACCGGAGCCGAGTTCTCCCGGGATTCTGAGATCCTGACAGCGGAATCCTTTCGTCGGATGATCGCGCTGGAAAGAAAGAGAAGCGAGCGTTCGCGAAAGCCTTTCATGCTGCTGCTTCTGGATATGGGCGGACGCCTCCCCTCCGAGAACAGCGGAAAGACTCTGGCGCGGGTTCTGCCGGCACTCTCCCTTTCCACTCGCGAAACCGACATTATCGGATGGTATGCGCAAGACCTGGTAGTCGGAGTGGTCTTCACCGAAATCGGTCCTGAAGATGGCAATTCGCTGGCCGGCATCATCATCACCCGGGTGACGGAGACGTTGCGCAGCAATCTAACCTCGGAGCAATTCAACCAGCTCAATATCTCGTTTCACGTTTTTCCGGAGGACTGGAATCACGATAATGACCAGCGTCCGAGCAACCCAACTCTTTATCCCGATCTGTCCCAGCGGGAAGATGACAGGAAGTCACTCCGCGCGATGAAGCGGATGATGGATATCCTGGGCAGCGTGCTGGCGCTCGTCTTGTTCTCGCCGGTTTTCTTGTTAAGCGCGTTGGCCATAAAAGCGACTTCGAAGGGCTCGGTTTTTTTCCGGCAACCTCGCATCGGCCAACACGGCAAATCGTTTGTGTTTCTGAAATTCCGCTCGATGTATGTGAACAATGATGCGGGAGTTCACAAACAGTACGTGCAACAACTGATTGCCGGAAAAGCCAATAAGCAGCCCATGAACGGGAACGACCAAGGGGTTTACAAGCTGACCAAGGACTCCCGCATCACGCGGGTCGGAGCCTTCCTGCGAAAAACCAGCATGGATGAACTTCCCCAGTTCCTCAACGTATTGAAGGGGGAGATGTCACTGGTGGGCCCGCGCCCTCCGATTCCCTACGAGGTGGAAGCCTACGATATCTGGCATCGCCGGCGGCTGCTTGAAGCGAAGCCCGGGATCACCGGACTTTGGCAGGTGTGCGGACGCAGCCGCGTCAACTTTGATGACATGGTTCGGCTCGACCTGCAGTACGCCCGCACTTGGTCCCTGTGGATGGACATCAAGATCCTGTTGCGCACGCCCGGGGCAGTTCTGCTTGGCGCAGGCGCGCACTAAACGATTTTCTCCTCCCCCTTCCTGATTCACGGTTACCCAATATGATCACAAATCTTGAAAAGCCGTCACTGACTCTATCGAATATGATCACAAATCTTGAAAAGCCTCGAACGGCCAGCGCACTGTCAGGGCAGGGGAGTGAAGTCATGGTTAAGTTTGGGGTTGTAGGGTATGGGTACTGGGGGCCGAACGTGGTTCGGAACCTTGACCACTTAGAGGAAGCAGAGGTGGTTGCGGTATGCGACAAGAGCGCGGCCGCCCGAAAGAAGGTGGCGAGAGCCTATCCGGACGTGCGGGTGACGGACAATGCGGCGGAGTTGATGTCCTCTCCCGAAATCGACGCCATCGCGGTGGTGACCCCGGTCTGGACCCACTATGAACTGGCGAAAGCCGCCCTGCAGAATGGCAAACATGTTTTCGTCGAAAAGCCGTTCACCAGCAGCGCAGACCAGGCGCAGGAACTGATTGATCTGGCGGCGCGAAAGAACCTGAAAATCATGGTGGACCACACCTTCCTGTTCACCGGGGCGGTGACCAAGATCAAGCAGCTATTGCAGGACGGTGCGCTCGGCAAGCTGTATTACTACGATTCCACGCGCGTGAATCTGGGGCTATTTCAGCATGACGTAAATGTGGTTTGGGATCTTGCCCCTCACGACCTGTCGATCATCGACTACCTGATCCAGCGAACCCCCGAAGCCATTTCCGCGACCGGTCAGACTCATCTCAACTCACACGAAGATATAGCCTTCATTACTCTGTACTTTCCCGACAAGATCATCGCCCACATCAACGTCAATTGGTTGTCGCCAGTGAAGGTGCGGACGACTCTGATCGGCGGCGAAAAGAAGATGCTGGTCTGGAACGATCTTGAGGCCGACGAGAAGATCAAGATTTACGACAAGGGCGTAAAAGTCACCAGTCGCGAAGGGCTTTATGACTTGCTGGTGCACTATCGCTCCGGCGACATGTGGGCGCCGCAAATCGAACAGATCGAAGCACTGACCCGGGAATTAGCCTACTTTGTCGCATGCATCACCAAGGATGAAGCCCCTATAAACAACGGCGAGGCTGGCCTTCGTGTGGTCAAGATGCTGGAGGCCGCCAACCAGTCGATCGGCAAGCGGGGAGAATTGGTGTACCTCTGATTCTGCTCTCGATCCGTCTCTCCCAGAATGCTGAGCGCTGCGGTATGGCGCAAGACGATATCCATGACTAGAGTGCACTGTGAAGCTCCAACGGCTGCGGCCTCCATTCGGCCCACCGTCTTGGTGGCAACGACGTCTCGCTGGTACCCGACCGCCCGGCTGGCCATGGCTCTGGCCAGCGCAGGCTGCCAGGTGGACGCGGTGTGCCCCGCGCTCCATCCCTTCCGCAAGACGAGATCAGTTCGCGAATCTTATGTGTACAACGGTTTGGCGCCCTTGAGCTCGTTGGCTCGCGCCATCGCTTGCAGCCGGCCTGATTGCATTGTCTCGGGGGATGACCTTGCCACTCAGCATCTGCACCGTCTTCATGCCCAAGAGCAGCGTAACGGGAGGGCGGACTCTGCGATTAGTGCCTTGATCGAGCGTTCGCTTGGTAATCCGCAGAGTTTTCCGGTGGTGAATGCCAGAGCCGCCTTCATGGGTGTGGCCCGAGACGAGGGTTTTCGGGTTCCTCTCACCCAGGTCATCCGCGACACCGATGAGCTGAGAACATGGGTTGCCCGTGTTGGTCTTCCCACTGTTCTCAAAGCGAATGGCACCTCGGGCGGCGATGGCGTAAGGATCGCGCACACGCTGACCGAGGCGGAACGCTTCTTCAAGGAGCTGCAAGGTCCTCCCAGGCTGGCCCGGGCGGCAAAGCGGGCCCTGGTCGACCAGGATAAGACGCTGGTTTGGCCGTCGATACTGCGGCTTCGGCCCGTGGTCAACGCGCAGGCGTTTGTGGCCGGGCGGGAAGCCACCAGCACCATGGTTTGCTGGAAGGGCGCGGTGCTGGCGAGCCTCCATTTTGAGGTAGTCAACAAGGCAAGTTCGAAAGGACACGCCACTGTGGTGCGCTTGATCGAGAACGCTGAAATGTCGGCGGCGGTGGAGGGGATGGCTCGCCGGCTCGGTCTTTCCGGGCTTTACGGATTTGATTTCATGCTGGAGGCAGAGACGGAAAAAGCGTACCTCATCGAAATCAATCCTCGGTCTACTCAAGTGGGACATTTGAGCTTAGGGCCTGGACGCGACCTTCCCGCCGCCTTGTACGCCGCGTTGTCCGGGCAAGCGGTGCAAGCCGCGCCGAAGGTAACCGAGAAGGACACGATCGCACTGTTTCCGCAAGAATGGATCCGGGATCCCGAGAGCCCGTTTCTGCGTTCCGCTTATCACGATATTCCATGGGAAGAACCCGACTTGGTTCGCGACTGCGTCAGCAACCGGGGGAAGCAGAGTAGTTGGTACTCCCGGGCCGACCGGAGACAGGCCGCTTCGGCGGCTCGTTCCGCCCAGCCCATGACCGCTCCAGCCAAGAGCCACACGGTAGGGCTGGACTGGGGAGGCAAGTAGGTCCGCCTATGAATCAGCCACCTGTAAACACTATGAACAAGCCGCTTCGAATCATGAAGTTTGGCGGGACGTCGGTGGGCGATGTGTCCTCGATCCAAAAAGTGGTCGAGATCATTCGCGGCGCAGCACTCGACAGCGACCTGGTCGTGGTCGTCTCCGCCATGAGCGGCGTAACCAA
>PMHI01000020.1 GCA_003156615.1 Acidobacteriaceae bacterium | reverse complement strand
CTGGATTTGATTCCTCATGCGCTAAGCTTGCTAGAAGGAAAGACGGAGCATTCATAGTCCGTGCTCCGCGAGGCCCCAGGGGGAGTGCTGGGTTCCTTCGGAAATTCGGGTATTTGAAGTTCGGCGAGCTTAGGGATTGCCGACCTCGCCATCGTGAAGTACTTTTGATCTACTTCCACCCCGACGCTTTCAAGTCCGAGCGCCTTTGCGGCAGCTATGGTTGAGCCGGCGCCCATGAAGGGGTCTAGNNTGCCCAGCGGTAGCGAGGCGCGAACAAGGAACCGCATTAAAGCTTGAGGTTTCAAGGATGGATGTTTGGCGACGGTGCGCTCTGGTGAACGTGCAGGGGGAACCCGTATGAGATCGGGAAAAGGCACGTTGTCGGACGGGCGACGGAGGGCACCGGTCCCGAATCTCTTGAGGTTCTGAGCGACGCGTCCCTCGCAGGGCTTGCGGAAGAGAAGCCACGGTTCGAANNACCCCCGGGTACTGCTGTTCCGCGAACTTGGGACGATCTCCGCCGCGGAGTATCCTGACAATTCGGACGATCTGGCCCCGCGCTTCGAAACCCGCCATGCAGAAGGCCTGCGCCACAAGGTGCGAAACAAGGCATTGGGATGCAAGCATGACGTGCGCGCCGGGAACGAGAACGCGGAATAACTCTGGTGCAAGACGAAGGTGAAATGCCAGTACTCCCATTCTGTCGTGGCCGCTGAGAACCGTAAAACGTGGCATCGGTTGCCTCTTCGCGCCATCCGCTGCATTCGGCAAGCGCCAGATTCCCCCGCTTCCTCTGCGCCGCTTGTTTAGTTCCGCGGCCGAGTATTCAACAAGACCAAAAGGCGGATCGGTTACGACGGCGTGGAAAGAGTTGGCTCGCTGCAGCCGCAGCCATTCTAAGGCTTCGGCTTTGTGGATCGTGTAATGGGAGTTGCGATACCACCTCCTCATATCTTTTTCCTGAGCAGTGGCTGGATTATTCCGATCAACGCCTCATGACGGTCCATGCGTCGCGCTTTATCGTTCGATCCCTTCTCAATGGCGCGGGCGTACTTGTATGACGGCTCGTCGACCCCAGTATCCGATGGGTCTTCAAGGCTAACGTCGACGTCGGTCGCAAACTTTGCTAGCTTGCGCGCCAAGAGGCGCACGTTCCTGCTCGGGAGGGTGTGCTGCCGAAATAGGTTTCCTAAGGACACGAAGAGGCTGTAGAAGTCAGCGCGATTGCCCCATCGTGTTGCTTGTGCAATCTTCGGGAACAGCGCGCGTATCGCGTCAAGTGTCGTGGCGAACAGACGAGTTATCAGCGTTTGTTCTGGAAACTCCTCTTCTGACTGCCCGTACTGCTCGTATTGCTCGTAATATCCGTCGATGACTTTCGCCGAACCCCTTGCGGCCCATGAAGGAGTCCGATACGCGAAGCAAAAGAACGTGACGATGGAGCAGATGGAAGAAGGAGCGGGAGACTGCTGGACGTGGACGGCGATTGATGCCGATTCCAAACTGATTATCTCCTACATGCTTGGGGATCGTGGCGCAACCACGGCTCAGGCTTTCATGCAGGACGTTGCATCGCGGATCAGCAACCGGATTCAGCTAACCACGGACGGCCATCGCGTGTACGCGGAAGCCGTAGAGAATGCCTTCGGCTCGGAAATTGATTACGCGATGCTGGTTAAAATATACGGCGCATCGAATGATGGCGAATCGCGCTACAGTCCTGCAACCTGCATCGGATGCCGGACTGGAATCCTCGCCGGGAGTCCTGATCCAAAGTACATCTCTACTAGCTACGTGGAGCGGCAGAACCTTTCGATGAGAATGGGGATGCGCCGATTTACGCGATTAACAAACGGATTCAGTAAGAAACTGGAGAACCACGGGCACATGGTTGCCCTATATTTCATGCATTACAACTTTTGCCGCGTCCACAAGACGCTCCGAGTCACCCCGGCTATGGAAGCGGGCCTGACTGACCACATCTGGACCATAGAGGAACTACTGGGAGGNNTAGTAAGAAGTTTGAGAACCACGCGCATCAGGTCGCGCTCTACTTCATGCACTACAACTATTGCCGCGTGCATTCGACGTTGCGCGTGACTCCGGCAATGGAAGCTGGCCTAACGGATCACGTATGGACACTGGCGGAATTGTGCGGCTTGTTGCCTGAACGCAAACCTAATGCGCGAGTGGACAAGGAACTGGTTTTGAAAGCACTACACAGGACAGCTTAGAGGGATTATGGCAAAAGCAAATCAGGTTTCGATTCCGTACCTAGACCCGACCGTACAGCATGTGGGAATCAGCCGCTTGCGTGCATTGAACGTGACACAGCTTCGGGAGTTAGATTAGACGCTGGTGATTCAGGACATGATAAGCCGCTGGCCGTACTCTTGAAGTATGAGCACTTTCTGGCGATGCAAGAGCAGATATTGAAATATGAGCAATGAGGTCCGCTGTGCCTCGATTGCTACAATCGGCCTAGCGGAGTAAGATTTCGCAGACAAGAAAACCCGCTCGCGGCGGGCTACTTGTCTTTCCGATTTGTCGCGTCTGGCAACGCTCCGAAAAGCGTAACACCGGAGTGTGCCCGATGCAACTACTGGAATTTACCCCGCTGGAAATTGTCACGCTTCCCCTAGAAGGTGATGACGATATGGCTACCACGAAGGACCGCCTAGATGGGATCGACTCTCATCTTGGCCGGATCGATTCCCGCCTCGAAAGAATCGACATAACTCTTGGGCTCAAACCTCCAGCGGCCAAAAGTGCATTTGCCAACTTCCGCGAGGATTTGTGGCAAAAGATCAAAACCCACAAGGGAACGATCATCTCACTCACTGCAATCGTTATCGCTGTAGTGGGATGGTTTGGTAGCGGCTTGTTTAAGTACTACCTCGATCATCGCAATGGTGGGTTCAACGCATCCGTGAATGGCTTGATAGATGCGAAACTCACTCTGCCTAATGCGAAATTGGGGGAACTCGGTGAGAGACTCGCCAGGGTGGAAGGCAAATTAGATACCTTGCTTGCCCTTAAGTCTGTTGCGCTTTCGGGGCAATATGCAAAGCGTGGCAACGTTTCCCTTGCGATGAAAGTCGCCGACGATGCCAAGACCTATTTGCTCTCGGCTGTCACTGCTAAGGTACCATCCCCGCCTCAGT
>PMHI01000785.1 GCA_003156615.1 Acidobacteriaceae bacterium | reverse complement strand
TCATGACGCGGAACGGTTCGTGCTATCGGTGCGGGAGTTGTGGGAGTACGAGTGGGTGCAGCTAGGAACTTCGTGGGGGATAGTAGGCACGAATGTGCCCTAGCCTCCGCCGTAATCTGGGAGTACAAATTGTCTCGGTCGTGTGAGATTCGTTCATACGGCCCGAGGGCCGAACCTATCTCAACGGCTTGAGGCTGCTGAGGTCGAACTAAAACTGAATAGACGTACTGTGAGGGGGNNATGCGCATCGAAAGCGTCGCGATCAAGAATCTGCGCTGCATTAAAGAGGGCATCGCCAACTTAGGTGCCTACACTTGTCTCGTTGGTCCGAACGGAGCCGGAAAATCGACCGTGCTACACGCACTCAACATTTTTTTCCGGCACATAGAGGATGCAAGCACGGTTGTGACCTCATTGACATCCGAGGATTTTTACCTGCACGACACAACAAAACCGGTTGAGATAACAGTCGTATTCACGGATCTGCCAAAGGAAGCAGAGGAGGACTTTAAGGGATATGTTCGTCAGGGGAAGCTCATCATTTCGGTTCTGGCGACGTTTGACAGCAAATCCAATCGGGCGGAGGTCAAGCAGTTCGGTCAGCGATTAGGCATGGCTGCCTTTAAGCCGTTTTTTCGTGCTCACGGGGACGGGCAGCCGGTGGGCGATCTTAGGGCAATATTTGAGCGGCTGGAGGGCGATATTCCAGACTTGGCCGCAGGAAAGTCGAAGAGGACAAAAGATGCAATGTACCAAACCTTACGCGAATTCGAAGCCGAGAGAACCGGCCAGTGTGAGGTCATTCCAAGCGAGGACCATTTTTACGGCGTAAGCAAGGGATCGAACCGACTAGAAAAATATGTCCAATGGATTTTCGTCCCGGCTGTGAAGGATGCTAGCGAGGAGCAATCGGAGACAAAAACTGGGGCTCTGGGCAAGCTTTTAGCGCGAACGGTCCGTGCGAAGATCAATTTCTCCCAGACCATGGAAGCACTCGTCACGGAAGCTCGCCGGCGATATCAAGAGATGCTAGATGACAATGAGTCGGCGCTGAGCGATGTTTCCGAGGCATTGCAGAGACGCCTTTCCCAGTGGGCGCACCCAGCGGCTACCCTGAGGGTCGCTTGGCAGCAGGACTCGTCGAAGGCCGTTAAAGTCGATCAGCCACTGGCCGGCATAATCGCGGGTGAGAGCGGTTATGAGGGAAGCTTGGTCCGCTTTGGGCACGGCTTCCAGCGTTCCTACCTTCTCGCGCTTCTGCAGGAGCTCGCCTCCGGCGACGACAAAACGGCTCCCACTCTGATTCTAGGGTGCGAGGAACCTGAACTGTATCAACATCCCCCGCAAGCGCGCCATCTGGCGGGGGTGTTCGACAAATTGTCGCAAGATAGTGCGCAGATCATAGTTACAACACACAGTCCGTATTTTGTCAGCGGAAAGAATTTCGAAAGCGTCCGAATGGTGAGGCGTGATTTGGCCGACAGCTGCGCGTCCATCCGCCAGTACTCGTATTCCAAGGTTGCGGAGCGCTTTGCTGAAGTGGTGGGAGAGCCGCCGAAGGAGAAATCCGCCGCCCTCTCGAAGGTACATCAGGCNNGGATATTGACCGAGCGATGGGACGAGTACCGGCGCAGTGGCTGCCATGTTGTCGCGGTCGATGGCAAGAGCGAGATGATCCGTCCCGCAATAATTGCGCAGGGCCTCGGGATTCCGGTGTTTGCTGTCGTTGATGCTGACGCGGATCAAATTGAAGATGCTAGGAACCGTACCCGGCACCATCGGGATAATACCGCCTTGATCCGCCTTTTCAACGGGGATGAGANNTATCGTGTTGTGGCCCTCTAATCTCGCGGATACGGTTAGCAGGGAGTTTATCGAAGCACTTGGAGTTCAGGGAGCCGAGCAATTTGAGCACATGCGGAATCAGGCGTCTATTGAGTGTGGCAATGCGGGTGGTCTTGGCAAGAATGCAGTTTACATCGGCAATTTGCTCGAACTACTGAAACAGGCTGGGGTAACGTCTAGAAGTCTTGACCGGTTGTGCGAAACAATAATCGCGTTTAACGGCTGAGGCAGACCGGGCTCCGAAAACGCGTTGCCAAGCAGCAAAAAGGTTTGAAGCGAAAGTTTCCTCGATGAGGCGCAAATGAAATGAGCAACTCCAGCAGAGCTTCAGGTGACAGCATTAAGTGCCCCAAGTGTGGCGAAGGTATCCCGATCACCGAGACCCTCCACCATCAACTTACTGAGCAAGCACGCGCAGAAATGAAGCGAGAGTTAGCGGGCGAACAGAAAACCCTCGTTGCGAGGGAGAAAGGCCTTCAAGCTTGGGAAGCCAGGTTGACAGAGGCAGAGCAGGACATCGAGGATCGGGTCGCAAAGAAGCTATCCATACAGAAAGCGAAGCTTAGTAGGGATGCTTTGGAGAAAGCTCGTTCCGAAGTCTCTCTGGAATTGAAGGACTTGGCGGCAGATGCGGAGGAAAAGGAACGAAAGCTGAAGGCAGTTGAAGGTAACGAGCTCCAGCTACGGAAGGAGAAGCGCGATCTAGAGACCACAAGAAAGAGTTTGGAGCTGGAGATTACGCGGAAGGTTGATGCTGAACGCCAACGTATCCGGGAAGAGGCTTTGACGCAAGCCGCGGAGGAGCATCATCTGAATGATGCTGAAAGGGATAAGAAGCTGAGAGATGCTTTGAGGATGAACGAGGAGCTAAGTCGGAAGCTGCAGCAGGGATCCCCGCAGGTACAGGGTGAAGTACTGGAACTCGAACTTGAAGACGTGCTCCGGGATTGTTGCCGTTTGGACGAGATTCTTCCCGTACCCACAGGCGTTAGCGGAGCAGACGTTCTACAAAAGGTGACCACCAGGTCTGGTGTCTGCTGTGGGTTAATTATTTGGGAATCAAAACACGCAAAGAATTGGAGCGACGGTTGGATCTCAAAGCTAAAAGGATGATCAGCAGCGAGCTCGGGCCGACATCGCGGTCCTCGTGACAGATGTTCTTCCTAAGGAAGTGGAATACTTCGGCAAAAAAGAAAACGTTTGGATCACTATTCCGAAGTACGTGCCTAATCTCGTTGCTACACTCCGCGTGATCTTTAGAGGAAGTGGCGCAAACAAAACGCGCGGTGGCGAGCAAGAACGAAACGGTGGAGGCACTTTTCAACTACTTGACTGGTCCAGACTTTGCTAACCGCGTCGAAGCCATCATGCGCGGTTTCATCGGAATGAAAGAAGAGCTGGACGAAGAAAAGCGTGTCACATCTCGACGCTGGGCGAAGCGCGAGAAGCAACTCGAACTAGTCTTGGGAAATACGAGCGGGATGTATGGCGATCTTCAGGGGCTGATCGGCACCTCGCTGAAGCCCATTGCCGCCCTTGAGC
>PMHI01000241.1 GCA_003156615.1 Acidobacteriaceae bacterium | reverse complement strand
TATCTCGGCCTGATGGTTGTGCAACGCTGGATCGCTCCGGCGCACTATTGGAATGCGAGGGGGCTTTTTACTCATGGATCACGAGATGGTGTCTGCTCAGAAAATGACGGAACGATATCTGCTCGACGAACTCGATCCCGCGGCCCGCGGCGAATTTGAAGAGCATTACTTCGCTTGCACGGAATGCGCGGCCGACGTTCAAGCTGCGGCTTTGCTCATCGAGCGGATCAGGGATGGAGCGATATCGGATCCCGACGTTCAAGTAGCGCCTGTACCGCCGGTGCGCCCGATTCCACCAGCATGGCTCGCATGGTTGCGCCCCGCATTTATCGTTCCGGTTATGGCCACTTTGCTGGCCGTCGTTGGGTATCAGAATCTGGTTACGTATCCGCGGCTGACGCGGCAATTGAACAGTCCACAGGTCTTAGCATGGGCACCGCTGAATCTTAATACCTATGGATCGGAAGGTCCCACAATTACGGCGCAGCCTGGGCAACCCTTTCTTCTTTTCGTGAGAACTCCTCCGGGTGGGCCGTATTCGAGCTACACTGCGGAGCTGTACAATCCGGCGGGCAAACTGGAGTGGTCACTGGCGTTTGCGATTCCGGCCTCGTCCCAGGAAGACCGGTTGCCGCTGCAGGTGCCGGGAGCGAATCGGGAAGCGGGGAGATATAAATTGGTGGTGCGGGGAATTACTGCTTCAGGGGAAAGTAAGGACATCGGCGATACGTCGTTCGAATTACAAATTCAAAAGTAAGCTCAAAGGGAAGGATCTAACCATATGGCCGGAAGTCCGAAGTTACCGATGATGTCGGGATCCGTCCAGCCGTACCACATCTATCACGCTGATGCGTACGTACTCAATGTTGAACTCGAGCAACCGATTAAGCTGGCTAAGCGAGAATATGGGCGCGTTGCTCTTGAGAGCCGCCGCGAAAGCCTTATCACGCAATCGGTGGGCGAGACCAATATTGAGGGTCTGATTTTCTTCAAGCGCGGACATACGCGCGTCGCCGGCGCTCATGTCAAGCAGAAAACGGATGCCTTTGGCAACGATCACGCTGGCTGGGTCACGTTGGCAACGGCGGCGCTCGAGGGATACAACGTCGAAGACATCATTACCGCCGATCGCGTGGTAGCGCAGGTTTTTACTCAGCATTCGATGACCAACGACCCCGCGCAGCCAATCAGCCACGTTCCTCGGGTGAACTTTCTCGGCACGCACTTTGAAAACTTGCGCATCGGGAGTTATTCAGTCGAGGTCGAACTCGATCTGGCGCTTTGTGGCCCTAAACCGGAAGGCGACCGCTCTTATCTGCAAGACGGCGATTTTCTTGATCGCGTGCAACGCCAGCTCGACGGCGTTCTCGATAGCGACGAGGTTCCCAAAAGCCTGGAGGAGAAATCCCGCGCCGAGATCACCTACCTCGACGAGCTGAGGAAGCGCGCCAAGGAGGATCGCAACGGCGACGGCTGGAACCGGGCAGGTGCGGACATCGGCTCGAACGGTTATCCTAAGCTGCGATGTTCACTGGTCAAAAAGATTACGCTGCCGATCGAGATTCCCGGAGTCAGGACGTTCGGGAACGCCATCTTTATTCGCGATTTTGGCACGGTCTATTTGGCCGAGCTCGAAGTTGGCGTCAAGAACGGCCAAAGCGAGTTGCAGGGCGATACATCTCCGTCGAAGCCAAGCGACAGCAATTACTTCAAGCTAGAGGTCCTGGGCATGGAGCTGGGCTGCCCGGCTGCCGGGAAACCAGTTGGAGCCGGCGTTTCGGACAACGGGCAAACACAGCCCTAGACTTCGCTTTTCTGCTATGCGTGACGATTGCTTGCGGGCTCGCCTGTGATCGTCGGGAGAGCCCGCAGGCTGCTTATCAACATGCCTACAAGACTTTCGTGCACGGCGACCTGAAACAAAGCCAAGATGAGGCCCATCGGGAATGCTCACGATTTCGAGATTCGAACCCGGAATTGGCTTGGAAATTCAGAATCCTGGAAGCGGAATCCAGCCTCTGGCAGGGGATGTATCAGCAAGTTCTCACGACCCTCAGTTCGCAGCCGAGCCAACCCAGAAACAACGATTCGCTGATAGAGGTTCTTGCCATCGAGGGCGCTGCTCTTGGCCGTCTTCACCAGTTTCCCGAGGCGGAACAAAGGCTCGGACAAGCGTCACACATCTGCCAAGATTCGCCCCAGGACACCTGCGGCGACGTCACCCGAGCTCGCGGCGTCGTAGCCATGCAACAGGGACAGCTGGACGCAGCAAAGCTGTTCTTCGAGCAATCTTTGCGATTTGCAGATTCACACCATGATTCGTTCCTAAGGGCGACAGCACTCCTCAACTTAGGTTTGACCTCGCTTCGAGATCTGCACTTTGACGAGTCTATCGATTGGACAGATGCTGCCTACCGCGAGTCAACAACTTCGGGAGCCGACGGCGTAACCCAGGGCGCTCTCGGCAACCTCGGCTGGGCGTACTACTTCCTGGGCGACACGGAGAAATCGCTCGAGCTTTCCCTCGAAGCCGCGAAGCGCGCGAGCCATGCGGGAAACGTCACCGGACAGCTCACCTGGGTCACGGCCGCCGGGTACGTCTACGCAAGTCGGGGAAATATTGCCGGCGCCACGCAGTCGTACCTGGAAGCGCTTGATCTGGCCAAAGAAACGGGCGGTCAGGAAGCCATCTACGCCGCCTACCGAGCGCTCGCTCTTGTGTCGGTTGAGAGCGGCAAACTCGAGGAGGCGGGCAAGTATTCCGACAAAGCCATCGAGATTGCGCACTCCGATAAGACCCGTCTCGAAGAACTCAATCCACTCTTCGTCAAGGGCCTCATCGCAGCCCGCTCGGGCGATCACATGGAAGCGGAGCGAATCCTCCACGAAGTCGAAAACGACCCGGAAACGAATGCCTCACTGAAATTTCGAGCTGAACATGCGCTCGCACGACTTTATGAAGAGCAAGGCCGCTCGGCCACGGCCGACCGCGAGTATCAGACCGCTCTCAAAACCATTGAAGCCTCTCGCTCGACGCTCAAGCGCGAAGATTCGAAGCTGCCGTTTTCCAACAACTCCCGCCGCGTCTACGACGACTACGTCCAGTTCCTGGTGGCGAATAGAGAGACAGGCGCTGCCCTGCGCTGGGCCGACTTCAGCCGCGCTCGCACTCTGAATGAGGGATTGGGATTGCTGCCGAAGGGAGGTTCCACTGACCCTCCGCAACTGGATGCCCAACAAATCGCGCGGCGCGCTGGCGGCACACTGCTTTTT
>PMHI01000051.1:205-5232 GCA_003156615.1 Acidobacteriaceae bacterium | reverse complement strand
ATGGAAGTCATCACCGATGGCGAAATGCGCCGCTATGCATTCTACGGACATCTGATCGACGCGGTTGAAGGTTTCGACAAGCACGGTGGCTGGGCGATTCCGTTCCGTGATGAAAAGGGCGAACAGTTAGTGCTGCCGCGGCCCGTCGTGGTCTCGAAGCTGAAACGGAAACGCCCCCTGTGCGCGGAAGAGTTTACCTATGTCCGAGCCCGCACGAACCATCCTGCCAAGACGACTATGATTAGCGCGCAGCAGGCCGCCGCGTATTACGATCGCAGCAAATCCACGGCTGCTTATGCCACGATCGATGCCTACCTTGCCGACCTCGTCGACATCTTGCGTGATGAAGTAGCAGAACTGATTCGCCTGGGTTGCACCTACGTCCAGATTGATTCGCCGCAATACACTGCGCTGCTGGACCCGCAGTTATGCGAAGGGTATCGCCAGCGCGGTAATGATCCTGATCGTCTCCTTGATCTTTCCGTCGAAATGGATAATGCAGTGATCGGCGATCATCCGGGCGTCATCTTCGGCCTCCATTTATGCCGGGGGAACAATCAAAGCAAATTCTATGCTGCTGGCGACTACGGACCGATTACGCGCATCTTTCGCAACACAAAATTCCATCGCTTCTTATTGGAGTACGATGACGAACGATCAGGCGGTTTCGAGCCGCTGCGCCAGGTGCCGGGAGATCGGGTGGTAGTGCTTGGGCTTGTAAGCTCGAAACGATCGCATCTCGAAAGCAAGGATGAGCTAAGAAATCGGATCGACGCAGCTGCGGTCTACATTCCGATGGATCGGCTTGCCCTGAGCCCGCAGTGTGGGTTCGCTTCGACGATGGAAGGGAATCTCGTAACTGCGGCCGATCAGAAAGCAAAGCTGCGCTTGGTGGCGGAGACCGTCGAGGAATTGTGGGGGAAAGAGTCTGCTACGGCATGAGTACGAGCAACGGGCACAGAGCCGCGTGAAATTGCCTTGCGCACATGGGAAGGCGCTGCGGCCATGAAAACGATCACAACATATCCCCTCGTCGCAGCCGGGAACCCGGAGAAACCGCCTCTGCAGAACTCCATTGTGCAACACTAAAACCCTCCAACTCAGAAACTTAAATCTGTTAGAGCTTGACACAATGCAATGATTAATATCACAATGTAGTTCATATTATGATCGGAGAATTTGAGTACCTCCTCATCAGCGCTGCGGCCTCACTCGGTGACAACGCCTATGGTGCCGCCATCCGCAATGAGATCGTCTCCGCCACCGGACGCAGATGCTCCATCGGCGCGCTTTATACAACCATAGATCGCCTAGAGATGAAGGGGCTGCTGAAGACATGGATGGGAGAAGCCACGCCGCGACGGGGTGGCCGCGCCAAGCGCATGGTTCGTGTAACGACTAAAGGTATGCAGGCGGCAAAGGACTTCTATGATGCAGTCATGCGTGTAAGCCGCGGTGCATCGTGGGTAGTGAACCGGGCGGGGAGAGCGTCATGACCGGCATACATTGGCCATGGGTGGAGGTTGCGGCACGACTGCTGGAGCGGGGCGAACGAGAGGCGGTATTGGGAGATCTGCTAGAGGCCGGCGAAGGCGCCTGGGGAGGTTTGCTTGACATACTCGGATTGGTGATTCGTCGGCAGTTGTTGCACTGGAAGAACTGGCAGCCCTGGTTGGCTGTGTTCGGACTGGCGCTGCCTGGCAGTCTGCTTCTGATGGGGATTTCTGTGTCTTTCGGTTCGACATATGAACGCCTCATCGACCACACGATTCTCATTGGGTCCCCGCAGGCGATCGATGAAGAGCTCTTACAGCTACTTGGCTGTGGTCTGCTGTTAATCGGTTGCTCCTGGTCTTGTGGCTTTGTCATCGGATCGATGTCACGGCGGACGCTTTGGGTGAGTATCACTTCGTCTTGCGTTGCATGTTTGTTTTGTTTGGTGCGGTTCAGGGAGCCATCTCTCTCGAGGCTTTGTCTGTTTCTTTTTCTTCTACCCGCGATCTGGGGAGTCCGCCAAGCTTTGCGGCTAATTCGGATCAACTTGGCCTTAGCGATATTTCTGGCAATTGCAATAACGACATTAATGATTCTTCCATCGCATAGCAGAGGTTTATGGACTCTGAATTGGTTAATCATTTGGCCTGCGTGGTACATCGTTGCATCGGCGCAAGGAGATGGCAGAAAAGTTGGACAAAGTTGAATGGCAGATGAAATGAGGAGGGTACAGCAATGATGATCTCGCCACGAACGCGCAATGCGCTAGTTTTCTGGTTCGCTTTCGCAGTTGGTTTTCTGAGCGTGCTTCCTACCTTTGCCACTTCTGCAAAAAGCCAAGTCATAGCCCGAGAAGTGCGATCGGAAAATATCGCCCACAATAAAACTGGCACCGATCCTGTGAGGAAGATGCTGGTCTATCTCCCTGCTGGCTATGACGAGTCTTCGTCGCAGCGTTATCCGGTAATCTATTTTCTTCCGAACCCTTTCGGGGACAGCTATCGTTTCGATTTTGATCATAGAGATGCCCAGGGCCTCTTTGATCAAGCCATTGCGGCCGGTGTGATCCAGAAATTTATTCTCGTTGTGATTGATATGAATACCCCACTCGGAAGCTCGTGGTACGTAAACTCTTCGGCCACGGGTAACTGGGAAGATTTTGTGATCCAGGAACTGGTGCCGTACATCGATGCAAATTTCGAAACCCTGCCCAATAGGAACTCACGAGGCATTGCCGGAATTTTCATCGGAGGATATGGGGCTATCCGCTTCGGTATGCGGCATCCGGATGTCTTTGGCTCTGTGTATGCAATGCACCCAGTGGGGACGGGTACAGGTTCGGGCTCAGTGCGGCAATACCCAAATGGGATATTTTGGCGAATGCCAAATCCGTGGATGACGTGCAGAAAGATGGAGGTACACGGATCTTTACCACCATGTTTCAGGCTCATTTGCCCGATCCCAACAAACCACCCCTCTTCATCGACCTGCTGGCACGCCAAGAAAAGGGTCAGTTGATCATCGATACCAAACTCATGGCACGCTTCCGTAACAACTTTTATCTCGAAACGATGATTGACAAATATGCCGACAACCTCAATTCTCTGCGAGGGTTCAAATTTGACTGGAACCGTTCCGATGCCAATTTTGACCACGTGTATGCCAACCAAGCTTTCACCCGCAAGCTGAGAGAATTCGGAATTGCACATCAGGCGGAAGAGTACAACGGAACGTGGGACGACTCGAACTGGGGCGTCGATGGACGATTCTTCACTGAAGTTCTGCCATTCTTCCAACGGCATTTGGTCTTCCACTAAGATTCCCCCCGGTGATTTTGCGAGCCAGCCTTAAGTGAATACAGTCCGGCAATGCCACTTCTCGCCAAATCTTAGAACTCTATCGTTGTTTTTCGCGCCTCTCATGACGGTACGAGTTCCTTTTTGGCTTCGAGTTCAACATCGTCGAATCGACGCCATTTGTAGAATGCGATGGACACGATCCAGCTCAGTGCAAACAGGCCGACAATGAAATACCCCAGTGTCCCGAAATTGTCGTTGAGCTTGGCGACTGCTCTCCAGAACCAACCTTCGAAATGAAAGTGTTCGCCCAGCAATCCCAGAGCCTCGATCCCGCCGACGACCAGTGCGACGACGACGGAGACGCAGGTGATCGTGATGTTGTAATACAGCTTGCGTATGGGCTTCACGAATGCCCAACCGTAGGCGCCTAGCATAAGGATATTGTCCGTGGTATCGATGAGCGACATCCCCGCGGCAAAAAGCACGGGAAAAACCAGAATCGACCCAAACGACAGGCCCTTGGACGCTTCCGCCGCGGAAATACCCAACAGGCCAATCTCGGTGGCCGTATCAAATCCGAGTCCAAAAAGAAAGCCCAACGGATACATATGCCAACTCCGGCTGATCATGCGGAACATCGGGCGGAACATACGCGCCAGGATCCCGCGACCGCCGAGAAGCATGTTGAAATCTTCGTCCACGTAGGGCTCACCGCGACGGACCCGTACAAAGGTTCGGTAGATTGATCGCAGAACGATTAGATTTACGATGGCGATCGCGAATAGAAAAAAAGCGGAAACCAAGGTGCCGATTACGCCCGCAACGTTCCGGAAGGCATCCATGCGATGCTGTAGGGTCAACGCCGCTCCCGCAATTGCCGCTGAGCCAAGGACGACAACTGTCGAGTGCCCCAGCGAGAACAAGAAGCCAACTGCAACCGGGCGCTTCCCCTCCTGCATCAGCTTCCGGGTCACGTTGTCGATCGCCGCGATGTGATCGGCATCGACCGCATGACGCAAGCCAAAGCTATATGCGAGAAGTGCCGTTCCCAAAAGCACCGGGTAGCGATGGAAAGCGACCGCGGCCCACAACCACGCACCGACGTTGAACGCGAACAAGATCACGTAGATGGCAACGATTCGGCTGCGGAGGTGATCGGCAGCATCGTTGAAAAGGGTGGCGAGTTTGGGTCGCTCCGTCGATCTCACTTCCGAGAACCATTCATGGCGATATCGGACTCTGGCTGTAACTCGTTTGTCGGCATGATTTGCATAAGAGGATGCACCAAAACCTCGCGAGCCCCGTTCTAGAAAGCGAATTTCACGGCGAGCTGGATCAGACGGGGGGCAGCGTTGCTCACGACTTGTCCAAAATGGGGATCATTGACTTCCCCGTCCACCGCGGCCGGGCCATAGAACTGCGCATGATTGAATGCGTTGAATGCCTCCAGCCGGAATTCAAACGATTTCGACTCGCTTACTTTCAGCACTTTCGTCAGCGTCAGGTCAAAATTATTGATTCCGGGGCCATAGAAAAACCTTCGCGGCACATTCCCCAATTGCCCGATGGCTTCCGTGGTGAACGCTGCGGACGTGTTATTGAACTCGGGCCGTCCGTTCCTCGGATTGGTGTTGATCTCAAGCGGCGCCCCATGATATTCCGGCGTATCCAGCAGGTAGTTGTTCACGCCATTGCCCAGCGTCCCCAGCAGCGAGTTGTCCGAGTCATCCAACA
>PMHI01000051.1:0-144 GCA_003156615.1 Acidobacteriaceae bacterium | reverse complement strand
CTACCTACAAAGTTGTGCCTCATATCCCAAGCAGAAATGGCTCGCGTCGCCGCGTGATTCAAGGGATTCAGTTGCTCGCCCAGATTCGAACCTTGATCGATGGATTTGCTGTACGTGTATCCCAGCAGGAAATTCGACCGTCTC
>PMHI01000355.1:430-19888 GCA_003156615.1 Acidobacteriaceae bacterium | reverse complement strand
AGCCAACCAGGGCAGAAGAACCATCTGCAGCGGACTTCGACCGAGGTAGCGAGGCTGCATCGAAATCTGGACCAGAATCATTAGGAAAACCATGGAAGTGGCAAGGCTTACCAGACCGGGAAGCCAGAGTTGCTTGGTTCGTGCGTTCATCATTCCCTTCCTCAGTTTCGCGCTGTGAATATCTTTTCCCAGCTTCCGCCATCGAACAATTTCGCCTGTTACATTCTCACGGGCTTCGGGCTCGCTTATGCCTTTTCGCATTTGTTCTTCATAGAGATCTTCGAGATGCGAGGCCAACTCGGTGACAACCTCTTGCTGTTCTTTCGCCGGGAGGTCCAGCCGAAGCAGGCGATCGCGAACTATGGCGTTCCAATCAGGCATTGGTTACCCCGGCTAGGCAATCAAGCGCCTGGAAAAAGAAATTCCACTCCCGCCGCAGCGGCGTCAGTTCTTTCTGCCCGGTCGGAGTAAGGCAATAGTAGCGGCGGTCGCGCCCGCCCTGATTCGCTTCCCAGCGACCTCGGATCCAGCCTCGCTTTTCAAGGTCGTAGAGCATGGGGTAAAGGGAAGCCAGGGTAAAGTGCAGAGCGCCACCGGTTCTCTCCTCGATGCGTTTGGAAATTTCGAAGCCATAAAGCGGCTGCTCAGCCAGCAACGCGAGGATTGCAAGTTCGGCGCTGCCCCTGGCAATTTTGGAACGGATACGCTTCGTCATGATGAATATAGGTATCCTATATTGCGGTTGGTTCGTCAACATTACCTTGGTAAGTAGTTACGGCGACGCTAGGGAGGTTGGACACTCTTGTAGTGGCGGACATTTACGAGGCGTTCTTGGCCCTGGAGCATGCTCCGATCTCGTGGCGCTCCTGTGATTCGATTGAGAGGCGGGTTGAAGATAGCTTTGCCCGCATTCCATGTTGCCCGCATTCCATTGACCCGTCCTCACCTCCAGCCTACTATGGTGACTTTATGATCGGCGAAATTATCTCGCATTACCGCATCGTCGAGAAGCTGGGCAGCGGCGGGATGGGCGTGGTCTATAAGGCTGAGGACGTAAAGCTGCATCGCTTTGTCGCCTTGAAGTTCCTGCCTGACCAGATTTCTAAAGATGCACAAGCTCTAGCCCGCTTCCAACGCGAGGCTCGGGCGGCTTCAGCGCTGAATCACCCGAACATTTGCACTATCTATGAGATTGATGACCAGCACGGCGACGCGTTTATCGCGATGGAGTTTCTGGCCGGCCTAACCTTGAAGCACCGTATTGCGGGCCGGCCGACGGAAATCGAGTTGATTCTGCCATTGGCGATCGAGATTGCCGATGCGCTCGATGCGGCTCATGCGGAAGGCATCGTCCACCGGGACATCAAACCTGCCAACATCTTTGTGACCAAGCGTGGGCACGCTAAAGTACTGGATTTCGGGCTGGCGAAAGTGATGGTTACGGCCAGTTCGTCGAGTAGCCTTGCGTCTCTTAACACGCAGACGATTTCGGACGCGGATCATCTCACCAGTCCCGGTTCTACGCTCGGCACCGTCGCGTATATGTCGCCGGAGCAGGCGCGGGCAAAGGAACTGGATGCGCGGAGCGACCTGTTCTCGTTTGGAGCTGTTCTCTATGAGATGGCCACCGGGCAGTTACCCTTCCGTGGGGACAGTACAGCAACCATCTTCGATTCGATCCTGAACCGTGCTCCAGTTGCCCCCGTCCGACTGAATCCCGATGTTCCCGCCGAACTGGAACGCATCATCAGCCGGGCTTTGGAGAAAGATCGGGAACTGCGGTATCAGCACGCCTCCGAGATGCGTTCCGAGTTGCAACGGCTGAAGCGGGATATAGAGACCGGACGTGCCATAGACGGGGGTTCCGGCACAGCGACAGCCGCACAGGAAAGCGGCTCTCAGGTCGCGCAACCGCGGTTGCCAGCATCCGGTTCGTCCTCCGCGCTCTCTCCATCTCCGTCGTCGAGCACAGTGCAGGTCCCCAACATAGCAGTAGCGGGCAAAAGACTTTGGAAGGTTCTGGCTTCCGCCACTCTGATCATTGTTGCTGCCATCGCAGGAGCGTTCTACTTCCGTTCCCACCAGGCTGCACACCGCCTCACCGAGAAAGACACCATCGTTCTTACCGATTTTTCCAACAGCACCGGCGATGCAATTTTCGACGGCACGCTGAAGACTGCGCTCACGGTTTCACTGCGGCAATCGCCTTTCCTGAATGTGCTTTCCGACAGTCAAGTAGCGAACACCTTGCAAGAGATGACCCGTCCGGCGGGTACGAAACTCACGCCGGGACTAGCCCGCGAACTTTGCCAGCGCGCGGGCAGCCAGGCCTACATTGACGGAGCGATCGTCAGTTTGGGGAGCACGTATGTTCTGGAATTGAAGGCGGTAAATTGCCGGAGCGGAGACATGCTGGCCGAGGAGCAGGTGACGGCGGCGTCCAAAGAGAAGGTGCTGGACGCGCTGGGCGAGGCGGCATCCAAGCTGCGTGGTGAACTGGGCGAATCGCTGGCTACGGTACAGAAGTTCGATGTTCCGCTGGCCGAGGCCACCACGTCATCGCTCGACGCTCTGAAAGCGTACAGCCTAAATCAGCCTGAGCGGGCCATCCAGCTTGATCCGAATTTCGCCATGGGCTACTGGCGAGTAGGCGACATCTACGTTGCTCTCGGTGAACAAGGGCGGGCCAGCGAGTACTACACCAAGGCGTTCCAGTTGCGGGATCATGCCAGTGAACGGGAAAGGCTGTCGATCACCGCCGGCTACTATCGGTTCGTAACCGGGGAACTGGACAAAGCGCTCCAGACCTATCAGGAGGAAGTTGCACGCTACCCCCGGGAACCGTACGATGCTTTGGGCGGGGTGTACGCCGAACAGGGGCAGTATGACAAAGCCACGGAGGTCACCCGCCAAACCCTGTCCCTCGCGCCGGGTTTTGTAGATTTGTACTCTGATCTCGCCAACTACGATCTTGCCTTGCAGCGCTTCGACCAAACAAGGCAGATCATTCACGAGGCGCAGGCGCGAAAATTGGACGATGCGATATCTCACAATGCTCTCTATGCTCTTGCCTTTCTCGGGGCGGACTCCGCCGCGATGGCGGAACAGCAAAGCTGGTTCGCGGGCAAGCCCGAGTACGAGAACGTCGGGCTCGCGCTCGCATCCGACACCGAGGCGTATGCGGGTCATCTGGGCAAGGCGCGGGAACTGACCCAGCGGGCTGTGGACTCGGCCATTCGAGCTAGCAGTAAGGAAAATGGTGCAATATGGCAGGCAATCGCCGCTCAGCGGGGGGCCGCTTACGGCAATGCCACAGAATCCCGGCAGGCAGCGGCAGCGGCTTTGAAGCTTGCCCCCGGCAGTCAGGGAGCCGAGGCCGAAGCAGCGCTNNTTTCCGCTGGATACCCAGATGCAGTCGCTTTGGCTGCCGACGATTCGGGCAGAATTGGCGCTGGGCAAGAAGAATCCGAGCGCTGCCCTGACCGCCCTACAAGCTGCTTCCCTTATCGAGTGGGGGCAGATTATGTTCGCTATCAACACTTCCTGCCTGTATCACACCTATGTACGCGGGCAGGCATACCTAACGGCCGGACAGGGTAGCGCTGCCGCCGCCGAGTTTCAGAAAATTCTCGACCACAGCGGCATCGTTTGGAACTGCTGGACCGGCACTTTGGCGCATCTGGGAGTGGCTCGCGCCAACGCCTTGCAGTCCAGAACCGCGCAGGGAGCTGATGCCGATGCCGCCCGCATCCGGGCGCTCGCCGCTTACAAAGACTTCCTCACCCTCTGGAAAGACGCCGACCTCGATATCCCCATCCTGAAGGAAGCCCAGGCCGAGTACGCGAAACTGCAGTGAGCGGAATAGAGGAACTAAGCTGCCGGGGCTAAGGTTTTGTTGGCATTAGTATGGGCCGATGATGCCAGCAATAGAGCGGTCGGCTGGCGGTTTCGCAGCATCCTTCGTGTCCAGCACATCGAGATATTTCAGGCCAGAGCCGGTGTTGAACAGCACCACCGTGTCGCCAGCACCAAAGAAACCGCGGGCTAGCAGTTTCTGGTAGGCGACAAGCGATGCCGCGCCCTCGGGTGCAGCGAAGATGCCTTCGACCTTCGCCCAGTGCCGAGTAGCTTCGAGAATCTCGGCGTCGGTGGCAGCGAGCGCGAGACCCCCGCTTTTTTTCAGGATGTCGAGGATCAAGTAGTCGCCGTAAGGTTTCGGAACGCGCAAGCCGGAGGCGAGAGTGGAGGCGTGCGGCCACATTTCGGAAGTAGCCCGACCTTCATCCCATGCTTTAACAATGGGGGCGCATCCCGCAGATTGCACGCCGATCATCTTCGGGCGCTCAGGACCAATGAAACCCAGTTGCTCCATCTCGTCGAACGCCTTCCACATCCCCAGCAGGCCGACGCCGCCGCCGGTGGGATAGATGATGCCCTGGGGCAGTTTCCACCCGAGTTGTTCGGCGACCTCATAGCCCATGGTCTTTTTGCCCTCGACGCGGTAAGGCTCTTTGGTGGTGGAGACGTCGAACCATCCTTGCTTCGACCATGCGGGTTTTTCCTTCAGTTCGGCGACTTTGCGAGCGCAGTCGGAGATGAGGCCATCGACCAGCGTGACNNGCGGCGTAGGCGGCAAGGGCTCCGGCGGCGTTTCCGGCGGATGGAATGGCAAGCTTCTTCAGTCCAAAATGCCGGGCCATGGTAACGGCGGCGGAGAGTCCGCGAGCTTTGAACGAGCCGGTGGGATTCAGGCCTTCGTCTTTGATCAAGACGCTCGTGAATTCGCGGCTGCGCAGCATGGGAGTGAATCCTTCGCCGAGCGAGACCGGCGTGGCTTCGGGAAGCACGGCGTCGTAACGCCACATCGTGGGAGCGAGCGGCAGCAGCGATGCCGGCGAGAAGCTTTTTTTTATGCTCGGAAGATCGTAGCGCGCGTAGAGAATGCCGCCATCGTTGGGGCAAACGGTTTGGGGACGGGCGGCGGGGAAATGGTCGCCGCAGCGCGTGCATTCCAGGTGAGTGAGGCGCGACACGCAGAAAGTTTATCAGGCGTAAGGGTGCAATGGCGGGGATGAAGCCAGAGATTGCCCCTAAGTGTTCGACAAGCTATTCACGCGTCAGAGGAGTTCGCACAAACACGACCGCCACATCGTCGCCGTAGATCGGCTGCCAGCCCGGGGTTTCGACCAGAATGTTGGCCAAGGCAGAATTCTTGGGAATGACCGCACAGTGAGCCTGATGCTGCTGAAGAAAATCTCCCCAGCCCGGTTCCACGCGCATCATCTTTAAATACGATTTTACAAACTCCTCGCCGTAAAAATCGTGGCGGTCGTCGACCACCATTCGCACCCGCGGATAAAGCCGGTAAATCAAATACCCGCCCCAATAGTCGGGACTCAGCAGTGGCCCCTGTACATCCTGCTTCTCCAGATAATCCACCGCGTAGACCGGAAACCGCTTCGCGTCAAAGTGGGCGTCCATCAGCGGCCTCGCGCCGAGCTTGCCGCCCTGCGCTGCGATCCAACCGGTCAGCACGATTGCCGCGATCGGCCAAAGATGGCCCGACAGGCTCAACTCAATCACCTTCATTCGCTGAAGGAATGATGTCGAGGCCAGCCTGCGCCATCGAACCAAGGTTTGTCGATCGGCAAGCCTCTCCATCCCATCCGACAACCAGGGCCCAATCACCAGAATTAACAGCAGTGATGAAACGGGAATGTTGCGGGAGGCGTACAGTCCCGAATACACCGCGAATAAGATCACCAGGCTCTGGCTCGCGCTGGCCGTGCGTCTTTTCGCCGCCGAGGCCACCAGGGTCAGCAGCAAAACTGCCGCGAAACACTTCTGCGCCACATAGTGAAAATTCGGAGATTGAAACTCGTCAATGTGATCCATCAGAAAACGATTCGAAAGATAGCGGTAAATATGAACCTGTAACCGAAAGCCGTAAGGATTCACCAAGGTCGCGGCCGCGCTCACGACGCCGGTGAAAGTCAGTGCCCAGGCGCGCCGTCCTGCCCTGATCTTCTGCAAGACATCTTCGAACCGATCTCCCTTCAGACTGAACCACTGCCACACCGCGCCCAACCAGTAAATCGCGAGCAGCGCAAAACCAACCAGAAATCCGCCATGGACATTGACCCACACCACCATCAGCAGCGGCAACAGCCACAACTGCCAACTGCGCTGAGAAGCGGAGGAAGCCAAAGGAGAGCCGGCACAGCCTTTCTCCGCCGACTCCAGGATCCAAAACCACGCCACCGTGAACAACCAGCTGACCACGTGCGGCCGTGCCAGAACATGAATCATGGCCCCCGACTCCGCCAGCAGCACCAGGACTAACGCCACCAAAACATTCGTGTCCCGCCGCAGCAGCAGCCGGAACGTCCAGGCGAACAACCCAGCGATCATCAAAGCCGTAAACAGTACCACGCCGTTCAGCCCTGCCGCACTGTCCAGCCAACCTACGACCACGTCGTACAGCCATTCCCAGGCGAACCAGGGCCGGCCCCCCGTGACCGAGGATGTCATCGGCGAAAACGGATCGGCGCGGGGAATCTCATGCGTCGCCAGAATCAGTTGCCCGGTGCGAATATGCCAGCCAATTCCGGCATCGCCCAACAAGCGCACCGACAGAGGGGTGAACACCAGCAGACTCAACAGCACCACGAAAAGCAAATCACCGGCCGACGGGACAAGCCATCGCACCCACGCCGGATGCGAGCCCGCAGCCGAACTTCTGGAGTCGATTGCCATCGCGCTGAATCTTATAGAGTGGGAGCCTGATCGGCAAGAGAATGAACGGCAAGACGGAACATCCAGCAGCACATCGCGTCGTGGTTGTGGGAGCGGGCTTCGGGGGGCTGAGCGCTGCCCAGGCGCTGGCTGGCGCATCTGTAAGCATGACCGTCATCGATCGGAAAAATCATCATACCTTTCAGCCGCTCCTCTATCAGGTGGCGACTGCCGGCCTCTCCCCCGGCGAGATCGCTGCTCCTATCCGATCGATTCTGCGGCATCATAAGAACGTAGAAGTGCTCATGGCCGAGGTCACCGGCTTCGACCTCGAACGCCGCGTGGTCGAAACCGTATTGCAATCCGAACCTCAGGAAGTTCCCTACGATTCCCTCATCGTCGCCGCTGGCGCCAGCCACGCCTATTTCGGCCACGACGAATGGCAGGCTCTCGCGCCTGGTCTCAAGACGGTCGAGGACGCACTCGAAATCCGCCGCCGCGTTCTGCTGGCCTTCGAACTTGCAGAGCGCGAGGCCTCTGCCGGCGAATCCCGCGATCCGTTGAACTTCGTGGTCGTCGGTGCCGGTCCCACTGGAGTCGAACTCGCCGGAACCCTCGCCGAAATCTGCCGCCACGCCCTCGCCCACGATTTCCGCTCCATCGATCCGCGCCTCACTCGCATTCATCTCATCGAAGGCGGTCCGCACGTCCTCCCCGCCTATCCTGAAGATCTTTCGCGCAGCGCGCTCGAGCAGCTTGAGCGTCTGGGTGTGGAAGTGCTCACGTCAACGTTGGTGACCAAGATTGAGCCTGGCGCCATTTACATGGGCGAAACGCGGATGAACGCAGCCGTCATCCTGTGGGCCGCGGGTGTAGCCGCTTCCTCGCTGGGCAAGAAACTTGGCGTGCCCCTCGATCGGGCTGGACGCGTGCTCGTCAATCCCGATCTCAGCCTTCCCGGCCATCCCGAAGTTTTCGTCATCGGGGACTTGGCAGCCCTGAACGACGCATCGGGCAAGCTGCTTCCCGGCGTGGCGCCCGTCGCCATCCTCGAAGGCCGGTTCGTCGCCAAACTGATTCGACGAGAGATTCACCGGGAAATGGAACTCGCCCCAACCTCGCCGGCTCCGTCGAAACCCGTGCCCCGCCCGGCTTTTCACTACTTCGACAAAGGCAGCCTCGCCACCATCGGCCGCGCCGCGGCAGTCGCGGAGTTCGGCAGGATACACATCTCTGGATTCATGGCCTGGCTGGCTTGGCTGTTCATTCACATTCTTTTCCTGATTGGTTTCCAGAACCGCATGCTCGTCTTCATGCAGTGGGCGTGGTCGTATTTCACGTATGAGCGCGGCGCTCGCCTGATCACCGGCAGCACCAGTCTTCCCGGCTGGGGCGGCACGCACTCTGGGAATCCCAGCGCCGGCGAGGCCGCAGAAATGTCCGCCGCGAGCCATAAATGAGAGTAAGAATATTGTTGTAGGCGATTGGCGACCGATGAAAGGCAACCGAATCCCGCGAATTCTTCTCGCCCTGGTGGCAGCTTTTGTTCTCAGTTCCATCTCTTACGCTGAGGTCCTCAAGATCGTCGTCAATGACACCATTCAGCCCATCACCGAGGAATACATCGCCCGCGCCATCGACGAAGCCCAGCGCCGCAACGATCAAGCTGTATTGATCGAGATCAGTACTCCCGGAGGCTCCGTTGAATCCACCCGCCACATCATCGAGAAGATCACGAATTCTTCGGTTCCTGTCCTCCTCTATGTCGCACCCAGCGGCAGCCGCGCCGGTTCGGCCGGAATTTTCCTCCTCGAAGCGGCCGATGTGGGAGCCATGGCTCCGGGAACCAACGCCGGAGCGGCGCATCCAGTCATGGTTGGCCTGTTCGCGCCCAAGGTAGACGACGAAATGAAGCGCAAAATTGAGAATGATACCGCCGCTCTCATGCGCTCGGTCGTCTCCAGACGAGGCCGCAACGTTGAGGTCGCTGTAAGCGCCGTGCTCGAATCCAAGTCCTTCACCGACCAGGAAGCGCTCGCGCAGCATCTCATCGACTATGTGGCCTCTAGCGAGGACGATCTTTTCCGCCAGATGGAGGGCAAAGGTTTCAAGCGCTTCAATGGCCGGGAGGTCGCCCTGAAGCTCTCGGGCCAGCCCATCGTGCCCTTCGGCATGACGTTGAAGGAGCAGATCCTCGATTATCTGATGGACCCCGACATCATTTTCGTTCTGCTCGCCATTGGCCTCCTCGCGCTCTATGCCGAATTCAATCATCCTGGCGCGGTTGTTCCCGGAACGGTTGGCGTCGTCTTCATTTTGATCTCGGTGTTCGCTCTCAATCTGCTGCCTACGCGCTTTGCCGCGCTGGGCCTCATTCTGGCCGCATTCGCACTTTTCGCCGCCGAAGCCAAGTTTGCCACCCACGGCGTGCTCACCATCGGGGGCATCGCNNGCGCTCGCGGTGAGCATTCCGCTCGGCTTGATCACGGCCTTCCTGATGAGCATCGCCCTCCAAGCTCGCCGCAATAAAATGTTCTCAGGAGCTCAGGGATTGATCGGCGAGACTGGCCTCGCCCAAACTGCTCTTTGCCCGCGCGGAAAAGTATTCGTCCACGGCGAACTCTGGGACGCCGTCTCCTCTGCGGATCTGTCTGCCGGCCAGTCCGTGGTGGTGCGCCGCATGGACGGATTCTTGCTTCAGGTCGAACCGCTGTCCGCAACGGGAACCGCCCCAGCACCGGTCCTTCCCAGCTAAACCTCAGGCGGCTCGCCAACGCCAGCAACCGACCGCGTCCGAATTCCGCGCGCCCCGCCCGTCCATTGCGTTACAATCCGCCTCAGCGGCGCTTGCGTGTTTTAGCCGTGGAGGCATCGGTATGGAACTCAGTTTTACCTTTATCACAATCGTCGTCATCATCATCTTCCTGTACTTGCTCAGTTCAATCAAGATCCTCGCCGAATACGAACGTGGCGTAATCTTCCGTCTAGGCCGTCTTTTGGATGCTGCCAAGGGCCCGGGCGTAGCGCTTGTGTTTGCCCCCATTGACCGCATGGTCCGGGTCTCGCTTCGCCAGGAAGCTCTCGAAGTTCCGCCGCAGGACATCATCACCCGCGACAACGTCACGCTCAAAGTAAACGCCGTCATCTTTCTCCGCGTGATCGATCCCCGCAAAGCCGTGGTCGAGGTTTCCAACTACGTCTACCAGACCTCGCAGTTCGCGCAAACCACGCTGCGCTCCGTGCTGGGCGAGCAGGAGCTTGACGAACTTCTCGCCCATCGCGACAAGATCAATCTGCGACTGCAAAGCATCCTCGACCAGCACACCGCGCCCTGGGGAGTGAAAGTTGCGAATGTCGAAGTGAAGCAGGTCGACATGCCGGAATCCATGCTGCGCGCCATGGCGAAGCAGGCCGAGGCCGAGCGCGAAAAGCGTTCTAAGATCATTCACGCGGAAGGCGAGTACTCCGCCGCCCAGCGCCTGGTGGACGCCGCCCATCTGCTGGCCACCGAACCCGTCAGCGTGCAACTCCGCTACCTGCAGACGTTGACGGAAATCGGCGTCGAGAAAAATACCACCGTGATCTTCCCCGTCCCGGTGGACTTCTTCTCGGGCCTTCAGAAGTTGCTGGGTCAGGGTGACGACCGAGCGCCGGCCGCCAAGTCCGCATAGCGAATTTCCGCGGGGCAGGATCTTCGGGAACCCGGGATTTTGGTGGTTGGGATTTTCGATGGCGCAGCGCTTCAGCGCTGCGATAACGATGTGCGATGAAGGGCATTAGCCCTGAGGTACGTGGTTGCGATGCATTCACACGACACCGAAATCACCTTAGGTACCGCGAAGCTGCTGGGCCTCTTCTTCGGCCTGGTAATCATATGCGCCGTTTTCTTCGCGCTCGGCTACACACTGGGCCGCAAATCGGATGCCGGCCTCGGCGCAGCCGGCACGGCGGCTTCCGCGCCCACCGCCTCCAACGCCTCGAAGCCCGCCGGCTCGTCATCGGCCCAACCCACTCCACCGATGACCTTTTACAAAGCGGTCGAGCAAAAGGGCGCCAACGCGCAACTGACGCCAGCCTCGCCTAACGCGACCTCCACCGGTCCTGCAGCTGCGGGTCAAGCTCCCGCCTCTTCACCCGGCGCGTCGCCATCGCAGACGGTCAACCCGCCCGATCCCATGGCCCCGCTCCCCACCGTCGGCTATTTCGTGCAGGTCGCCGCGGTCAGCAAGCAGGATGATGCCGAAGCCCTGGTCGACGCTCTCAAGAAAAAACAATACCCCGCCTTCGTGGCCAGCAATTCCGCCATCGACAAACTGTTCCGGGTGCAGGTCGGTCCCTTCGCCGAGATCAAAGACGCCGAGGCCATGCGCTCCCGCCTCATCAACGATGGATACAACCCGATCCTAAAAAAGTAAAAAGCAGCAACTGGAAAAAGTGAAATACCCCGGGTGAAGCTCGACCCTCTGTTGAGAATTTCGCGCAACCGCATATTGACAATCGTCAATTTAACGGTTATTCCTACTCCATCCTATGACCACGGCGCCGACACCTCTCGACCACAAGCTCCATGCCATTGCCGATCCCACGCGGCGCCAAATCCTCAGTGCCCTCAAACAACGCGGCGCAGCTTCCACCAGCGCCCTCGCAATCGGAAAGCATGCCGGCCTCTGCGCCGGCGATATTGAAGAACGCGTGCGGCTCTCCCAGCCCACCATCTCGCATCACATGGCCATCCTCACCAAGGCGGGTCTGGTCGACGCGGTGAAGCAGGGCCAATGGCGCTGGTATCGCCGAAACGAAAAAGCTCTCCGCCGATTGCTGAAGAGCCTGCGCACGCAACTGTGATGGAATCCTACTCCGGCATCCGACGCTGGAAAGGAGCGCGATTTCGCTCTAGTAGAAAGCCTTGGACTCCCGAGGGTCGTCACTCCATAGGAATCTTTGAGCGGGACGCCAGGCCCCAATCAATCTGCCGAGCACCTGCTCGTCGGGGATGGTTTTCCGCTTGTCCGGAGCGAAGGTCATCCACTCGGCGTTCAATCTCTTCGGCTCAGGCAGCTTCCACTTCTTCTTCGGCAGGCGCATTGTCCAAGATTTCCACCAGACGATCGATAAGCAGGCCACCCCGTTCCTGGGTAGATTGGGTAGAGATTGGGCAGATAAAGGATAAGCGCCTTCTCGAGCCACTGGCGAAACCTGCGGCGTTATTTGCGCCCTGACTCATCCCCGTTCGGAATGAACCTACACCGCCCGCCAGCAGCGAAGCCAGAAAGCTCCTTTTCGTTTCAACGACTTACCCCGCCCAATCCCGGAATCAACCGCTAAACCCCATTTTTCCCCCATTCGTTGAGATAAAGATGCGCATCTCCTTACCCTCCAATAGGATGACTCAAAGATCATTGCCGAGGGAAAAGTGTAAGAACCAGATTCAATTCCCCGGAAGAACCACAGGTTAGGTTGGGTTTTGCAGACTGGGTTTTGTGGGCTAGGGATCTCAGTTGAAGCCAAGGCAAGTTTCTGCTAGGTTGTCCCACGACCAAAAACCCAAGATGTAAGACCTGACGAAGAGAAAGAATTCCAGAAGGCCAAGGCCCGAAAGCCAAAGCCCGAAGCCCGAATTCAGGAGCCAGAAACTAATGCGCAAGCCGATCAAGTACGTAGAGAAAGCAGTAACCGTCGCCGCCAAAGGCGCTTGGGTGATATTCGACCGCTTGAATCGTATCAAGCCCAACCCGTCGCCTACCCCGAAATGGTCCGACAAACCTCTGCTCAAGTCCTACGAGAAATCCAAGCCACCCCTCGGCTGGCCCCGCTCCACCGATTCGCTCTGCCCGAAGTGTGTCCCGGAAATCCGCCAGCAGATTCTCGACGGCAAACTGCCTCACGAAGTTCTGATGAACGAAAAGGTAGGCGAGATCAAAGCCACCATCATCGAGCGGGACGGCAGTATCCTAATGGTGAAGGACTGTCCGAAGCACGGCCACTTCGAAGACGTGATGTCGATCGACACCGAATTCTCCAAGCACTTNNCACCATCACGGCTCTTCCACGGTAAAGTACGGCCGCGGCTCTGTATTGACGATTGATCTAACCAACCGCTGCAACATGATGTGCGACCCATGCTTCATGGACGCCAATCAGGTAGGCTTCGTCCACGAACTCCAATGGGAAGAAATCAAGCAGATGCTGGACAACGCCATTACCATCAAGCCACGCCGACAGATGAGCGTCCAGTTTTCCGGCGGCGAGCCCACGTTGTCGCCATATTTCCTGGACGCGGTCCGCTACGCGAGAAAAGTCGGATACAACTCCGTTCAAGCCGCCACCAACGGAATCGAATTCGCAAAAAGTTTTGAGTTCTGCCAGCAGGCAGTAGAAGCTGGCATGCGCTACGCCTATCTGCAATTCGACGGAATCGGCAACGCCGCCAACGCCCACCGCATGGTAGGCAACCTCTTCGACGTAAAACTAAAAGCCATCGAAAACCTCCACAAAGCCGGAGTAGAGATCGTCCCAGTAGTCACCATAGTGAACGGCATCAACAACGAACAAGTAGGAAGAATCATCAAGTTCGCTCTCGACAATCCCAAAACCATCAGTTTCCTGTCTTTCCAACCGGTAAGCTTCACCGGCCGCGACGAAGCCGTAACCGACGACCGCCGCCAAGCCCAACGCTACACCCTAAGCCACCTGGCCCACGACGTAAAAAACCAAACCGGCCTGGGCGAGCCCAGCCGAGACTGGTTCCCCATCAGTTTCATGGGAACTTTTTCAGACTGGGCCGACCTGATGCACGCCAACGACGTAAAAAACGACTGGGGCCAGCTGAGCTGTGGTTGTCACCCGAACTGCGGGACTGGCATGGCGGTGATGATTGATAAGGAGACTAAGGAAGCTGTGCCGGTTACGGCTTTCTTGGCGGGAGATCAGTTGGCGAAGGACATCGCCAAGGTGAATGATGCGGCGCGCGGGAAGTTTTGGACGGCATTTGGCATGGCGTTGTGTCTGATGAAGAATTACGATCCGTATCAGGCGCCGAAGCACTTCAAGATGATGGATTTGTTGAGCAAGTTCGACAAGAACTATAACGTCACTGGGCGCAACTATGGAAAAGTTGGTCCGGACCGGACGGTCGATGATGTGATGAAGCGGCGGCAGGATCGGTGGAACTTCCTNNTACAACACGGGCGTGGGCTGGCGGAACATCATCGAGAAGATGCACATGACGGCCACGCTTACCAAGTGGTACGAAGAGCACGGGCGGCACGAGATTTTTGCGGGCGGCAAAAAAGTGCAGATGGACGATGCCGCGCACTCTCTGCTGCTGCGGGAAAACATTGTCACGACCGAGTTGCAGCACGATCTGGACAAGCTGGGCATCGCGAAGAACGCTCGCGAGGAGAAGAAGCGGGCGCGGGATGCGAAGCAGCAGGCTTCGGCTGCCGGGCTTCCGGCTTCGGACGCGGACCATTCGGCAACTCCGGTTCCGGAGCATCGCGGGCCGCAGAAGAATGATGAGGCTTACAATGCGCGCATGGCTTCTTTGTATCGCGAGGTGGTGCTGAAGGAGAAGCCGGCAGTGGCGGAGAACGGATTCATTCCGCTGGGTGCGTTGGGCAAGGCGAACGGGGCTCATGCTGCGAAGCCGGAAGTGCCTCTACCGCTGGCGGGAGACTAGCTCTCAGCTCCCAGCCGTCAGCTATATCAGCAAAGACCAAACGGGCCGCCTGCGGGCGGCCTGTTTTGTTTTTGCGCGGTCGGAAAGCCTTCGTCAGTCCATTTCCTTGCTCGCGATGGTGGGATTTTTTGGTTCGGACGCATGCGATCTGCGCCGGCTTCCGTTCTTCAACTCCCGCTAAGGGAGCATGTTGCCGATGCGGCGGATTTGGGCGCCCACAGCTTTCAGTTTTTCTTCAATCTTTTCGTAGCCTCGGTCGATGTGGTAGACGCGATCGATGATGGTCTCGCCGTCGGCGACTAATGCGGCTAGGACTAAGGAGGCGCTGGCGCGGAGATCGGAGGCTAGGACGGCGGCGGCGCTGAGCTGGGTTTTGCCGCGGACTACGGCGCGATGGCCTTCGATTTTTATGTTGGCGCCCATGCGGACCAGTTCCTGGGCGTGCATGAAGCGGTTCTCAAAAATGTTTTCGGTGATGATGGAGGTGCCCTCGGCTTGGGTGGCAAGGGCCATGAATTGCGCCTGCATGTCGGTGGGGAAGCCGGGATATTCTTCGGTGGTGAGGTCGGAGGAGGTAAAGGGATTGTCTCCCATGACGCGGACGGAGTCGGCGGTAGAGCGGGTCTTGACCCCGGCTTCTTTTAGTTTGCTTAGGATGCCCTCCAGGTGAGTGGGATCGCAGGCGGCGATGTTGAGGTCGCCGCCGGTTAGTGCTCCGGCAATTAAGAAGGTGCCGGCTTCAATGCGGTCAGGGATGATGCGATGGCGCGCGCCTTTTAGTTTGGTAAGGCCTTTTATGCGGATGGTGGGGGTACCGGCTCCTTGGATCTTGGCTCCCATTTTGTTTAGCAGCGCTGCTAAGTCGGCGACTTCGGGTTCGCGGGCGGCGTTTTGCAGAACGGTTTCGCCTTCGGCTAAAGTGGCGGCCATGAGCAGGTCTTCGGTGCCGGTGACGGTGATTTTGTCGAACAGAATTTCTGCGCCACGGAGGCGCGTGGCGGTGGCTTCTACGTAACCGTGCTCTTGGGTGATTTTTGCGCCTAGGAGTTCGAGGCCTTTGATGTGAAGGTCGATGGGGCGCTGTCCGATGGCGCAGCCGCCGGGGAGCGAGACGCGGGCCCGGCCGCAGCGCGCGACGAGCGGTCCTAGGACTAGCGTGGAGGCGCGCATGGTTTTTACCAATTCGTAGGAGGCTTCCGGGGTGGCCAAGTTTTTGCAGTGAATGGTGGTGCGATGGTGAGCGCGTCCGTAGCCGANNAGGTTGCGCGTGGTTTGGATGTCGCGGACTTGCGGAATGTTTTCTAAGATGACGGGCTCATCAGTTAGAAGAGCGGCGGCCATGCAGGGGAGGGCGGCGTTTTTTGCGCCGCTGACGCGGACGGTGCCGAGGAGAGGTTCGCCGCCGCGGATTACGAATTTATCCATTGGGAGTCCTGAGCTTATTTTAGTGGGGAATTGGAGTGGAGCTGGGTAATCGGGAGGGCACTGGCTCTTGTTTCTCCGAAAAAAGGTCGGAGAGGTGGTGTCGGGCTGTACTTAAAAGCCGGAATGGGCTTGGCCTGCTATCAAGAGTGTCCGGTCAATTGGTACAAAACTCATTGACCGGAACCGGAGAAACTCTCTTCTTCCGCTTTGCAACGCGAAGTGTCGCATGCACTCGCGTCCGCGGCTGATTCTCGCCAGGTTCACATAGCCGCCATCCTCCATTCTCACTTCACTCTCTATCCCCGAGCTGCTCCAACACCCCTTTAGTCGACAGTGCAACGCCTCGCGAGCATGACCGCCCTGTCCGGTCTCTAAATGCAATTCTCTCCGGTTCTTAAGCGAACCGATTATTAAGCACAATCCGTCCGGGATTTAAGTGCAACTCGAAATGGTTTTCCGGTCTTTGAGTACACGGAATTTACATCGAGCGGGATGGTCCGGCCTTTAAGTGCAGCTCGACACTTGGTTCGGAATGCGAAGCGCAATTAATGCCACCCATTCCACTGTTTCGGTTACCGATCCATCGGGAGCGATGCGTTCAAGGACCTCGTGCAGGTCTTGTACCAATCGATCCGGCTGCTTATCGATTCGATGCGAGAGTGCGCGTTCGATGAGGCTTTCGGTGCAGACGACGTCTCGGATTGTAAGGATTATCTTTTCCATGTGAGGGAATGGGGAGGCGAGCAGAACAGTCTCATCCGTAGCCCAAGTCCCGGCTCGCCGGCGTTCTTGCAGCGGATCGGTTGCTGCATAGCGATCGGTAATCTCCTCCCACTCTTTGAGCCAACCGTTCTCCGGCGAATCTGGATGTGCTTCGCCGAAGAGCACGAGCGCACCTCCCGTCTGGACTATCTGATCGAGACTGCGCAAGGTCTGGGCGCGGTCCATCCAGTGAAAGGAGCGCCCCATGGTAACGAGTCGGAAACAGCCAAGCTCCAAACCTAGTTCGTAGGAGCTGCCTTGACGGAAACTTACGTTCGGCGTTAATCCCTGTGCTGCCGCTACCGCTGCCGCAACCATCTCCGGCGCTGGATCCAATCCGACGACCTCCCCGGCAAAGTAGCCGAAGCCGATCGCGAGATTGCCGGGACCGCACCCGAGGTCGAGCACGCGATGTTGCTCGTTGAGCGCCGTTGCCTCGGCGACTCGGCGAATTAAAACTGGTGGATATGGTCGGCGCCCTGCTCGATAATGCGCCGCAGCAGTGCNNAGAGCAATGGTTCTGACATCTGTTTGCGATCCTGTGGCGTACATCGAAGGCATCGCCGGCCCGTCAGACAAAGCACACGCGGAATTGATGGTTGATTCGAATGCTATCCTGGCCTGCCCGATCATTACGCAACTCCTCCACCCTGTTGCCGGGAGGAATTCGCAGGTCCTCCAGCTTTCCGGCCGAGTGAAGCATCTGGCAACTTGTAATCGTTGCGCTCCGTAGAATCTTGAGAGAACTAGCGAATGACTCCCAATTGTTGCCCTCGGAATCGTAAGAGCAAACGCGCCTGCGATATGGATGCGCGTTCGGCCGCGTTGAGTCTCGGTATCCGGCTGAATTCATTCGGCCGCATAATGGACAGGTTCACTGCCCAGCCTCAGAATACGATGCGCAGGGCGAACTGCATGAAGCGAGGCGTAGTGAGAGTCGACAGGTATCTGCCGAACTCTGCCGGATCGTAGGAGAGCGAGGGTTGAGCGGCGCGCACGTCGTAGCGCACCGAATTGGTTAAGTTGAAAGTTTGCCAAGTGAACTCCAGGCGCTTGCCCTCGCCAAGAGCGAAATCCTTGCTCACCCCGGTGTCAATGTCGAACATGCCGTCGCCAATCACGTTGTTGCGGACCCCTGATTCGCCCGGCCACTCGGGGCGGAAAGCGGCCTCTGCCGCCGTCGGATTTTGGAAGATGTCCGGACCGATGTCGACGCCGTTGACATAGGCGTTCTTGGGGTTGGAGGCCACTGGAGGCGGCCCGTTCGGCTCGGCATCGCCCTCGATGTTCCAGTCGGTGGCCCAGGTGAACCCGTTGTCGATGGTGATGGGGAAACCGCTGGTCCAGCGGAATATGCCGGAGACGTGCCACCCGCCAATTAATCCATTGAGTACCGGACTTGCATCTGCCGCCATCCTTTGGCCTTTGCCGAAGGGCAGACGATACACTACGTTCCCGTTCACCTGGTGGTAGGCGTTGAAATCGGAGAGCCCCCGCAAAGCCAGCGGATCCCAGGCATTGATGACGATACCGCCGCCGTTCAAGTCGTCGCCGGTTCCACCCGTTCCTTCATAAGGACCTATGCGCTGGGCGGCCGACGCCTCGTCGAACGATTTCGATAACGTGTAATTAAATTGTCCTTGCAGGTTGGCTCCCCAGCGGACATTGTAGGTCACCTGCAACGCGTTATAGTCGGAGGTTCCGATGTTGCGCCAGGCGTAGAGCGAAGCGAACTGATCGTGGAAAAACGCGTACGAGCCGTCCTTACTGTTTGGCAACGCTGGGCTCAATCCCGTAAGGGAAGCGGGGACATCCAAGAGGAACAGACTGAAAGTTTCGTTATGCGGGAAGCAATTCCAGAGTTCGTAGATGTTTTGCGTGGCAGTCGGATTGGCGGGGAGGTTGCCGGCTGCGCAATTGTCGCCATTGGAGGCGACCGCGGCTGCGGTATTGGCTCCGGCCCAGCCGGGAAACATATTCTCGAAGAATGGTACGGGTTGGAGTTGGTTGACCGGCACAGGCGTGCTGGCGTTTGCGGCCTTTGAGAGGATGGGGGCTGCCTGGAAATATGTCGTCTTCGATGCAGGATCGGTCAGATTGGCGGGCATGGCCAGATCGACCTGCAAAGGGAGACGCCGGGCGATGGTGCCCACGTAGGCGACCTGCAGCGAGGATCGAGACGTGAGTTGCCGCGAGAGCGAGAAATTGAAGCGGTGCGCGTAAGGGGTCTTCAAACTTTGGTCCAGCCCCCAGTTGATGGCAAAGGCGGTATTGCTTGGCGTAAGCGGGAAACCGCCGGGCGGCGTAGGTCCGAACAAACAGCTGGGACCGTTCAAGGATGGGCACGGCGGTGGCAAGCAGGACTCACCGGACGCACCAGGAGTGAGGCAAGTGAAGCGTGGGGCACCCGCGGCCGTCACCACACCCGCGGGATTTCCCAGATCAGTGGAGAGGCCCAAAGAGCCGTGCTGGTCAAAGCTGTTCACGATCGGAATACCGAAGTGGTCGTACATGATGCTGTAGCCGCCGCGAATCGAGAACTGGTCCTTCTTTCCCAGAATCTTTGAGACCCAGCCGTCGCCGGTGTCTGGCGCCCAGGCAACAGCGATGCGCGGTGAAAAATCCTTGTGATCCCAGTTCCACAGGCCTGGACCGTGATTGACAGGTCCGCCGAGCTCGAAAGAAATCTCGCCGGCGTTGTTGGCCGGCAGGCCCTGCGCGGCTAAGTGGGCGGTGTTGTTGAACCAGTCGGCGAGATTTTGATTGGTGCAGCCGCCGCCCGCAGCCGCCACGCAAGGTGCGACCTGCAATCCGTTGGTTTCGTAAGGCGGAGCTTCGAGTACCCAGCGCAGGCCATA
>PMHI01000355.1:0-411 GCA_003156615.1 Acidobacteriaceae bacterium | reverse complement strand
GTCGTAGTTCGGGCCGAAGTTGGAATTCACAGCCGGATAGCCGTTATTGGCTGGATCCAGTGGGCTGGGAGTGTTGGCGATTCCACCCGTGTTCAGATAGACCGGGTTGGTCTGAACGTCGGAGAACGATTCGGCATAGCTGCTGCTCTGGTTGCGAATCAGAAATAGATCGCCGCCGAACTCAAAGGTGTGGTTCTTGCGGGTCCAGTTCAAACTGTCGGTCAACTGGTTGCTGGGCACAAAATAAGTGATGGAGCGAGAGAAAGGCACAAGGTTGTCGAGCCCGGTCAGAAGAATTGCCGGATCCTGAGAGACACCGACGGTCTTGGTTCCCTGGCGGATGAAACCCCAGTGAAAATTGTTGATGAGCCTGGGGGAGATAAGCGAAGTGAGTCCAACGGTGGAACCCTT
>PMHI01000645.1:7670-10953 GCA_003156615.1 Acidobacteriaceae bacterium | reverse complement strand
GCGCACGCCGCCGACATCGCTCGCGGACGCCCCGGCGCGCGCGATCGTGACGACGCTCTCAGCTACGCCCGCTACAAGTTCGATTGGGAGAAGCAGTTTGCGCTCTCACTCGACCCCGAAACCGCCCGCTCCATGCACGACGAAACCCTGCCCGACGACTTCTACAAAGAGGCGGCCTTCTGCTCCATGTGCGGCCCGAAATTCTGCTCGATGAATTACTCGTCGAAGGTGGACGAGTACAACAAGCAGGTGCACGGGATCGAGAAGAAGGATTATTCGGAGCTGGTGGAGAGATTGGTTTCGCTGAAGTAGCGCCTCGGCGACCTACCCGTCCCCGGGGGCCCAAAAGCTGCTGCTTTAGCGGCGCGCCGGAGATCGGCGTCGTGCGTTGCTAGGCGGGCGCGAGCGCGATCAGTGCTACCCCGATGACAGCAAACGCAAGCGTGCCCGCCAGCAGATGTACGCGTTCGCCCACATTATGCAATAACTGCACGGCCATGACGGAGGCATGCGCGAAACTCGACCACGCCGTGAAGGCGATCAGGCTGCGATTCGCCGAGGGGTTACGCGCCGCAAGCAGCAGGAAAACTCCGAGTGTGACGTAAATGCTGAGCATCATCTGCAGAGTTTCTTCCTCCCGCAGTTGGACGATTGCGTAAACAAGGGCTACGAAGAGCAGGCCCACGATCACCAACACGACCTTCAGCGCTCGTTCCCGAATCATTGTGTCCTCCAGCCAAGAACTCAAATTAGCGAACCGCGCACGCGCAAACGCGCAGATATACGGTGCGCCATCAGAATGCCGCCGCCGCACAAATCCCTTGCTTTTCCGTGCCGAGATAGCGTCATTACGCCTTGTTCTCGCAGGCGGATGAACCGAAGCCGAAGTATTCGCGCACGCGCTCGCGGAATCGTTCCCGCTCTTCCGGCGTCCTGAACTGGCAGCGTGCTGCCATGCGACGGCGGAAACCGGAGCGGCCGGGACCGCGCCAGCGAGATCCTCCGAACAGGATCCGGCAAAGGATCAGAAGTCCGAGCGCTTGCCAGAAGCTAACCTGGCGCCATCCGAACAGCGGGGGCAACAGCCAATTCCACAGGTGCAGCACTATTTCGCCGCCGATGACAGCAAATAGCAGCATCGCCAGGATCGCCAGCGGAGCGATGAAAATCCATTTCCTTTTCATGTTGTCCTCCTAACTTCTTCGTGAGCTCTTGGGGAACGCTCTGCCATCTGTCGCACTCGATTGCGGGCAGCCGCGAGCCAAAGTAGGCCCCGGCTGACCGGTTTGAACAAGTCATAAAAGAGAGCCGTCACTGCGAGATAGCCCGCGGCCACGAAGAGGTCGACGGCGAAACCGAACCTGCCGTGAACGAAGAAGAAGACTGCTCCCGCCAGTATAGTGAGCACATAAAAGACACCGGCAATCCCGGACTTGTGACACGGTGACGCTTCTCGAATCCGTTGCTTCATTACGGGCGCGTTCATAGTCGTCTCTCCTGCCAGATCCAGTTTCGATGTGCGGCCAATGATGGTTGTGAGACGCCCACCACCGGCCTTGTTCTCTTGTAAGCATTTGCGAAGCGAACTCGCAATAACCAGAAGATCATCAATAGCAGCGGCAGGACACTCAGGAAAACAAGTACGCCTGTCCTTTGTAATAGCGCGGGAAATAGTTGTTGCCGCGCCAAGAATATGGACGCTGCAGCGATGAACAGCGCAAAGCACATGCGCCAAAGATGGCGCGCGAGACGTTCCGTGCCGGCAATGCCGCCGCGCACGAGCATGCGGACGTCGCCCACGGTAGCGAGCAGAGCCACCGAACCAATGAAAAAGTAAGGGCCAGGGGGATAGTCGTACTTTAGTCCCGTCGGACTAATCGCCGCTTCGAACCCCAGGGTCAGCTGGGCAGCCGTGACGGCCAGAATAATCAGAAGCGCTCCCCAATCGAAAATGCCCGTCCCCGCGTCTTTGCGCCGGGCGGTGAGCCAGGCCGTGGTCACCAGATAGAACGTTAACGTGCCACCCAGAATATTGCCCGGTTGGTGCTTCAGCGCCGCCAGGTACACGCCGGTTGCGCCGAGGCTCATCATTGATATGACAAATACATCTCCAGCAAGGCCATGCCGACGGGATCCTTTGCGGAGGAACACTGCGACAAATCCGGAGAGCATCCCCAGCGTGCCGGACGCAATGTGAAGAAATAGTATGGGTGAGTGCGACATTTTTTCCTCCTTAGTGACGCTGGCGTGCGACTATGCCGGAGCCTGCCCTGAGCATGCCGAAAGGGCGGCCAATGGTTGATTCTTGACAGCGCACCTGCGGCTCGTGCTGCCTTCTTCGTTGAATCCATGTCCTGTCTCCTTTCCGTGACTGTTGACTCAGATACGGTCGATCCGATCAAGACACGGTGAATCAGATCGGTCCCTGATAGCGGCGCAGCCGCACCGCTGCGGCTAGGAAAATTGCGGCCACCAGCAATCCTGTCCACAAACCCGGCGTGCTCAGAAATTTCCCCAGATCGAGGTGCATCATCGGATGTAAGGCAAAGCTACCCGGCTCCGTGAAGACGAGTTCTTCAGGCCCTGAGAAGCGGTACCTCAGCAGGGCGCCGAAATGCGACGTGTTAAACGCGAGCTTTTCGATGATGAAGATCGCGAGCGGCGGCAAGCCAGCCCATAAAAATGCCGCTCGCCGCGCCCACCCTGAGACCAGCAGCAGCCAGGCGTAGATGGGCGCATACCAGAGCACGTGCACGGTCACAATGTGGTAGAGAAGCTGCATCTGAAACGACCACAACTGCGCCCACAGCGCCGCAGCGCTCAGACCGCTCCCCTTCAGTACGGCGGTGCTCAGCAGCAGCATGATCAAGTTCGTGGCAACGGTGACCACGAAGGCAAGCCCCGGCAGAATGACAAACGGAATGCTCGCCTTTGAAAGCACGGTGGTGAGATCGGAGACCGGTAGCGACTTCCAGAACAGGATGCTGCGATCGCGGCGCTCGCCGTGGAGCGCTTCGAGACAGTAGAGCAGCGCGACGATAGTCGCTGCCCCCATAATCAGGGCTGTAGCGAAGCTGTAAGGCTCTTCGAGTATGGTGCGCCGCTGTGTAAGATCGGGCGTCGACAAGGAGCGGCCAATCGTGGCGATCAGAAAACCGACCAGGGCAAAGCCGGCGACCGCCAGCGGTGCGAGATAGATCGAGCGGTTCTCCCACAATTCGCGTCGCACCGACCAATACATTGGCCGGGTCGCCGACATTGCTGCGGGCGCGAATCCCTGCGC
>PMHI01000645.1:7410-7616 GCA_003156615.1 Acidobacteriaceae bacterium | reverse complement strand
AATAGCAGGATGCTGCGACCGAACACCTGGTGCTCGTGAATCGGCTTGAGCGCCCGTGCCGCGGCGACTTGCTCGGGACGAACTGTCAGTTCGAGATAGCGCGACCCGAATTCTTCCATGCTGCAATTGAGTACGATCCGACCGCGGTTGATGAACATGAGATCGGTGAGGACGTGCTGGACGTCTTCCACCTGATGCGTGGTCAC
>PMHI01000645.1:815-7266 GCA_003156615.1 Acidobacteriaceae bacterium | reverse complement strand
GCGACATCGGCGATAAAGCAGACATCGCGCATGAGCTGATCGCGCTCGCTCCACGGGTCGCGTCCGAGGACCCTCAGTTCTCCCTGATATGGAGTGAGGCCGAGAATCGCGTTGAGCGCTGTGCTTTTGCCTGCGCCGTTCGGACCGATGAGCCCGAGGATGCGGCCCTCATCCACCTCCAGATTCACGCCATCCAGCGCGATGGTTGCGCCGAAGGCCTTGCGGAGGCCCCTTGCTTCTATGACTTTCATGGCTTCGGTTCCTCCTTTGCCGCATCCGGCGCAGCGTCTGACAACGACTTCGGAGTTGCGCCAGCGGCCCCATTCAGCAGTTCTTCGGCTTTCAGTCCGAGCCGTTGAATGGTGGCGTGAACTCTCGGCCATTCCTCCGCAAGAAACTTCTGGCGTTCGCCCTGCAGCAGCAGATTGCGCGCGCCCGCATTGATGAACATGCCGCGACCTCGCTTACTCTCGACCAACTGCTCGTCGACCAGCTGTTGATAGCTCTTCAGAACCGTGAGCGGATTGACCCGATATTCGGCCGCGACATTGCGCACGGAGGGCAGCGGATCGCCTTCTTTGAGCACGCCGTCGAGGATCATCGCGACGACACGGTCGCGAATCTGGCGATAAATCGGCTGACTGTCGTTCCACTCACGTTCCATAATATTTTCCAGATATTCTCGCCATGCCTGGCCGCAGAGGCGGCGTCACTTTGTCCGCTGCAGGTCAACGTGCGCGTGCATCGGCTTGTCCCCAGGCATCATGTAAGTCCAGTCCTCGCTGTGATGGTTCGCGTCGATCACGGTGAAGACTGCATGGTGCATGTGTCCGTAATCCGTGCTACCGGCGACATCGAGAAAATCAAATTCCACCGTTTTTCCGTCCGGCGACATGGTGCCCGCCATGCGAGGCCGATTCCCTGCATCACAATAATGGGTCAGGAGCAGGCGGTCCCCGTCCAGATAAACCATGGTGATCGGATCGTCAGGTCTTCCCGCTCCCGTCATCTCATGCACGATCGCGTTACCCATCGAAGTCACGCGCAGCGAGACCTGCATGAGCTTGCCTTCTATTTCGGGTGCCTGCGGGAGGGTTGTCACGTGGCCCTCCCAGGAACCCGCGAGAGTTTTCAGTTTGTCGAAGGACTTTTGCGCGTCAGACTGGGCCCAAGCAGTGGCGGCGATGAGAACGAATAGAACGGGAACTACGATGCGTGGTTTCATGTTCGGTATTTCTCCTTCTCCCCTTTGTCAAGCCATCTAGTGTTATAGTTAACTACAACACTAAGAAAAGCGCAAGTGCTTTCTTGGATTTTTTCTGTTGTCCCGCCTCCATCCGCTATCAGGTTTAGAAACAATGGTTTGCAGGAAGGAGCAAATGCCGCAGGACATACGGCACGCCGCAGAACCTCGATCCGATGCGTTTTCGATAAGTAGGATGGAGGGAATCACTGGCCCGCCTTGCAGCGGGAGCCGCGGGGCACCTGACCGACGGTTGTTGTATCGGAGGTGAATTACGAGAGGCTTTACTTCTCTTCGAGCGAGATATCCCCAATCGAGACGTGCGCCCGCAGTTCGTACTTGCCGTCCCCGTCGTATTTCAGAGTCTTTCCGAGAAAGCCTTCGCTGACGTCCCCCGTGCTGGTGTTTACGTCGCCGATGCTGGTGCTGGCGCGCACCAGGTGATAGGCCGAGCGTCCAAAGGCGACCCGGATGTCGCCCACGCTCAGCCCAAGATCCTTGTCGCCCTCGATGTCGTCGATCCTGAGGTCGCCAACCTTCTCATGCACCTCAAGATTGGTGTTTTGCGGCACCTCGAGTTCCACATCGAACTGCGTGTTGCCGCTGGTTGGCGCATGGAATTCGATATCGGCGTTGCGGCCGTGGACATCGATGTCCACGTGCGCGTCTTTAACATGGCTTTCGCGCCACGACTTGACGGTGTAGTGCAGGCGGATCTGGTTGGATTCGCCGCGCTTGATGTGCAGGTCGCCCACGCTGAGGCGTACATGTACCATGCCACCGGCGACGAAGTCGCGAACCTCGCTGTGCGCCTCTTCGTAGTTCCAGTGGTCTGAGGCGACACAAAAGGGCGCCAGCAAAAGGTAGGAAACGATGATCGAGTGGAGCAAAGCGAGACGGATGAAAGACCTTCCGGGCATGGAGCACCTCCGGGGCGCACGCGCGCCTGTCTGGGATACGAGCGGGATGCGGCCGCGGTTCCCGAAAGTTTTGCTACGATAAACGCAGTCGCGGGCGAGAGCGCGCCCGCGCTACACGGAATGGTTGCCCTATAGGCAACGTCGAGCCTGAACCCGGGCTGGATACCTGCAAGATTTCTGGTCTTCAGCAGGCGAAACACCCAGTTTGTGTGCAAAATTCTGCACTCTCCCGCGCTACCACGTCTTTCTATTGCGTTCGGAGAGTCACGGTGACGTTTGTCGAGCAGAATGAAGTCGGCTGCAAAGCGGGTCTCCTACCTCGCGCCCTCTGCGTCGAACGAATCAATCGCCCTGCATTCCGGGACAATCAAGACTACACTGTACGAACTCGAAGCCGGCAGACGCAGACAGCGCACTCGCAATGGCCCCAACCCACACCCGACCCGTCGGCCTTTTGCACGAGAAATTGGTATTCGGTCGCAGAGTGCGAATCCTGTCTGACTGGTTCGCGCAGCTTGCGCCCCGGGGAGTTCGCGTGCTCGACGTAGGCTGCGGTGACGGTCTGATCGCCGCTCTCATGGGATCCAAGCGTCCTGACATCGAGCTTGTTGGGGTTGATGTGCTTCCCCGCGAACATTCGCACATCCCGGTGCAAATGTTCGACGGCACACGCATTCCATTTGCAGACAGGTCGTTCGACCTGGTGCTTTTCTCCGACGTGCTGCACCACACCAAAGACCCCAGAATCCTGTTGCAAGAAGCACAGCGCGTCGCCAGTAAGCACGTACTCATCAAAGACCACTACCGCGAAGGAGTGTTAGCGAATGCACGGTTGCGCTTCATGGATTGGGTCGGCAACGCCAGATTCGGCGTCGCCCTTCCTTACAACTACTGGACCGAACGGCAATGGCATGCTGCGTGGCGCGAACTCGGGCTTCAGCCCGAACACCTGGTAACCAGCCTCGGTCTTTACCCTCATCCTGCAGACTGGATCTTCGGAGCCAACCTACATTTCATCGCACTGCTGCAGCGGACCTGAGTGGGCCTATCGCCGCCGCAGTCCAAACACAGTGACAAAGAAAGTCGGGAAAATTGTCTTCGCCCCCAGCGTAATCCGCCGCTCGCTATGCCGCTGATGTGCCAACTGGGCGCATGCGCAGGAATTGCCCGAGGGCGTGCGTGGCGGGTGTCATGAGGTTTACCGATAGCTCTCGAGCGCCTTGGCCGCACGCTCCAGCGCCGCCGCCAGAACCGCCAGTTGCTCGCGCGCTCGTTCCGCGTCCCCCTTGTCGAGAGCTTCATTCACTCCTGGTATCACCACGGCCGCATATCCCGTGTATTCACCCGGAGCATAGATCGCATGGCGAAACCACGGGCGGTGCGGCAAACCTTCCGGCACCAGCAGCGCCCGCTCGGCATTACGCAGCGCCTGGTTCAGGCGCACGACATCTCGCGGCGGATTCCTCTGCCGTGACAGGACCTTTGCCCCCGCCTCCTGAAAATGCTTCGCTGCCACGGCCGCCGCATTCAGATCGGGCGCGCGATCCCCTAATTTATCCTCGGCTCTTTTTTTGGCCGTCGCGAGGTAAGCGGAAATTTCTTTTCCATACTCGTTATAGTCGAAGGGCAGAACGTCGGCATCGGCCATGCGTAGCGCCTCCAGGCCAAAAACTCTTGCCATCTGCTGTTCGTAGACGAAATCCGGATCGCCGAACTTCTTGAACCAGGCAAAATTATCGAACACGGAATGGTATACGCCGTAGGGGCCGGTGGAACTGATATCGGTCGAGGGCACACCCAGATGCTGCTGGAAAGCGCTGTAGTCGGAGCCGCTGCCCAGATCGCCGACCGGAACATCGCCCTTCACACTCGCCTCGGACATGTGGCGGCTGCCCTCGATGGCTTCCGCAGGCGACTGAGTCGATGACGAAGCGCCGGGCTGATCGAACTTCTCCCAGACCTCGTAGACAGTCCCGCCCTTGGGACTCGGCACGGCTTTGGTCACTTCGCGCAGAAACTGCTTCAAACTGGGCACGGCGGAGGCGCCAAACTTCGGCCCCGAGTCACCCACGTCCATGTTGAAGTACGCCGCGGCATCGGCCAGTTCGGATTCGTGTTGCTCGGCCCATTCGGTGGAACCCATCAGTCCTTCTTCTTCGCCGTCCCAGCTCGCAAAGATCAGGGTACGCTTCGGCTTCCAGCCCGACTTCAGCAAGTCGCCGACCCCGTGTACGGCTTCGAGCATCGCCGCCGTGCCACTGTTGGGGTCGACGGCACCGTAGACCCATGCATCGCGATGGTTGCCCGCAACCACCCATTCTCCCGGAAGCTCGCTGCCGCGCACGCGACCAATCACATCCCAGAGGGTGCGGAACTGGTAATCCTGCTTGAGATGCATCTTCACCCGCACCGGCCCCGGCCCTAAGTGGTAGGTGAAAGGCAGCGCACCCTGCCACTCGCGGGGCGAATCGTGCCCGCCCAGGTTCTGAAGAATGGGTGAGGCGTCGTGGTAGGAAAGCGGCGTGACTGGAATTTTCGGCAGCTGCGCGGATTGCGCGGGAGAGATCCGCTTGCTTTCCGGCAACGACGGCAGCGACGCCAATCCCGGCGTTGTAGGATCGCCGGGAAATTCGAACATGTATCCCACCGATCCGCGCTGCACGCCGGTATCGGGCCGCCACGGGCCATCGGGATACTTATCGCCTCGCCGCCAGCCATCGTCAAACGGATCCGAATAGAGGATGACTCCCGCGGCGCCATGTTGCTGTGCAATGAAGACCTTCACCCCGCGGAAGTTCTGACCGTAGCGCACCAGCACGATCTTGCCGCGCACGTCGATCTTCAACTTCTCCAGCTTCTCGAAATCTTCCGGCGTGCCGTAGTTGGCATAAACCACCTCCGCCTCGACGTCTCCTGACGGCGACATGCTGCTGAACGGCATCACCACGCGTGGGTCNNGGGATAGTTCGTCCACACTTTGTATTCGACGACCTCAGTGTCGAGTCCGGCGGCACGAAACTTCAGCGCCACATAGTCCGCCGTAGCCTTGTCTTCCACGGTCCCTGCCATGTGCGGCGCCTGGGTCAGGNNTACGCAGGTGCTCTTCCGCCAGTTTGGGATCAGGTGCGGCAAGAAACCGCGATTCAGAGGCGGCTTCGGCAGCGGAGTCGCGAAAACCAAAGATGGGTTGGGAATTACCAGAAATGTCGCCCTTGTGCCCGCTTTCCAACCTCTGAGCGCTTGAAGAGATAACAATCAGAAAGAGTAAAACGGAAAGCGATTTCATGGAGTCATTGGTCAAGGCGAGAAAGTAGAAGGTATCACAGACAGCCTAATGCACCAACTTCACCAATGGGTGCTATTTACCCTGTAAAACGGGCCACAATGAGCCTTCCGGACGATCTAGCCGAGGCCGTTGACCACTACCGGCAGGGCCAGGAAGCGCCGCCATCTCTTACCATAGTGCAGACCGCGTTGTGCGAGTTCCTCGGACAGAGAGGTTTTCCCGCAGGCCGCCCCTTCAGAATCCCCCGGTTGGCGGCGGTGGCCGCAGCAACATCGGTCGAGAACTCGACGCATACCCTTCGAAGTGATGCGCGGTCGCTCTGGCGAGGATGAGAGGCGGTCGACTGAAGAACTATCTTACCTGCCCTGTCCCCACAATCTCATACTTAGAGGAAGTTAACTCGGCCAGCGCGAAGGGCCCGCGGCAGTGCAGTTTTTGCGTGCTGATGCCCATCTCGGCGCCGAAGCCGAACTCCGCGCCATCGGTGAAGCGGGTCGATGCATTCCAATACACCGCCGCTGAATCCACGCCGCGCAGAAACTTGCGGGCGTTTGCCTCATCGCGCGTCACGATGGAATCGGAGTGCTTGGTGGAATAGCGGTTGATGTGGGCAATCGCCTCATCCAGGTTCGCGACCACGCGCACCGCCATGCAGAGTCGCAGATATTCTTCGTACCAGTCTTGCTCTGCCGCCGGCACAAGATCTGATCCAACCGCCAGGCTGCGGGACTTGCTGTCGGCGCGAACTTCGACACCAGCCTCGATCAGCTTTTTTACGATTCGTGGGACATATTCCGCCGCGATGCTCTCATCGACCAGCAGTTTCTCTGCTGCGTTGCACACCGACGGTCGCTGTGTTTTGGCATTGATCACGATCGAGTCGGCCATGTCGAAGTCGGCGGATTCATCGATGAAGATGTGGCAGTTCCCTGCCCCGGTCTCGATCACGGGTACCGCGGAATTCTCGGTGACGAATGCGATCAGCCCCGCACCACCGCGCGG
>PMHI01000645.1:0-742 GCA_003156615.1 Acidobacteriaceae bacterium | reverse complement strand
GTATCGACCGTAACGTTCGGCCGCGATTCGTAAATGATTCCCACCACTCCCAGCGGCACACGCACCTTGCGGATGCGCAGCCCGTTCGGGCGAGTCCACTCCGCCAGAGTCTCGCCAATCGGATCGCCGAGCGCCGCGACTTCGCGTACACCCTGGGCCATATCCTCGATTCGCGCCCTGGTCAACAGCAAGCGGTCGCGCATCGCCCCTTCGAGGCCTGAACTCTCCACGTCCTCGCGGTTTGGCCCCAGGATCGTCTCGATCTGGGATTCAATCGCATCGGCAATCGCCAGCAGCAACGCGTTCTTCTCGCCGGTCGAGAGCAGGGCCAGTTTGGCGGCTGCCTCTCGCGCGCGCAGCAGCTTTTGCTGCGTGGAAGCCGAGTTGGCAAGGATCGTCGCCATCAGTCTTGTCTTACTTCTCTCTTCTCTCACGGCTGCCGCGGAGGGAAATACGTTCCGATTTTGCGTTCCATGCCCAGGGTAATCCCCTGCGGATGGCGTCCGTTCACGATGGCCACGTGCACGCCGCCTTCGCTCGCGAGCTTCGCGGCACGCACTTTGGAAATCATGCCTCCCCGCCCCATCGTGCTCTTGCCGTTGCACTGCGCTTCCAGGGCGGGAGTGAGCTTGCGCACAACCCGCAACAGGCGCGGCTTCTTGCGCGACTTCTTCGGTCCGCCGGGCAGGTAGAAACCGTCGACGTCGGTCAGCAACAGGAGCCAGTCGGCTTTCACGGCGGT
>PMHI01000449.1:4463-11017 GCA_003156615.1 Acidobacteriaceae bacterium | reverse complement strand
GTGAAACATGTAACTACGATCAGCGCGGCCGTCGCGATTTCGGTTGCAACTACGCTCCAGACCACGCCAACGCGCTGACCGAGCCATCCACAACTCGCCTTACCGAGCGCTCCACCCACGAACACTGAGGCCAATCCCAAGCCGACCGTTGCCGATGATCCCCCACGCGCATGAATGAGAAATGGGAGAAACAGAAGGTAACCCATGCGCGTTGCGGTATCAAGAACGCCGATTGAGAGTAGCACGCCGAAACCGCCACGACTTTCGCGCTTGAGATCGAGATGCCGGGGGATGGAAGCGAGGCCAGGCTCATTCGGTAGAATCGCAAGCAGAGCGGATGCGACCAGAATCCCGAGAAGCCCCATCAGCCCGACCACAGTTCGCCAGGGCAAAACTGGCAGCAGAAGGGCAACGATTGCGGGAAGGGTAGCTTTTCCCAGGTCGCCGGTAAAATTGTAGATTCCTAGTGCGCTGCGCGGCTCGGCGCCATAACTATGGGCCACCAGATCCGAGGCGCGTGGATGTTGGACGCTTGATCCGATTCCGGCCAGAACGAGTCCGACGCACAGACCTGCGAACCCGGTAGGTAGCGCCATCGCCACAAACCCGAGGGCAGCAAGGAAAGTTGATAGCGCGAGGGCCGAGCGCGGCTTCAGCCGACTGGCAAAGCGATCGGCGGGAACCTGAAGTCCGCCCATCGTACCGTAGTAGAGCGCCCGCACCATGGCGAGCCCCATGTAGGACAGGCCGAACTGTGCCTGCCACGCCGGCAGGAGCGCATAGAGTTGATCGGTGTAGCCATCGTGCAGGATGTGGGTAAGACAAGCGCCAAGAAGATTACGGCTCTTGCTGCTGGCAGTCCGCTTAATGAGAAGGTTCCCTACGTTAACCATCAAAAGCTCCCAAGGTACACAAAGTCTATTTCGACTCTGCCCTCTGGGATTTTTGCCCTTGGGTGCGGACCGCACGGTCCTTTGTGGCGCTCGGACCAATCCGGAGATCGGAACCCTAGCCACCTCATTCCGTCGACTAACTTTATTCTAGGAGAGCATCGAGGTTGGCGAAACCCTTTAAGCGGGACTTAATAATTGCTTTGCGCCCACTGCTGCGAGCCGAGGACTCGACAGCGGCCCGGAGTCACCGGACTCGCAAGACCTGGCCCTCGATTTGCGCTGCCATCGGTCATATTCTTTTCTTCCAGTCGAAGACTTAAGCACAACCGAAGCGAACGGTCTTTCACGTGTCGACCGTATGCGTCGTTCTCCAGCAGGAGGCAATAGATCATCAGCGCAGCCTTCCACACCACACTGGTCATCACCGCCGTGGTCACTTCGCGAGGGCAGGCGCGTGGTTGCGCTTCGTGTTTTCGAAGGGCTGGCCGTTGCTCTCCACCAATCCTGACGAGACGTTGAAACTTGGCGAGGCTGCGTCGTAGGCCACGCTCGCTAACACGACGCCAGGGGCCTCTTGCGTTTGATTTCTTAGACTGCTGCTGCTAGCTGCCGCGATTCTCTCAGGCGCACCGCAAGAAATCCCAAATACTCTTCTATCCCCTCCCCGGTTTTGGCAGAAAGCCTGAACACCGACATGCCGGGGCGCACGGCTTGAATATTGTTGTATGCGGTTTCCCAGCTAAATTCGACCGCCGCCGCCAGGTCGACCTTGGTGACGATTGCTACGTCGGCGCTGTTGAAAATGGTCGGATATTTGAGTGGTTTGTCCTCTCCTTCGGTTACTGAAATGAGAACGAGGCGGAGGTCTTCTCCCAGGTCATAGGAGGAAGGACACACCAGGTTTCCCACGTTTTCGATAAAGAGGAAATCCAGCTGGTTGAGGTCCCATTCTTCCAGAGCGCTTTGGACCATGGCGGCTTCGAGGTGACAGAGGGTGCCGGTGGTGATTTGCTTGACCGGGACCTGGCTGCGCGCCAGCCGCAGAGCATCATTCTCGGTGGCCAGATCGCCTACCAGCGCGGCCACGCGATAGTTGGGACGAAGCTGTGTGAGAGTCTTCTCGAGGAATGCAGTCTTGCCCGAGCCGGGGCTGGAGACCAGGCTCACTACGAAGACTCCGGCGGCGCGGAAGCGGTCGCGAAGAGCGCGGGCCACCACGTCGTTCTGCTTCAGAACGTTCTTTCGGACTTCGATCAAACGAGGTTCGGGGCACATTCCTTTATCTCCAATGCAACTACTTCGAGTTCCTTACCATGAACGACCTCAGAGGCAGGAGTATGGCATTCCGAGCAACAAAACAACTGCACCGAGCTGGGAGAGCGTTGGGCCTGGCAACTGGGACAGAAGATCACGACGGGAACATCTTCAATCACCAGGCGGGAACCTTCGAGCGGAGTATTCTCGCAGGCCATCTGATAACACGAGAGGAGCGCTTCTTTTACTACGCCAGACAGCGCTCCCAGCTTGAGGTGCACGGCCTCAAACTGAACCCCCCGCTGTTCGGCCTCTTCCTGGGCGAGTTCTACGATACTTATCGCAATGGAAAGCTCATGCATGGGTCAACTCGGTGGCATAGTCGCCGGGCTGTTGGATAGTGTCGAACTGACCAAACGCCCCCAGTGCTGCCTGTCCCAGGCTGATTCCGCCGTCGTTAGGTGGAACGGCGTGGTTTGTCCACACCTCGAGCGATTCGTCTTTCAGCAAAGACTTCAGGTCTTCAAGCAACAGCTCGTTCTGGAAAACTCCGCCCGAGAGAACCACACTATCCACCCCGTGATTGCGAGAAATTAGTTTCAAAGCATCGCCGAGACCCTGAGCGATTCCCCACTGGAAGGATCGCGCAATTTCGCGCACATCGCGGGCGCGGAGGCGGTCTTCGATGACGGCTCGAAGTAGGGGGCGGAAATCCAACTCTTCGCCGGTGAAGGAAAAGGGATAGGGCTCGCCCGACGGCGCGCTGCGGGCGAGTTGTTCGAGCCAGATGGCGGCCTGGCCTTCGAAACTGATCTCTCGAGTGAAGCCCAGCAGGGCAGCGGCCGTATCGAAGAGTCGGCCCATCGAGGTGGTGGCGAAAGTGCGCACGCCCTTGCGGACCAATTCCGATGCCCTCCGGTAGCGTGCGGAAAAACCAAAGGGTGGTCGGGTGAAGTCGGGGAGATCGTCAAGTTGGAAGAGGAATCCGGCAGCGGCCTGAACCGGAAAGCCCGCGGCGGCATCGCCGCCGGCCAGTGCCGCCGGACGCAGATGAGCCACGCGTTTGAATGCTTCTTTGACACTTCCGACGAAGATCTCGCCGCCCCAGATCGATCCATCGTCTCCATATCCGGTGCCGTCAAAACTTACCCCGGCGACGCGCTTCGTCCACTCGCCCCGCTCCGCCAGCACCGATGCCACATGGGCGCGGTGATGTTGTACTGNNAACTTCGTACATGGATACCAGATCCCGAACCGTCTCCTTAAATGCGCGGAAGGTTTCGTAGTGATCGAGGTCGCCCATATGCTGGCTGACAAAGGCCTGGCCGTCCACCACCAGCGTGATCGTATTTTTCAGGTCGGCGCCCAGTGCGAGAATGGGACGTTCGGCAGGAAGCGATGCGACTGCGCCCGGAGCGTACCCCCGGGCGCGGCGTAGGACCACAGGGCCGAACGCACCCGCACGCGCCACAGAGTCATCCACGCGGCGCGCAATGGGCCGTTGCCCGATCAGAAACGAGTCGGCGATTCCTGCCAGACGGTGCAAGGCGTCTTCGTCCTCGTAGGCGATTGGTTCACTCGACCGATTCCCACTGGTCATGACCAGGACGTCCGGAGCGCCGGCCGCGAAGAGCAAGTGGTGCAGAGGAGTATAGGGCAGCATCACGCCGAGTTCGTTGTTTTCCGGCGCTACCCCGGCGAGCTCCACCTTCTTCGGGGCCAGCACAATGGGCCGAGCAGGAGAGGTCAGCAACAACTCAGCCTCCGCCGGCAAATCGATCAGAGTGCGAGCAATCCAAATGTCTTTCGCCATCAATGCAAATGGTTTTTCTTTCCGGTACTTGCGTGTCCGCAAAGCCGTGACAGAAGTTGGGTTCCGGGCATCGCATGCCAAGTGGTACCCGCCGAGTCCTTTCACTGCGAGGATCCCACCGGCACGGAGAATCTCGGCTGCCCGGCGAATACTGCCTTCACTTCGCCCTGCCGCTTCATCGGGAGGGTGAAAGTAATAGCTGGGACCGCAAGCCGGACAGGCTACGGGCTGCGCGTGAAAACGCCGGTTCGATGGATCGCGGTACTCCGCGGCGCAAACATCGTCCAGCAGCCAATCCTTCATGGTGGTGTTCGGACGGTCGTAAGGCAAAGCCAGAAGCACGCTATAGCGCGGACCGCAATTCGTGCAGTTGATGTAGGGATAAAGGTGGCGCGAATCGGCGGGGTCGAATAGCTCATTCAGACATTCAGCACAAACGGGCAAGTCCGGCGAAATTCGAACGGTCGGGTGCTGTTGCCCCTGGCTTTCCCGAATCGTGAATTCGTTTAGACCGACTGCCTGCGCAGGCTGGACTTCTATCTCCGCGATGCTGGCGGCGGGTGGAGGATGACTCCTGAGGCCACGAACAAAGGCTTCCAAACTCAGTGCCGCGCCCTCCAAATGAATCTCGACTCCCTCTTCGGCATTCAGCACCCACCCCGCCAGAGTGTTGGCGCGAGCCAAACGATAAACGAACGGACGGAAGCCAACCCCCTGCACCACGCCGCGGACCCGAATGGAGCACGCACTCGGCATTCCTATTCTCCGTCCACCATACAACTGCGGCCCTGCCAGCCGATCTGGCGTACCTTACCATCCTCAATCAGTATCGGAACGCTGCGTTGACCGCCGCACAACTCGCGCATGCGCCGACGAGCTGCGGGATCGGCCTCGACGTCATACTCAACAAAGCTGAAACGCCGCCACTCCAGCCATTCGCGCATCTCCGAAGTGTGAGGACAGCGCGCTGTACCGTAGAGCTCAAGCCTGGCCACGGTTCAACACCTCCAGTAATTCCCGGATGACGTGGTAGATCGAGGCCTGCACTTCCTGAATGCGAGGGATGTAGTCGCAGTTCACCACGACAGGGAAATCAGCCAGCCGCTTGCGCCTGATCTCGCCTCCGTCGTAGCCGAGCAGCGCCACGGTTAACAGATTGCGCTTGCGAGCTTCTTCCAGGGCCATGATGATGTTGCGCGATCCGCCACTGGTGGAAATACCGATCGCAACGTCTACCGGACGAGCTTGTGCGATCAGCTGGCGAAGAAAAATGGCGTCGGTGCCAATGTCATTGGCTACGGCAGTGATGTTCGCCGGCTCCAAAGAGAGTGACACGGCGGGGACAGTGTGATAGCCGAGCGGCGGGAGCACACAGTCGATGGCCCAATCGTTGGCGTCTGTGGCTGAGCCGCCATTCCCGAAAAGAATGAGCTTGCCGCCACGCAAGAGCCGTTCGTGCATCGCAAGCGCGGCACTGCTGATCTGCTCGACCTCATCCCGCCCTACCTGCGTGCGCAGCTTGGCATCATCGTGGACCTTCATCATGATGGAAGATGCCACTTCGGCCACCAGGTCGTTGGTCCGCTGCTTTTCAGTCCCTAGAAACGGATAGAGAAACGCCGATTCTCCCACGTCATGGCCCAGTTCGCGGTGTTCGAAGAAAACGTGCACCGTCTCCCACAGCGTGTGATAGAGGACCTCAATGATCTCCTGGTGGATCAACGGGTCTTGCGTAGCCGCATCCACAGCGTAGGAGCCTTCGATGCCCGGCAGGGCGAAAGTCATCGCNNCGATAGATCGAGAGCGGGCAAAGCGCGCTTGCCCACGATCACCGGATGAACGAATTCGACGGACACGTGCTGCGCATCGGTAGCATACGGCCCACGCCCGAAGGCCAGCAGACGCCCTCCGCGCAGAAAGCGTTCGGACATCTCGCGGCAAGCCAGCGCCAGGCGAGGCGCTTCCTGCAAGAAGAACTTCTCAGATATCTGGTTCCTCGCGAGCAGTCGCTCCTCGACTTGACTGGCAAGCTTGCACGCTGTCGTCATATCACCTGCCCACTAACAAATTCGCGGCAAAGGATCGCCCACAAGCATGTCTATGATGCGACTGCCACCGTAAAGGGTCGTAACCAGGACCGAGCCGGCGGGCTGTTCGCGGATTTCACCGATCAGCTGCGCCCCTTCTCCGCCCGGCACCAGACGCAACGAATTGATCGCGGCGTCAGCATACTCCGGAGCCACGACCGCGAGAAACTGGCCCTCATTCGCGATATGGAGAGGGTCCAGCCCCAACAACTCACACGCGCCACGGACAGCATCCCGCACCGGAATCTGTTCTTCAAACAAAACAATCCCCAATCCGCAATCGCACGCGAGTTCATTGAGGGAAGTGGCAGCGCCTCCGCGGGTTGGATCGCGCATCCAGCGGATGCCGGGACCTGCGGCTTCGACCAGAGCTTCGACCAAAGGAAGCACGGAACGCGTGTCGGAATAAAGGTCAGCTTCCAGGTCCAACTCGCCACGGGCCAGCAGAATGGTGATACCGTGGTCCCCGATTGGGCCAGAGAGCAGGATCTTGTCGCCGGGCCGCGC
>PMHI01000449.1:0-4354 GCA_003156615.1 Acidobacteriaceae bacterium | reverse complement strand
ACGGCAAGGTCATTCACCGTTCCGTTGACGGCAAGCTCACCGATGGAGCCGCCCGGAAAAGTCAGAGGCTTGACGACAAAACTGTCGGTTGTGACGGCGACCCTTGCGCCGCTTATGTCCACGAGGGCCGCATCGCCCAACGGACCCGGAATATTTCCGAAAAGCAAGGGAGCAAATAGCCCCTCGACCAGTCGGCGGCTGGCCTTGCCTCCGGCGCCGTGAGCCATTTCGATCTGCGAATCGCGGAACCGGATGGGAACCGGCTTGGCCTCCGTGGTGCCCTGAGTACTCATGCCATCGAACTCAGACTTGTCAGGGCCGCCTTGCGGTGTTCGTAGTTGAAGTATGCGGCGCATGATCCTTCCGATGAAACCATGAGCGCACCGATCGGATGCTCCGGGGTGCACTCGCGGCCGAATAGTTTGCACTGATGAGGCTTCAGTACGCCTTTCAACACTTCCCCACATTGCGCGGCTTTGGGGTCGGTGACGCGGATTCCAGGAACGTCGAAGCGCTGCTCCGCGTCCCACTCGGCGTAAGTGTCGCGCAGACGCAAGGCTGACTGCGAGATGAAGCCCAGTCCACGCCACTCGAAGTAGGGGCGCAACTGGAAAACCTCCGCCATGGCCCGAAGCGCAGCCCGGTTGCCTTCCCATGGAACCACTCGCTTGTATTGATTTTCGACCCGGGCTTCGCCTCTCCTCAACTGATTGAGGAGCATGACAACGGATTGCAGCATGTCCAGCGGCTCGAATCCAGAAACCACGATGGGCTTATGCTCATTCGCAGCGACCCACTCGTAGGGCCGGCAGCCGATCACGGTCGAGACATGTCCAGGCCCAATAAAAGCGTCCAGCCGCATGTCGGGAGAATCCAGAATCGCGCGGATGGCCGGGATGATGGTCACATGGTTGCAGAACACCGAGAAGTTTCGGATTCCCTCCGCTTTGGCGCGCATCAGCGTGAGCGCGGTCGACGGGGCGGTGGTCTCGAAACCGATGGCGAAAAACATNNACGATGCGAACATCCATGCCACGAGCTTTGTGCTCAAGCGGGCTGCCCTGAGCTCCGGGAACGCGCATCATGTCGCCAAAGGCAGCGAAAATAATCTCTGGCTGCTGCGCGATCGCGAGGCCATCGTCGATTCTTCCCATGGGAAGAACACAAACCGGGCAGCCGGGGCCATGGATCAACTCAATGTTTTCGGGAAGGATGTCTTTCAGGCCAAAACGGTAGATGGCATGGGTGTGACCGCCGCAGACTTCCATCATGCGGTACTGGCGTTCCGTACCGGCGAGACGCCGAATTTCTTCTGCCGTCTTCGAAATCAGTTCAGGTTCGCGAAACTCATCAACGAATCTCACGCTGACCCCCTTGCGGGCTGAACCCGCCGGATCTCACTGGACACCCTCCAAACCGTAACCTTGAACTTCCTGAACCGCGCCCTCTACCTCTCCGAGGAGCCGAAGCGTGTTCATCTGGTCGTTGGCATCCTGCTCGCTGATCTTGCTCATGGCGAAGCCCACGTGAATGAGCACCCAGTCGCCGGGGACCGGCTTGTCATCCTGCAACAGGCCCAGATCGATCTTGCGTCGCACGCCAACTATGTCCACGAGCGCGGAATCCCGGTTGTCGGAAGAGATCTCGACGATCTTCCCTGGTATGGCTAAACACATTCGGCATCCTCCCGCCACGTCATGATTTGCTCCGTTATGATCCATCTTCGAAAAAACCCGCGCCCGCAACCATCACATCTGTTTGCGGGCGGAAATATCAAACGATAGCTTGAGTTCATCTTTCAGCTTGATGGTTCCGCCCACGGCGGAAACCGGGCGAATCTCGTAATCACTCTGGCGGACGGAGAAATCTCCCATCGCGCGCAACACGTCTCCGTTCACCGAAACGCGCGCGGAAACCGGCTGTGTGCGGGCAACTCCGTGCAGCGTCAGTTCTCCGTCGAGCATTAGCCAGTACTGGCCCTCCCCAGTTTTGCTGGCGGAGAGGCGAGAACACTCGTACACAATATCGGGAAAGGAATCGGACTCCAGGACTTCCTGGTGCATGGCGCGGTTGATTTCGTTGCGATCTTTCTCGCTGATGTCGTCGGTGACGATCAGCGAAGCCGAATGGATCACCATTCGCACAGAACTGTGTTCCACCGCGTCAGGATTGAGCGAGATCTCACCTTCGAAATCGGGAATCGCAATCACCGGGCTGTGGCCAAAGGCCGAAAGCAGGCCCGTGGCAAACACCCGAATGGTGAAATTGCTCCGCTTCGCATCAGTGAGGTAGCGGATCGTGGCAGCCTCCGGGACTGTGTCCTTATTCAAGGCGTAATGCAAAACAAAACCTCCGGCCCTGCAGGCTTTCAGACCCGCGCGGCAGCGGCTCTAATTCGAGTTTCCGCCTGTTTTCGGGCCACGAAAAAGAACGTAAACTTAAGCTCATCTTTGATGCGGAGCACTCCACCGGCCACGGAAGCGATCGCAAGTCCATAGTCGCTCTGCCGGAGCCGGAATTCTCCGTAGGCCCGCAAGCTTCCGTCGATCAGGATCAATTGCGCCTGCATTGTCTGCGCATTTTCCTCTCCGTGCAGAACTGTCGTCCCCATCACGTCGGCCCGATAACGGCTTTCTCCCACGCCCGTGCAAACCACCTGGGAGCTGCGGAATTCCACCTCCGGGAACCGCTGCGGGTGCAATACATCATCGAACATCACCCGCTCGATCGCTTTCCGATCCCGTTGCGAAACCTCATCCATGATTTCAAGCGATGCGGTCTTAGCCGTCAGCCGCAGCGAACCGCCTTTCGGATCATCAGGGTCAAACTCCATCTCCACGGAAAAGTCGCGAACAGAAAACTGCGGGCGGTGGTCCGCTATGCCCGCCAAGCCCTCGGCAAAGGCTTGTACCGTGAGCTGGCTGGTTTTGGCGTCCAACACGTAATGCGCATTCCCCATGATTCGCTCGGCCTCTTAAATTTCCATTCAAAGCCATTAAATACTCCTCCGCCCGCCCACGAAAGGCACAAAGGGACAGCCCGCGCAGCCCTTGGTCAGCCACCCCGCCCAACTGGCCGTCACCTGTCCAACTTGGTTCACATGGACCGCAATTTCAAATACCGGTCCAGATCGGGCAGGGCGCCCTGGGCGAGATTCCCCAGGCCGAACTGGCCGAGATAGCGCTGCGCGATCGGGTTGGAAAGAATCAGTCCCGCCCCGAAAACGATTAGCGCCACTCCACTGAGCATGAACAGCATGTCCTTGTCGTTGAAGCTTTCCTTACCATTTTCCGTTGCCACGGCGATCTCCTTATTTGTGCATGATGTTTACTGTTTCGAAGCTAGCTTGAACCAGGCTTATCCCCATTGAGAACTTTGTCAATGATCGACTCGAGCAGCTTTACGCCGGAATCCACGGCGGCTTCCACCGGCGCGCTCAATCCCATCTGACCTTCTTCGCCTCCGAGTGTTTCCGGCTCGCAGCCCACCAACAGAATGTTCTTCAATCTGATATTCATGGCTCGAGCCATGCGCAGCACGCTGACCGGATTCATGGTGTGGGCTTCCATCACGGCCTGCGGAGCTTCCGGGGCATTCAAGGCAAGATCGTCCAACGCCTTCAAATCAGGTTCGATGACATAGAGAGTGCCGGGAGCTTCGCCGTGCGGACAAGCGTCCACCAGAATTGTGGTTTCATAACCGTCTTGCAGCGCGTAGGCCAGGTCGAAGCCGCGGATGCCAAAATCGGCCACGCGCACACTTTGTGGCAGTTGCAGGTTGGCCAGGCGGCGAACCACTTCGACACCAAACGCGTCATCCCCGAGGAAGATGTTGCCGATGCCCGCAACCAGGATGGTTGGTTTCTGCACGACGGAAACTTGGGGAAATTCATCGGGTGAGAGTGGCTCAATTTCTTCCGCATCGAAGAAGAATCGGTGACCAGGTTGACGAAGCAAACCCATGTCCCTGCCGGGATCGTCGTCCAACACCACGCAGACGTGATGCTTGCCTTCGTAATCCTGTTCGATGCATTCGACAGTGGCAGTCTGCCCGGCGAGCGCGATGTCCATCACATCGCCGCCTTTTCGGGGCCGCAGGCGCACACGGCTTCCAGTCTTGACTTCAACTCCCGAAATTTCCAGATGGTCGATTGCAGTCTTTTCTTCCAGAAGCTGCCACTCCCACTCATTCATCGGGTCTCCTCCCTGAGTGGGCGCAGTCCCCGCAGCACTCCGTGCAACTTCATCAACTGTTCCACCGGCATGGTTTCTGTGCGCTCGAGCATCTGGCGGGCGCGCTCGTCCGACTGGCTCATTTCACGCTTCTCGTCGTCGGTCAGCGTCATGATTCGCAG
>PMHI01000229.1 GCA_003156615.1 Acidobacteriaceae bacterium | reverse complement strand
AGCGGTAGCCTCACGGTGACCGCTTGGCGCCTTGCTTTGTCGCCTCAGAAACTCAGCACAACCAAGGGCAGCAAAATAGATGAGAGGCGCGTGCCAGCTAAGGTCGGTATTGAAAAACGCGTGCACGGTAAGCACACCGACAATTCCTATACTTTCCAGCGCCAGTTGTTGCTCGTGAGGGCCCAGCGACGGGTTACGGATGGCCCGAACCAGCACTACCCACGTCAAAACCAACGCCAGGCCGAAAGGAATCAGCCCCCAAAAACTTGTTCCTGTCGCGACCTCGAGAAAGTCATTGTGCAAAGTTGAAGCCGCCCCAGCGCCCAACGTCGNNCGCATAAGCTCCTAGGCCCGTGAAGGGATGTCTCGTAATCATGTCCCAGGCGAGATTCCAAAACGGCATCCGACCATTAAGGCTGTCCATCGATAGTGCTTGTTGGGTAGTGTCGCGTTCGAGAAAGGTCCGCACAACCCCAGTGCCGAGAGCCATCGTCGCCAGCGTGATAAAACCCGTGCTAGCCAATAGGCGCTTCGAAAATAAGAACACTAACGCAGTGCCCACGAGGAACCCAGCAATGGAATTTCGTGTCTGGGCGGCGAGCATTGTGACAAACGAAAAAACTAGCAGTAACCAATACCAGGGGCGGTTGACGCTATTTCGATCAAGACGCCAGATTCTGGCCACTGCCACCGTGCTGAGAGCTGCCGCCGTCGTGCCAAGATCGTTCCAGTTTTCGATCGGGAATACACCTTCCAGACGGTGGGTTGGCGGCTGAAAGGCCAATTGAGGCATAAGGATCGCTTCAATCCACACCACCACCATCCCGGCGCCATACACCAGCCAAACCCAGTCCATCACAGTTTTGTATTCATCAGCTGTTCTCACCATCACCAGAACCGTGGCCAACAAAGCAATGTCCATGAAGTATTCGAGTGAGTGATAGAGAGTCCAGGCTGGAAACACGGACCAGACTGACGAAATTACACAAACCATGGCATAAGTTGTGAGCAATGCTATTAGCCCGCGATAAAGCGAGGGCAACCAATCAGGACGCCGCAAGGTCAGCCGCGACAGCAGCACCGCTACAATGATGGCTTCAGGTCCAATGCGCAAAATAGTCCATGCATCCAAAGGACTATCTCTCGCCTCCGGCACGTCTCGCAGCCGGAATACAAGCTGGCTAATATAGGCCAAGAGCAATAGCCAGTGCCACCAGCGAATGCTGGCGCGCATTTCCTGAAAACTCGCCCGACCTTGCCTGATTCCTACAAAAAGCAGGATGGTGCAGGGAACCACAAGGAACGCGGCTAGNNGTCCGCCAACCGCAACATTGACGCGATCGCCAGCAGCGATAACACCCCCACCCCAACGACTACCAGCAAGGATCGGTGCCATGATGCCGACGGCGCTGTTAATGCTCCGTTCGTAGGATTATGCAACATGGTCAATCAGCAAATCCGACTAGATCAGCGACCCTCTTGGAGGGCCCGCAAAACACCGTTGAAAGCCGGTTTGGGGCTGAAGTTCTCATCGAACAACAGGGGTGCTTCCTCATGAAAGCGCCGCTCAGAAACCTCGGCCATGTGGGCGTAGCGAATGCCATCTCCAGTTCCCCAGGTGCTGAANNCTTGTTGCTGCCGCAGTGCCTCTGGAGCAGGCCCTGGAGCGGGTAGGTAGACGTCCATTTCTGTGACCTGCACCTGCAAGCCCACCGACTTTGCCTCCCCGAGATACCACTTGAACTCGTCGATATAGTTCGTGTGCAGAGTGTCAGATTCAAGATGCATTTCGATTCCGGCTACATCAATGGGTATTCCTTTAGATTTGAGGCGTCGGGCTAAGTCAAAAAACTCCTGTGCTTTGGGTTTATTCACACCGTCATGGCCAAACGTATCATTGAGGAGTAATTGCACATTGGGATTGGCCTCGTGCGCGTAACGGAATGCGTTGGCAATGTAATTCTCCTCCCCGAGCACCGCCGACCAGCAACCGTTGTGGCTGGGATTCGTAGGTTCATTTACAACTTCCCAGCCGTAGAAGATATCTCCACCATGTCGCACGATGGCCTGCACCCGATTCTTGAGGAGTTCATCCATCTTGTCCCGCGACCAAGTGCGGCAGCTTTCTTTGAACCAATCTGGTCCCAAACCGCTACGGTATACCAGCGCGGCTCCGAACAACTTCATGTTGTGTTCTTTGGCGAAGCGCATATCGCGATCCATGCCGTCGAAATCGAACCCTTGGGACTGCGGCTGGGTCAGCGGAAACATAACGATTGAAATGCCGGAGTTATATTGCGTTCCCAGCAGGTGCATGTACGCTGGATTCTTCCATGCTCGACCTTGCATCGTTGTGCCAACCCAGAAGTGCATAGGATCTGCGTACGATCGGAGCGTTTCCTGAGATTGTGGGGCAGGTTGCTCCTGAGTGCCAGCAGTTCGGTAGGAGAGCGAGTAGACGGCGCAGACCAGAACTGCCAGCGGCGCAGTAGCACGGGTTATTCGGAGAGACAACCTGACACGTCGTTCGAGCATAAACTATGCCGATAGACAGGTATCAGCCTGGTGAAACGAAATCTCATATCCCAAGCGTAAGAGGGTTAGCCCGGTCCATTGCTCAATCAACTGCACCTGCGGCTGGGTGAGCTTGCTTCGCCATCCCGCAATTGTGCCTTTGCGCACGAACCTGCCTTCCTCGTTGTCGACGTTGTGATTCCGTATTAGGACTTTCTTATCCAGCTTCATTCCGGACCGCTTCACGCTCTCTTCCTTGGCGCGCATGTGTTCAAGAGAATTGTTGGCGATCGCAGCACGAACCTTCTCTGTGTCGTAGTTGAATTCCAGAAAATCCAGAACCTTCTTGACCGTAAACTCTGTATTTCGTCGCATGTCCTCATAACGAATCAGCAGTAGATTGTCAGTATTCGCGAGCGGAGACGTTATCCAGGAATCCACATGATTCTGCCAAGAGCCTTGGTGAGCGATTTTGCCTTTTAGGAAAGTGTCAATATATCCGTCAAAGCCTCGGCCATGCGAATGATACAAGAACATACCGGTAGTACTGTCCATTGCGTAAGCCGAAAGTAGAACGTCACGCACATCGCGGACCTGATAAATGGCCTTTTTATAAACGCGTCTATAAGGCTCGTGGGTCTTGATCAAACGGCCTCCGGCGCGAAGAATAGGGCGCACGTCGCCTTGCATTCCAATTTCTGGAATTACATTGTGGACGTTGAGGAAGCCGGCTGAACCGCCGGTAAGAATTTCCAGTAGAACGAAACGTAACCATGTGCTCCCGGAACGTCCAAATGAGGCGAGATACACATCTTCAGGTTTCAGGCCGCGGTGTTGCCAGATCTTCAAGGGTTCGCGCAATTTCGTGCGAGCCACTCGAAAGCGAAAATCACGAAGTGTGGAAGTCATGCCGCTCCTTACTATCGGTGAGTATTCAAGAATCGATTTGTGGATTGATATAGGGGCGACCGCTTCAAGAGACAACTTCGACTTCTGGACACGCATTAGGAAGCGGTAATGCCTTATTCGAAGAAAGCAAACGGCGAAGCAGCGATAGTGAGACAGCCAAGATGCATAGGTCTGCAACGATTATTCCCATCATCAATCCGCTAATTCCGAAGGCACGGGTTGCAGGAAAGGCAACTACGACGAAGGCCAGAGTCGCGGCAAAATTGGCAATGCAAACCGACTTCGGAGACTTCATAGCGCGCAGCACGATCGTGGGTGCACAGGAAATGCACCAGACCAGTGATTCGATTACAAAAAGTGGTAAGAGGGGCATGAGTTCCTGGTACTTGCCCCCATACATCAGCCTGAACGCCATCGTCTTCATAGACATCAACACGATCCAATATGCGATTCCGGCTGAAACAAAAATTATAGCGATGTTCCGGCATATCTCCATACCGTCCTTGCGATCCCGCTGCGAGCCTGCGGCATAGGGAAGGATCAGCACGGCAAGAGCCATGAAGGTCTGGATCACTGGAGCTGAGATGTTCATCAAGGCCTTAAGCTGAGCAGTTNNCGCGTATGCCGGGGCCCACCCAAAGACCGCACTCAATGTCGCCCAGCGCCCATAATGCCAGTGGTCGCGCCACGTTGAACTAAGCGTGGCAGCATGCGACTTCCAATCGAAGTAATTGCCCAGTCGAACGAGCAGGAACAAACTGCTCACAAGTGCTCCCACACCCATCAACCCGAAGGCGAGAAACGCCGACAGCCGAGTTCGCAGCACTGCCAGTCCCATTACAATCACTAGGGAATAAATGCCCGCGCCTAACACCGCCGGGCCCGGCGATAGTCGAATGTAATATGCGCGCCGCGAAAGCCCCAACAAAAGTATCAGGGGCGCCGCAAATGCGAGGCCAAGAAATGCACTCTGCAACGTTGTCATGTGCAGCCTGTTGGCAATCACCACCGATATGCTCAGGCACACAACGACCAGGATCGAGAGAGCCCCATGGATCCAGAACAATGCCTTCAGATAGGGTCCGTGCATCTCCGTGGCCATTGCACCACCATACACGGACATGGGCTCGAGCACGAGCGCTTGGTAAAGCACCATCAACAGCACANNAATTACAACCTGAGATAAGCCCGTATTCGAGAATGGCCAAACCGCCCTTGGTGCCCCAAGACAAAGCCGAGGTAAGGTTAACCTTCGATACCAGAGACAATCTTTCACCCATTTAGCTCACGGTCGTTTTAAGGCCTGAATTTCAAGTTCCGGTGCCACACAAACCGATTAGGAAGCAATTTCGATGGATTTCTGTTCAGCTGAGTCCAGCACGGCAGATAAT
>PMHI01000425.1:16325-27590 GCA_003156615.1 Acidobacteriaceae bacterium | reverse complement strand
TTGCCGTCGGACTGGCGTTGGCGTCCAAGCACAGCGCTGTCCTGGTCTTCCCCATGCTCTTGATTCTTGCGGGAATTGAGATATTTCGGCGAGAGTCAACGGACAGCGGAGCGCAACTTTCTGCCGGCAAGCGCGCCGCTCGCTACGCGACCGCCCTAGTGATTGTCGGCCTCATGTCAATGGCAATTCTGTGGGCGGCCTATGGCTTTCGCTATGCGGCACGCGGGAACGGATTGCGCCTGAATCCGCCGATGGAGGCGCAACTTGCCAGAGTTCCGAGTCCTACGCAAGCCAAGCTCCTTCACGAATTCGCCCGGTTCCACTTGCTCCCCGAGTCTTACATCTACGGCTTTGCGCACGTATTGTTCAGTGCCAACAACTTCAACAGCTATCTCTTCGGCAAATCCTATCCCCATGCCGTCTGGTTTTACTTCCCTCTGGCCATGCTGGTGAAATCGAGTCTCACATTCCTGATCCTGCTGGTGATTNNCTGCTGGTTCCGCCGCTCATCTATCTGGCTGCGTCGATGAAGGGCGGAATGAACATCGGCATTCGCCACATCCTGCCCGTCTATATCTTTCTTGTGATCCTGATCGCGGGCGCGGTCTCCTTGCTGACTAAGAGCAGCCGCCGCTGGCGGTATGCGGTAGGAGTTCTGCTGGTCTTCCAGGCAATCTCGGTGACGCGCGCATTCCCCGACTGCATTGGCTATGCGAACGAAGCCTTTGGTGGCCCAAAGAACGTTTGGAGGTATGTGAGCGATTCGAGTGCGGACTGGGCGCAGCAATTGCATGCCGTGAAGCGGTACACCGACCAGCGCCAGATCGAAAACTGCTGGTTCGTTTACTTCGGAACCGGTGTGATCGACTACAACTACTACAAAATCCCATGCAAGCTGCTTCCGACCGTAGAATCAATCTGGCTGGGCACGCCCTCCGACGCTACTGCTGCNNAAGGCCGCCGATGTAATCGACTCCAGTGTCTTTGTGTACCAAGGACGCTTCGAGATTCCGCTTGCGGCGGCGTTGGCTCACGCACAAAAGGCAGGTGTGTTTCTCGCCAGCCAGCGATTGCCGGAGGCACTGCAGGAAGCACAACAAGCTATGACTCTCGCTCCCGACTCGGCCGGAGTGAACGCACGGATGGGCAATGTGCTGGATGCGCTCGGCAGACGAGAAGAGGCTCGCCCTTACTACGCCACTGCGCTGCAACTGGCTCTTACCAAGCAGCCAGAGTTTCAGCACTCGCTGGTCGCGCTGCTCAAGCAGCGCCTTGCGTCAGAAGAAGACAACGCAAAAAAAGCGCATCCGTGAGCACGATGCCGCCTCGCCAAGAGCATACCCAAGACCACAGCTTCCTCTAGCTATGCCAACTGCCCGCCGGGTAGCGGCCCCCTTCTCGAAGGCGGAGACATCATTTCCGATGTGCCTTTGGACTCTGGAGGATGCTCCTTTTCCTTCCCTTTTTTCGAGCAGGTCCTGGGCGAACGACCAATTCCGGCCGTTTTCAAACATCGTGCGCATCTCCTCGGCTGTTAAATTGGGCAAGTTTCGGCATTCTGGGCCGCCATGTCGCGGTTCGTCCAAACTCCTGCACCATCTCACTCGGGCGCGCAAACGAGCAGAGATCGGCCGGTTATGCCGACCAACCGCGCACAATCTCGCATCTTCTCCTGGGCCGCAGGAGAAGACGCGCCGCACAGGCTATAATTGCGGCGACCGATGGCTCTGACCGCTGGCACCAGACTTGGCCCCTACGAAATCGAATCGCCCCTCGGCGCGGGCGGTATGGGTGAAGTGTATCGCGCTCGCGACACACGATTGGAGCGCACGGTTGCGATCAAAGTCTTGAACGCGCAACTGGTGGCAAGCACTGAACTGCGCGCCCGCTTCGAACGCGAAGCNNGGCAACGAAGGCCCCATCGACTACCTGGTCATGGAGTTCCTCGAAGGCGAGTCTCTGGCCGAACGGCTCAGAAAGGGACCTCTCGCCCCCGAACCGGTGTTGACCATCGCTATCGAAATTGCCGACGCGCTCGAAAAAGCGCACCGCGCGGGAGTGGTGCATCGCGACTTGAAACCGGGCAACGTGATGCTCACCAAATCAGGAGCCAAGCTTCTCGATTTCGGTCTGGCAAAGCCGCTCGGCGCAACGGTCGCGTCCGGCAAGGGAAGCGGCACGTCACCCTCCGTTTTTGCTGCNNTTCGCCTTCGGCGTGATGCTGTTCGAGATGGTGACGGGCAAGCGCACCTTTGAAGGTAAGACGCAGGCCAGCATCGTGGGGCAGATTCTCGCCGTCGATCCGCCTTCCGTCAGGACTCTGCGACCCCAGACGCCGCCGGGGCTGGACCGCGTCATTCGACTATGCCTCGACAAAGATCCTGACGAGCGCATCCAGACTGCGCATGACCTGAAGCTCCAGTTGCAGGCGATCGCCGAGGCGCCGGCGACTTCCGCGCAACCTCCCACCGTCGTGCCTGCGCGCCGGTCGTGGCTGCCGTGGGTTGCGGCCGGAGTGCTCGCCGTCGCCGCGGTTGCGTTCGCGGCGGCCTACTTGCAATCCCTTCGCGCACCGCAGGTCTCGGTTCACTCCTACATCCTCCCACCGGAGAAGGCCACTTTCCTACTGACCGGAAACGACGCCGGCCCGCCAGTGCTTTCGCCAGACGGGCGGCGAATCGCGTTCGTGGCCAAAAGCACAGAGGGCAAGCAAGTGCTGTGGGTTCGGCCGCTGAATTCCACGATCGCGCAGCCGATGTCGGGAACCGACGGGGCCATCTATCCGTTCTGGTCCGCAGACAGCCGCTACGTCGCGTTCTTCGCCGCGAGAAAACTGAACAAGGTCGACGCCAGCGGTGGCCCACCGCAGGCTCTTTGCGACGCAAAGGTCGGACGCGGAGGAACATGGAACAACAGTGGCACGATCGTTTTCGCTCCGGATTCGACTGGGGGCGTGGCGCGGGTCGATGCTGCCGGGGGCACGCCAGTCCCCTTGACCACCGTTGACGGCAAGGAGACTTCCCATCGTTGGCCGCAATTTCTTCCTGACGGCAACCACTATCTCTACTTCGCTCACGGAGCATCGAGCCCAGACAGCGGCGTCTACTTGGCTGCGCTCGATTCGAAGGAGCCCAAGTTGCTGCTGCGCAATGATTCCAACGCTATTTATGCCGCTCCTGGACAGCTGTTGTTCGTTCGCGACAGCACGCTGATGGCGCAAAGTTTCAACCTGCGCAGTCTGGAACTGGAGGGCGAAGCCAAGCCCATAGCTGACCACGTCGCGGTTAATACCGACACATGGCGAGGCATCCTAACGGCCTCGGCGAACGGCGAACTGCTCTACCAGCACGGTCTCGCTGGCGGCGGATCTCAACTCGTCTGGTACGACGCATCCGGCAAGCAGGGTGAACCCGTACTGCCCGAAACCGCCGATTACTACTGGCCCGAGCTTTCCCCCGACGGAAGCAAGTTGGCCGTGGACATCGAAGTCAACGGTCTCGGCGACATTTGGGTGATCGACCTCGCCCGCCACACCAAAACCCGCATCACCTTTGGCCCGCAATCGAGCGGCGACCCGGTCTGGTGGCCCGACGGAAAATCTATCGTCTTCAGTTACGGGCCGTCCGGCACGAACGACTCCCTCTACCGTCAAAACGCCGACGGCACAGGCAACAAGGAGAAGCTGCTCGAAACCCCCGGCGTTACCGACTATGTATTTTCCGTTGTGCCGGACGGCCGCTACATTGCCTACATGCGGCACGATCCCAAATCCAGCACGGGCTGGGATATCTGGGCGCTGCCCATGTTCCCGGATAAATCCGGCGAGCAAAAGCCGTTCGCTGTAATAGCCACGAATTTCCTGGATGTCACGCCCTCATTTTCGCCCGACGGCAAGTGGCTGGCCTATAGCAACGATGAGACTGGCCGCATGGAGGTTTACATCCAGCCCTTCCCAGGCGGCGCTGGCCGCTGGCAGGTATCAACCGCCGGCGGAGCAAGACCAACCTGGCGGAATGACGGCAAAGAACTGTACTTCTGGTCGATTGACCAGCAGTTGATGGCGGTGGATATCCAGCAAAACAGCGCCAACCTGCAACTGGGCACGCCCCATGCCCTGTTCAAGGCCAGCGTGGTGAGCGGTCCGACGGGAATCTATACTGCTTCCGCTGACGGCAAGAAATTCGTGATGAACACCGTTCTCCCGCAATCCCAGAGCGAACCCCTCACCCTGATCACCAACTGGCCCGCCGACCTGAAACAATGAGCCGCACTGCGAGAACCAGACTCGGCGCGTGAAAGCTTTCGATCCCCCGCGCGGGGCGGGAGCGGCGAAGTGTATCCGTGTCGCGTGAGAGCGCCCACCCGGAGTCGACAAAGCTCTCACGTTTTTTGGCAAGCACACCGATCCATCGAGTCACGGGCAAACCGGAATTACGTTTTAACGTGTCCCGAAGTTGGCTTCGAGGACATCTTTCGAAAACGCGTAAGGCGCAAAGGGAACTGTTCGAGCGATTTCCCCGAAGCCGTATCTGGATCACTACCGCGTGGCCGAACCACCGCGCGGAAGCTCGTACCTTTGGTTCCACAAGATGGTTACTGGTCCCCGATGGAGCCACGTAGCACGGTAATGGATGCCATCGGGAGTTTATACAACGTTTCTGCGCCGCCACTTACCGTCGACTTGGAGGGAGGGCCGTCAGGATCGGCGTGACCGCGTTCTCCTTCGGCGTGCCAGCTGTATTCGGCGGATCCGAATGTGATGCGATCAACCCGGCCTGAGAAGTGACGGTCATGCCCGGTTTCGGCATCGTTGAAAACAATCTTCACTGCACGGTCGTTGGATTGGTCCCGGTTGACCAGCATTACGGACCACTGTCCGTCAGGACGCTCGACGGCATACGCGGTGACCAGCAGCGTCCCCGCTGCGTCGGTCACGTCGCTCGAAGCTTTGAAGAGTTTGTGGGGAGCATCGACGGGTTGGACCCACTCCTTGGTGATCACCTGCGTGGCCAAGTACTGCGGAGGATAGCCCACTACGTTGTATTTCTCATCGAGTATGAGAAAGCCATTAATCCGGCCTGGCGAAGGCATGTAGTGGAAAAAGTAAGTGGCCGCGGCGCCGGCGGTCATCATGGAGCCGACATAGTCGGCCAACCACAAGGCGCTCTTTACGGTCGAAGGTCCCGCTCCACCTCCGATGTTGCCCTCGGTCATGAAGAAGGGAATATTCGGGGGCAAGCCGTTGTCCTTCCAGACCTGAACGATGTGCCTGACATAATCCGGCTCCGGGTACAGGTCAGCCCAGGAGTAGGTGGGCTTGTCCTGGTAGGGATAATGTTCGAAAGAGAAGAAGGTGAAGTCGTTCAGGCGCCTGTGGGCTTTAAGGTAGTCGACGAATCGTCCGAGCCATGAGACTTTCCCGGCCGCGTCTGGCCATACTTCAACATCATCAAATGTTCCTTCGAAGGGCGGTCCACCCAGCTTGGCCTCGGGAACGAGCCGGTGAATCGCGGTGGCGAATTGCAGGTACAACGCGCCATAGTCCTCGGGTAACATGTGCTGTCCATCGGCCTCTTCTCCCATCTCGATCCACGAGATCGGATAGTGGCGTTTGTAGAGATAGGCAATCTCGTTCGCTCCATCCTCCGGCGTGGAATACAACATGGCGATGGGAACCATGGTGGGAAGGCTGCGGGTAACGCCGCTGGTGAAGAAAAAATCGAAGCCGACCTGGTCTCCTCTGGATTCGTCCATATCAGAAGCCGCGTGCCATGGATCAACCGAAGACGGCCAGGTCACGGTCTGATTGCGGCTGGGAAAATGAGTGACGTAATCATTGAACTGGCCATCTGCCGAGAGCGCCCCGACATAGAGTTCATTGATGGCGTAACCCACACAGTTTCGCTTGTCGGCAGAACCGTGAGTGTCGCAGGTGTTAGAGGATTCCGTCATCCAGATGCGGAGATACCGCACGGGAATCATCCAGGAAACCAGCTTCAGCGTGACCGTGCCACCCTTGCCTTCGGTGATGGCGCCTAAGGGAAAACTTTGCCAGGTGCCCTTGGTGGTCCCGTCATAGAAAGGTTCCAGTTCGCCGGTCCAGAACTGGACTGAGTAGTGCTTCGCGTAGGGCTCGGCCCATGCGATGCGTATGGCGTTGACCGGGACTTTGCTGCCCAGATCGATCATCACCCACTGCGGGTGGAGCGAGTCGTCTTCGCCGGTGAAGGCTTTGGTGAGGTAGGGATTGCTCTTCCAGTACGACTTGGGATCGCCGTCGGTGAGCCGGGACCAGCCGTTTCCGTCGCCGCGGCTGAAGCCGCGATGCGGAAGCGGAGCTGCCCACGAATGGCGAATCAACTCCGCGGTTGGTTCCGCGCTGCCCACAAAATAGCCCTGCTGCTTCTCCGCATCGCTCCAGGTACCGTTCGGGTTCCAGTGCCAGGCTTCGACCATGAGCTCTGTGTTTTGCCGATAGGTCACGGTTTGCCATCCCGCGCCAAGAATCTCCTTAAGAATCGGGTCGGTCAGCAGATGGTCGGGCGTTCCAGTCCTCAGCCGATCGATGGCAGCGCCCAAAGAACGGACGGGGCTGAAGGTGTTGGCGACGTGCGAGGGTGCGGCATCGATGGTTATGGTTTGGGAGCTCGCCTTACTCGATACCCAAAGCAACGAACTCGCGACCAGACATACCGACACGCTCCATTCCCACGCTTTGATGATCACGTTCTCTCCTTCATGTTATTCCGGCTGTCCCATAGGAGACGCGCGGAAGACCTCTGTTCTTAGAAGTAACCCTTTCGCCCCAACCGCAATTTCGCGCGGACCGTTGATCGTAACTAGCCCCGAGCTGCGCAAGAGAAAAGGGCCAGCGCCGTCAGTGATGCACGGGAAGGCGAACCCTTTATCCACGTCCGTCGCGACCGACATGCGCGCCCGGCACACCGGCTCCCGAGGCGTCGGTTACCGCCCCGCCCATTGACCCGGTGTTGAGTTGGGCGGCGGCAGGAAGCACGCAAGGCGCCAGCACGAGACAGAGGACGACGGAAAAACGAACAGCCAGCAACCGCGAGCTATCAGGCATGGCAGAACTCCTGAATCACTGTTTGGGATAGCCAAGTACCGGAGCGCACCAAAGGCAAAAGCGCTAAAGGCCAACAAAAGGCCGTATTGAATCGTTTTATTATGCCCGCGACAGAGCAAAGTCAACAGGAAATATTTATGGTTCGGATCTTCCCCAGATCCTGGATCCTAAGTTTCACAGGCTGAAGGTGCTCCGGGCAAAGTCCGAGAAACCTCCAATCGTGTAGCTACAGTCGACCGGAGCAACGTCTAGGTCGCCGACGTGGCGAATTGGCGCTTTCAATTCCTCGCTCGAACCGCGCCGACTGGAATGAGGCTCGGTTCCAGGCACCGTTTGGCTGTCTAAGCAGACGGTCCGTTAAAGAAATTGCCTGTTCCGAAGCCCGTTTCCGGACCAAGTTCCTATTGGCCGACCACTTGGCAGTAAAAGCGGAACCGGTGAGACAGTGAATCAATCGTGAACGGTTTCCGCCGGAGACGGTGATCGCCGCCCTTGGGCGACGAAGCCGCCGCACGCACCGCCCACGAGTTTCAGCACGTGGGCCACGATGTATGCGAAAGGCTCGGACTGGGCGCGTGTCAAGGCAACGTAGATAAGGGCCGCCACCACTCCGACCAGTGTCCCATGCAGAATGAAATGGGATTCGATCCGTCGACACACCCAGAGCGCTGCCAGGAAGCACATGACGAAGGATCCCGGAGGAGCAGTGTAATGCAGGAAATTGTCGCCGAGACGCAAGCCAAGAGGAACAATCGCGAGAATGAGAGCCACTTCCGCAAGCAGCCCGCCGATCAGAATTCGCCCCCAGTGGATTCTTGTGACACTCATTTCTTCTATCCAATTGCCGCTCGTAGAAGCACTCGCGATTATAACAATCGGGGATGAACGCAAACAGTTGCCCGTTTGCCAACTTCCGGATGCCCGACTAAGCGGGAGTTCGTCACTTTTTTCAATTATGCCGTCCAGGGTCGGTTGAATCCATCAGCTTCATCATGAGATAGGTGAAGTCCCCGGCATCGGTCCTGGCTTCCTGCTTCTTATCAGCACCTGCACCGTGTCCACCCTCGGTGATCTCGTCGTAGAAAAAGGGCTTGTGAAATTCCTCGAGACGCGCGGCAAACTTGCGGGCGTGAACCGGCCCGACGCGATCGTCTTTGGTGGTGGTAAAAATCAGCGGCTCGGGATAATGCACATTCGGCGTCAGTTGGTTATACGGTGAAATGGAGGCGAGGAAGGCCCGCTCCACTGGTACCGAGACGGAACCGTACTCGCCCACCCATGAGGCACCGGCCGACAAATGCTCAAAGCCAAGCATGTCGAGCAGCGGGACTTCGATCACGACGGCATTCCACATCTCCGGGTGCTGTGTGAACTCGACGCCCATGAGCAGGCCGCCATTCGACCCGCCGATGATGCCTAGCCGGCGCGAGGAAGTAATCTTGTGTGTCACGAGATCCTGGGCCACGGCGTAGAAGTCGTCGTAAATCCGCTGCCGATGCGTCTTTAGGCCGGCCTCGTGCCACGCTGGACCGAATTCGCCGCCACCGCGGATATTGGCAAGCACATACACGCCTCCGTGCTCGAGCCACAACTTGCCGTCCACGGCCGAGTAGTGCGGAGTATTGGAAACCTGAAATCCACCATAGGCGGTCAGCAGAGTCGGATTCGATCCGTCATACGGCATGTCCTTGCGATGCACTACAAAGTACGGCACTCTGGTCCCGTCCTTTGAGGTCGCCTCCAACTGCTCGACCACATCGGCGCTGGCATCAAACTCGGGCTTCTGCGACTTGGCAAGAGTGAAGGTTCCGTCGCTCGCATCGCCAAGCCACAGCGAGGGCGGCGTCAGGAAACCCTCCATTCCGAGGAAGAAGCGATCGTCGGTTTGGCTGGCCGTTCCAGAGCTGATCGTCAGATTGGCTGGCACCGGAAGCCGCTGGTGTATCCACTTTCCATCGCTGCCCAGTGTGTACACATACGCGCGGCCCTGCACGTGTTCAAGCGTGGCCAGCACCACGTGATTCTTCGTCGTCGAAAACCACTGTTCGAACTCCCGTGCAGTGGGCGCAAACACCACCGTCGGCTTCAGCCGCACCGGGTCCTTTTCTACCGCGGCCAAATCAAGCGCAACCACCGATCCCTGAGCAACCTTGTTGGTTTGTCCGTCGGGCGTCCAATCCTCATCCAGAGTAACGAGCAACTGACCGCCCAGCAGCCCACCGACTCTGGCCTTCAGCGGGAGTGAAAGCTTCCTGGCTCCGCCGGGCAACAGCAGATAGTTCTCATGTGCGAAGGTGCTCAGATTCCGCTGCACGACAATTGCGTGATGGTCCCGTCCATCGATGAAGACGCGCGCAGGATCGCCATAGCCGTTGTCCTTCACATCTCCGCGGAACACCTCCTCGGCGCTCTCCATGGGCTGGCCGCGCCTCCACCGCCGTACGGTGACCGGATAACCGGCCTGGCTCATCGTTCCCGGGCCCCAATCGCGCCCAATCAGCAGCGTATCCTTGTCGACCCATGACACGGTCTGCTTGCCGCGCGGGAGCGCAAAACCACCCTCGACGAACTCGCCGGTCTTCAGGTTCATCTCGCGCAGGACCACAGCATCCTCGCCGCCTGCCGACAGCGCCACTAGGCAAAGCTCATCTTCGGGATGCAGGCATTCGAGTCCTTTCCCCACCCAACTCTGGTTGTCGGCTTTGGAGAGCGCATCGTAGTCGAGCACCGTCTCCCACTTGGGCTCCGCCGTCAGATAATCCTTGAGCGTTGTGCATCGTACGATTCCCCGCACGTGCTCGGCATCGCGCCAGGTGTTGTATACCACGCCGTTGCGAAACTGCGGGTCCGGCAGCCGGTCCGGAGACTCGAGCACCTCCAACGCCTCCGCCTCCAGGGGCAAGAAGTGAGTGTCGTTCTCGATCACCGCTGCCGTGCGAGCGTTCTCAGCCTTTACCCAGGCCATGGGCCGCTCGCCGTGTATGTCTTCCAACCAGGTGTAGTTGTCCGGCTGTTCCGGGCTTGCCTGTTGAGCGCGTGCTTGAAGTCCGCCCAGCCCCGCCGTCACAACCGCAATTGTCATCAGCGTCGCCACCGAACCTGCCGCCGCTCTTGTCAAAGCCTCTTTCACGACTCACCTCCCGGCCGGACAGTCGCTCGCGTCTGCCTTATAGCGCGGCGATAACCTGCAAGACTTGATTGCTGGTGAGGAGTATCCCATAACCAAAGTGTCTCCGTCTTCGAGAAGTGGTGTGTGATCTGGACCCTGCAGCGGAATCGGGTCCTGGGTGTTCTGCAACGACATTTGCTGCTGGTTCTGTTCCGGGCAAATCCCGGGCTAGCCGGAAGTTACCTTTCAACGCTGACTCCGACGACGTTGTCCCGACGTCGGCTTCGAGGAGATCAATCATTGTTCTCCCCCAGGCTCGTTTGTGGCCGGCTGCCTTGCAGTCGGCACTCCAAAGCCCTAACCGTGTCCTTTTCAAAGGGACTGTGCTTTCCGTGCGGTCTCGGCACGCGCCAGGAACTCCGCCATGTTCTGGTCCTTGGCAGCGTGGTACGCCCACCCTTCGGCGGTCGCGTTCCAGCGATAGTCGCGTATGGTCATATCAACGCCGTGGTCAATCAGGAATTTTGCTGCTTCATAATTCCCCCTCACGGCGCATTCGTGCAGGATGCCAGCCGGCTCGTGCGTGCTCCAGTTGGTATTGATATTGGCGCCGTGCTCCAGCAGGAAAGACGCAATCTCAAAGTGCCGGTTCATGCATGCCCAGGCCAGCGCCACGTCCAGGATGTGTTGCGGGTTGGCGGGAGTCCAGTGCAGGTTTCGCAAAACAGAGGGAGCGTTGGTGGGGTAATGCTGAGCGAGGCTTCCCAGCCGCAGACGGCCGGCCTCATCAAACCATCCCCTCACTCGGGAGAAGTTGCCTACGCCTGCGGCGTGGCAGAGGTCGTCCGGTAAAGGCCAAATCGGGGTTAACCGAGGAATGAGATGCGCCTTCCCATATTCCAGAGCGAACACCAGAGCGGACGAAGGTGGGCGTCTTAGCTCGAGAGCGGGATGGAACTCCAACAATCGCGTGATGAAGGGCCCGCGATCCTTCAAGACCGCGTGTTCCACAATTTCCACCTGCGGGGCGAGATGGGATTCGCGGAGCAGATCCGGCTCCCTCTCGAGCCAC
>PMHI01000425.1:13407-16315 GCA_003156615.1 Acidobacteriaceae bacterium | reverse complement strand
GCTGCCCGAGCGCGGGGTCGAGCTCGATACAACGGTCGAGAATGAGGGAAGCAACTGCCTGATGGCCGAACCGGCAGGCACAGAGGAATGCCTGCATGACAGCCGTGGCATCGCCACTGGGGCAACTCCGTGCGGACTCGAGACAATCGCGCACGCCGTCGTCGTCACCCAATGCGGCGAGAACATCGAGCCTGCGCGGCAGAACACCCTTGCGCGAAAGCAGCAGCAACACTGCCCGGGCGCGGGCGCGAATTGCGTCCTCCCATATCGCCGGGTTCGCGATGGCCCCGGCGTCTAGAAGAAACTCGGCGCATTCCAGGCGCGTGAACATCTGCTCCCGGTAAGGATCGCCGCTATCGCCAAAGGAGCCGGTGGCAAACCCGAGCAACGATTCCCCGGAGTCGCCGCGCCACGATAGAAGCGCTGGATATTGCTGAACCAGTTGCGCCAATCGCTCGACGCTGTTGTCGTGAATGGCTCGCTCCGCCTCGGCGGCCGCCCACTCCAGGCCGCCGCCTTCCTGACCGAGCACTGCCGCGCGAAGGTCCTGCCAGCCTGCGAAGCCATACTCCCGGGCGAGCACAAGCTGGGCGTCTCGCAGCGAAAGAGGAAGGGTCGGAACCGGCATTTGGGCGTGGACACGGGCCAGAGCGTCGGGGGCGCCGGTGGCAAACTGGCGGACTAGTTTTTTTGCCTGCTTCCGGATGGACTCAAAAGATGAGTGAGCGGGTAAGAGCTTCGATGGGTTCACAAGAACCTCCTTTCATATTTGCCGGTGTCCCGCTGATACCAGGCTGAAAGAAGGTAGCTGCGCCTGAAACGAAAACAGGTGGGATGCTTCCCTTGCCGCGGGTAGGAGACGCCCTGTNNGCTCGAGACAGCCCAGATTTCCGCGAAGCCCGTTCCTGCGCCGGGAGCTCGGGGTTCCCTCCTCACCGCCGACCATCGATTCAGAATTGTGGGGAATCGCCGTCGAATTTCAGAAATTGCGCGGCGACCACTCTTTTCTGATACTTCGGCCCAAATCTGCCTTGTGAAAGCCCGCCCTCCGTGGGCGAATTGCTTCTTCTCGACTTGTCCTTCCGTACCTTTGACCGTGCACTCCGGCGCCGCTAGGCTCTCATAAATTTCTTAGAATCCTGCCGGAGGGGCGATTCATGCTTCGATTCTCGCTTCGCTTGCCCTGCTCTGCCGCGGTTCTTAGCATTTTTCTTCTTTTTTCGGCACAAGAGAGCATCGCTCAGACGACGCCAACGCTGATCGTTAACGCCACCGGCAACCCCCATCCCATCAATCCCGACATCTACGGAATCGCCAGTTACGGCCTGGACGAAACTTTTGCGGCGGAAATTCAGGTTCCTAATATCCGCTGGGGGGGCGATGCCACCACCCGCTACAACTGGGAAGTGGATTCGAGCAACTCAGGCTTTGACTGGTATTTCATGGGAGGCAATGGGCAAACAACTCCGACGCCCAGCGCGTCGGCTGATCTGATGATCAACACCTATAAAGCCGCCTCCAACGCGCACACACTATTGACCATTCCAATTATTCCCTACGTGAATAAAAGCTCGGCTTGGAGTTGCAGTTTTCCGGTTTCAGTGTACGGCGCACAGCAATCGACCAATCCCTACGTATTTCCCAACGGCGAAACCTGTGGCAATAGCATCTCCTCCCCCAGCGGCGCGCAATTAATCGATAACGACATTTACGCCAATCACATCGATAACACGGTGGCGCTCGAGCAAGGCTGGCTCGAGCATCTGACCTCGACATTTGGGACGGCCGCGAATGGCGGAGTTCCCTACTATCAACTCGACAATGAGCCGGGCGGCTGGAGCAACACTCATCGCGATGTCGAACCCAGCCAACCCGACTACAACACCATCATCGCCTTAGGCCAGCAGTATGCTGCCATGATTAAGCAGAGCGATCCTTCGGCGAAAGTTTTCGGGCCGGTGGATTTCACCCTTGGTGGATGGATCGGAACTCCCAGCCAGCAGGATGGTCTCTTCGCCGGCCAGTATTATCTGCAGCAGATGTCAGCCTACGAGCAGGCCAACCACCACCGTATCCTCGATTATTTCGATGAACATTATTACGGCGGTGGTTCCACCAACTCGGCCGAACTGGAATCCACTCGCGCCTTGTGGGATCCCGCGTTCAATTCCGGGAGTTGGGTCGAGGAGTGGTATTTCGATGGGCCGATGATGCTTATCCCGCGCTTTCAAAGCTGGATTCAGACCTATTATCCGGGAACGAAATTATCGATCTCCGAGTACAGCTTCAGCAGCGGAACCGATCCCCTGGTCGATGCGGTCACAGAAGCCGATGTGCTCGGAATCTACGGTGTCCAAAGCCTGGATTTCGCCAATATGTGGGGCGCGCCGCAACCAACCGCTCCAGTCGCCTACAGTTTCCGTCTGTACCGCAACTATGACGGGGCGGGCGGACAATTTGGCGACACCTCGGTGACCTCTACCAGCACGAATCAAGGCCAGCTCTCCGTCTACGGCGCACTANNCCCTGCAGAACTTCAAACCGACCGGAAGCGCAGCGGTCTACACCTACAGCAACGCAAACCTCACGCAGATCGTTGCAGGAACTCCAGTGCCCGTAGTGTCGAACGCAGTCACCTATAGTTTCCCATCGTATTCCGCCACAGTTTTCGTCTTCACGCCCGCAATCATCGTTCCGGCAGCAACCGCCACGTCTCTCGCCGCGTCCTCCACCAATATAGTTTCCGGGCAAAACGTCACGTTCACGGCCAAGGTCACACCTCAATCCGGAACTGTGTCTCCGTCCGGCTCGGTCACGTTTCTCGATGGTTCTGCGCAAAGCGGCTCATCGGCGTTAAGCGGCGCCTCGGCGTCGTTCTCGAGCACGACACTCGCGGTTGGCACCCACC
>PMHI01000425.1:13165-13306 GCA_003156615.1 Acidobacteriaceae bacterium | reverse complement strand
GCTCGGGTCTGCCGACCGGGACCACTTGCAGCTTCACCCCCCAGAGTGTGAATCCATCCGCCGGTGCGATTGCGACGAGGTTAACGGTAGATGTGCCTTCTGCCACCACAATGCAAAGCTTATCGACACTGCCGTTTTCCA
>PMHI01000425.1:0-13011 GCA_003156615.1 Acidobacteriaceae bacterium | reverse complement strand
AACGGGCTCATCGGTTCTGCATCCTGGTACATGGGTCGCGCTTTTCATTTGGGGGTTGTGCCTGGAAAGGCTGCTTTCGCTGAAAAGACGAGGAGCTCTTCCTCGGTCCAATCAGGGTAGTTTCGCTTCATCGCTGCGACCAGCTGATCGGCATTGGAGGACGCTATTCTGGCCGACTCATAGTCGTCCAGGTACCTCTCCATCGACGCTATCGCCTGGGGAGAATCTGGGATTTCCGCGTTTCTCTTATGACCGGCAACAACCACTTGCGGTTGCAGCGCTGCGATCAGCTGCAAGGAGTCGTGCCAGGCACGGCGCGATTCCGGACTCGAATCCGCAAGGTAGGCGTAAACACCATTGAAGACTACATCGCCGGCAATCACTGCACGCAGGGAGGGAATCCAAAGGAAGCTATTCGCGGGCTTCAGGACGTCTCCCTGAAAATCCTTGATCACGTCCACAGTTTCACCGTCTACAGTGAAAATCGTGGTCGGCAACACCTCGGGAGTGGGTAAGCTGTCGGGGGTTTCAGACGGTGCGCGCTTTCTAAAACGTGCGAGAAATTCGTTTGACGTGCGTTTGAACTGTGCAAGCGCGGGGGCGGTCATGTAGATGGGCGTATCGGGGAACCGCTCATGAAGCACCGACATCCCGAAGTAATGATCTTCATCGGGATGCGTAATGATAATTGCTTTAAGCCGCCTTCCTCTGGCTGCAACCTGGTCGGCCAGCTTTTTGGCCTGGCTAATTCGAAGCTGACTATCGACCAGGATTGCCTCGCTCTTTCCATAGACCAAAGTAGAGGTGACGTTCCAGCTATCCTCGCCCACGAATACGTCGAGATGGAGCCCATCGGAGGACGCGGCAAGTGCGGTCTTTCTGCCGCTACCCATCAGAATCGCGTCCCAGGCAAGGGCAAAGATAACGATCGTGACCGGCAACAGCGCTAAGGTTCGTATTGTTTTCATGCGAGTGACTCTCCTCAATTTGTAGGAACCCCATGATTTGTTGGCCCGCATCGTGCGTTAGGGTGAGGCCACCGGGATTCGTTACACTTGATTTTTCCTCACCACCATTTCGAAGTCTTGTTGGCCCAAGTGTCCGATTGTTCCGCCATAGGAAGCCGCATTGTGAATTTCTTCGCGATCATCACGCCGTTTGGCGGCCGCCGTTGTTTTCCTCCCGAAGAAAATGGGTTTGGCATCCATCGACTTGGACTTTAGAGGTGCAAAGAGCGAGCATGGGTCTGCACCCACACGGCAAAAGACTGCCAGGGAGCGGAGTGTCCGATTGGATCCCGCACCTGCTGCAGCACGACCACGAATAAGCTGGCCCATAGGGTGGTGCGATCGACCTTGCCCCTGGACCAATAGTCGTAGCCCATGATCAATAAGAGCAACGGCGTGGTGCATAACAGAGCTGCCGGCCGCTCCCCCCACCACGTGGCGGGAACGGGCCAGCACTCAAAGGCCGCATCTAGGATGGCAATCGTGGCGATCAGGACGAGTCGCTTGTGGGCGGCAGGGTTGAAGCGGTTGCGGAAGGCAAAATAAATCAGAGTCCCAAAGGCCAGCATGACCGAGAGGGGAACCGTGTAAAAGGCTCTGACTCTCATTCCCGCTTCGCCGGGGGCAAAATGCCTAGCCACCGAGTCGGTGGCCACGAGCAGGCCCAAGACGACCATCAAACCCGCCAAGCCGAAGCCCAATCGCCCCAGGCGACGATGCGCCTCGACGCGGCCAGCGGCCACCAGTGAGGTTTGTACGATGAGCAAAAGGATCCAGCAGGAAAACACGGCGCCATGAATATGAACGAGCAGGTTGGGAAGTGGAGCTTTGAACACCCCGGCCAGATAGTAGGTATGTGCGAAGCCCACGAAGACCGAGGCGAGAGCGATGACCGCCATGCCGGAGAAAAAAAGATTGTCCGAGCGCCGGTCGCCATGGTGGCCAATGACTTCGGTTGCCATAAACCCTCCTACACGGATCGAATTCATGATCGAGTCCTAGCGGGGACCTAAGGTCATGACGGCCTCTACAATCGGCGTGACGTGACCGCCGACGTAAATTCCATCGGCAGCTTGCTTTCCGTGAAGCTCTACATGCAACAAACTGCGGCGGCCCATTTTTGTTCCTTGTTCGCTTACGAAGCGGGTGCCGGCAGAGTCCGAGATCAGGTTGTGACGCATCATGAGAACTGCCAATGGCCCCATGCAACTTCCGGACGCCGGATCTTCCGGAATTCCGTACTCCGGTGCAAACATCCGCGAATAGGCCCCATCGGGCGTAGGCGTAAACAGGTAGACGCAGAAGGGCTCGTNNTCCTTCGCGGCAACAACCACCGTGGGATTGCCGGCGCTGAACAGTTGCGGCTTCATCGGAAAGAGGTCCTGTGGTTCCAGCCCAAGCACTCTCGCGCAGAGAGAGGATTCGTAGCATTTGCCTTCGTGAATCGGAGGCATGCGCAACCAAATCAGCGGGCGCTGCCCATCTTCAATTCGAAGCGGGACTGGGCCGACCTGCTCCTCCAGCAGGAATTCGCTGACGTTGCGCGCGACAATTTTTTCCTGCAGCAGGACAAACGCGGTGCCGAGAGTGGGATGGCCGGCAAATGCCATCTCCTTGGCCGGCGTGAATATACGCAGGCGCGCCTGGCAATCTTTGCGCGTCGCGGGAAGCACGAAGACGGTTTCGGCCAGGTTGAGTTCCCGGGCGATTTTTTGCATGGTAGTTTCGTCGATCGCAGACGAGTCTGGAAACACGGCGAGCGGATTTCCCGCCAACGACTCCGTCGTGAAGACATCAACGACTCTGTACCGGAAAGAGTTGGTCTGCGGCATTATTCATCGACCTCTGCGACTAGGTCGATTTCTACACACGATCCAAATGGCACCTGAGCGACACCGAAGGCGCTGCGAGCGTGCATTCCCGCATCGCCGAATATCTCTACGAAGAGCTCCGAGGCGCCATTGGCCACCAGGTGCTGTTCGGTAAAGGTCGGAGTGCTGTTCACGAGCACCATCAACTTCACAATGCGCTTGATCCGGTTCAGGTCGCCCACCGCGGCCTGCAATGTGCCCATGAGATCGATCGCTACGGCACGCGCGGCGTTCTTCCCTTGCTCGATGGTGAGATTTGCGCCCAACTGGCCGACCCAAGGCCGGCCATCGATTTTGGCAATATGGCCAGCCGAGAAAAGCAGGTTGCCGGTGCGCAAGAAGGGCAGGAAAGCTGCCACCGGCGGCGTCCCCTCCGGGAGCGTGATATGGAGAGCATCGAGTTTTTCGTATACGGACACTTCTTTCTCCTAGCCTCTGAATTATTCCTGGCATCGGCCAAACCGTGGCTTCGTTCAATTCTGTCAGTTGAAAGGGCAGCCAGTAACATCTACACTTAGCTAAATGACGAAGCATGGTGACACAAATTCATGCGCTTGTAAAGCCTGGAAAAATGATGGAAGACTACCGAGGCCGACGACGCCAGCGGAAGCGGAAAGAAACCTGGTATTGGCGCCCCATGAGCTGGAGATTGCTCCGCTCTAGGTCTGGGGAGCTAACCTTGACGGAGGGCATTGACTGCACGAGTCGGACCTCCGCGAAATCGGGGCAGGCATCCCACCGGCGCCGCCGAGGTGTGTCAGTTCCACAGCAAGGCCCAACAGTTTCTCTTCATCCTGTCCGTCCAAGCTGCGATGGAAATCAATGGCGAGCGGATTTTCTTGACGGTCGGGCAGGACCTTGCCATTCCGCGGGGTAGGCGCCATCCATTTCGGAATCACTCCGACGAACCTGTCCGTTTCCAGGTGATCGCGCAGCCACCAAGTCACGGCGAGGAACTCCGCGTTAGCGGAGTCCCAGTCTGCGTATCGCAAGCACGCCTCCGCCTCTCGCGAACTGGTAGTGGCGATTCATCGCGCCCCGGTCTTGCGAAGTGGTTCTACAACTTCGCCAGAGCCATCGTCTTCAGGTGATTGATTTTGGCCTCGTCTCGCTTGTAAAAAATCCACTTTTTGATTCGTTTGGGACGGATAAGGCCAGCCTGACATAAGATCTTGAGGTGTTCGCTGGCGGTAGGTTGACTGATGTGCAGTTTGCGAGCGATGAGCACCCCGCACACGCCATCTCTGACCAAATCGCCGTCAACTTGTGGCGGGAAATGCTTCGTTGGGTCCTTGAGCCAGCTTAAGATTTGCAGTCTGCGGTCGTTTGCGAGTGCCCGGAGGGCGCGAGTGGTATTCATATAGACAGTTAGCCAAGTCACTCCATAATAATGGCGACACGTCGTTCGTGCACGATGCGTTGCCGGTTGATCATCGCCTCAGAACTGGGAGCACAGTCTTCCCAAAGTGCAGGACTGGTGCCCAGGGGCTGCGGAACTGGTCGAAAAGCTACGACAAAAAGCGAGAAGGGTTAGCCGTAATTTTCATGTCTGGGTACACGGATGCGGGCAGCTCTTGAGAACGCAAAGATCGGCTCAGGCGCCATTCTGCTTAACAAGCCTTTTTCGAATGAATTGTTGGCCCGGAGAATTAGTGAATTTCAACAGAACGCAGTGGACCCCAACGGCAAAAGCTTAGCGGCGGGCAATGCAGGATAGTCTAAGTGGTCCACTTCGGCGCGGACGCTCCTGGANNACGTCACAATGGTCAAACCCCGCTGAGCAAGCCTGCGAACTTGAATTGGCGAGATTCGAAGAGACAGCGTCCCCAAAACGATACAAACTTTTGACCACCTGGTGACATAGGCTCAACTCGCGCGCGGTACTGTGCCTCACACCGTGATTCGATGCAATCAGTGAACACGGTGAAGGAGAGGAAACTATGAAGCAACTCGCGGAGGTTCTGGAACGTGCTGCCAACCGGCGCTCATTTCTCAAGAAAAGCACGGTTGCTGGCGCCGCGGCAACAGTAGGTGCAGGATTTCTCAGCAACGGCTTGGGCGCCTTGGCTCACGCCACTACCAGCAAAGCAAAGATCAGCGATGGAGATATTGCGATCCTCCGGTTCCTGGCCACAGCCGAAATCCTGGAGAGCGATCTGTGGGTACAATATGCCGAGCTCGGAGGACTCACCACCGGGACTCAGAACCGCTATCAATTGGCTTTTCAACAGCTCGATCCCGATGGTTCGCAGTACATCACCAGCAATACCATTGACGAGATCAGCCATGCAAATTTCCTTAATGCTTACTTGAAATCCAAGGGCGCTGCACCTGTCAATCTCGACAAGTTCCGCACCCTGCCGAGCAGCCAAGCTACCGGGGCCAAGCAAATCGGACGGCTCACGAACCTTATGCAGCTCACAGTGGATACGAGTTGGTATATCCGGTATCGAAGCAAAACGAATCCCGATTTCGGAGCCACCTATCCCCAGGCGGTCACGATCACGGACAAGCCTGCAATCCCTATTACGAATGCCGATTTTGGTCCTCCAGATCACATTCAGGCTATCGCGGACACGGCCGCCTTTCATTTTGGGACGATTGAGCAAGGGGGCAGTAGCCTTTACTCCGCCATGGTCCAGAAGGCACACAACGTGGAAGTCCTCCGCATCGTGGTTAGCATCGGCGGAGACGAAGTAGCACACTTGGTGGAGTGGGTGGACTTTGCGGGCAACGCAGCGTCTGCGCCATTGGCTCCTTTGACCGATCCCGTTACTGGACTGTTCATCCCGAATCTCAATGCGTCGGGTTCGCCTCTGACCCAAACCAACTTGATCTTCCCAGTTGCATGCGAATTCATCGCCCCATCTCTGCCCCGGTGCGCTGTGATTCGTCCCACCGAACCAGATGGGATTGCAGCGGGAGTGGTCCAGTTCCTCACCGATATGGGACTCTTCATCGGGCAATCGACCGAGTTCTTCGACACGCTGAATGCGCTGGCGACCGCGGCTGACGCGGCTCAACGCGGATTCTAACGTTTGTCAGTATGGTTTGTTTGTTCTGTCGGCGGGCGCTGTGCCTCAATCCATCGATCACAGCGCTTGTTCTTACTGACAGCTCGCTACCTGGATCACTCTTGACTGGAACAACACTCACGTTTGAAGGCTTATTTCAACCTCCGCATCTACTGATCATAGCCCTGGCCATGTCACTCGGAGCCAATCTGCAGAAAGGCCTGGATTCTGCAGTTGCGTAGACAGGTGGCCATAATGAGTCTCGGGTCCAAGCCATTCGATAAACCTACAACGTGTCAGCCTCAATTGCCCGCACTCACGAACCGGATTCTGGTGGTCGAAGACGATCCATCCGTCCAAAAGATTCTGAAGCGACTGTTTGAGGCGGAAGGTTTCGCCGTCGAGGGACACATGGACGGCCGAGCGGGTCTCGACAGTTTTCATGCAGAAGTACCGTCCGCGGCCATTCTGGATTCGCACCTCCCCGAGTTGTCTGGCAAACATCTCTGCCAGAAGATGAAGGCCGCTGAGCCCTCGCTCCCCATCATTATTCTCACTGCTTCCTGTGACCTTAACGACAAAGTCACTCTATTGGAGATGGGTGCCGACGACTACGTTACCAAACCTTTTAGTCCGCGGGAACTCCTGACGCGGCTGAAAGTGGCTTTGCGCCACAGCCACCCGCCAGCCATAGTGAGTCAAGTCGTTTTTGACGGCATTGTCGTGCACTTCGGGAAAGTGGAGGTGACTCGCAACGGTACCTCAGTCGCGTTGACGGCACATGAGTTCAAGACGCTGCAGTTTTTCGTTGAAAATCCCGATCGCATCATCACACGCGCCGAGTTGTTGAAGAGAGTTTGCGGCTATGGAGACGGGTACACCACTAACCGCAGCATCGATAATCACATTATGAAACTCCGGCACAAGTTGGAGAACGATCCAAACTGTCCGGTCCACTTCCGAACAGTACCTCGTCTCGGCTATAAGTTCACACTCTAGTCTTCGGCTGGAATTGCAACTTCTGCCACTGGGCGTGAATGTCACATCGGTGAATGTCACATCGATGGTGCAGTTCGCTTCCGGATCGCAAATATTCGCCGGTCAAAAGCACGGTGAAGTTTGCAGGTGCATTTCCAAATCGGGACGCAGGGGGAGGCTCCGTGTCACGGGTGCCTGTCCATCTGAAAAGTTACCTCCGTACTGTTCCTATCATTACCTCGCCGAAGGACAATCGGACCAACGTGTGAGCGGAGTTCTGTTCTTGTCGTATTTCTGGAAAAGGGCGAGTTTGCGGTGCTGGCCGAGGTTTGTTCTACCCGCGTCGGCCGGGCTATTCCTTCTCTTATGCTTCACGGCGGGTCTAGCGGCCGGCCAGTCGTCTGATGGGGAGAAGGCGGTCCCCATTCTTACCGGTACGGCCGGCTATTTCAACTTCGTCACGGCGGGACAAAATCAGGTTGATGCCCAAATCAATCCTGTTCTTCTTGTGCCTTTCGGCGACCGCTGGCTGGTGGAATCGAGGGCAGAGTTCGAAGGAGCATTTCAGCGACCTCCCGACGGCGGCTCGTACGGCGGTATGGTGAGCAAGAATCTCGATTATCTGCAGGCGGATTACATCGCTAACCCCTACCTTACCGTCACCATGGGACGATTTCTCACGCCGTTTGGAATCTTCAATGAACGTCTGTACCCCATTTGGATCCGCAGCCTGCAACAGGATCCTTTGATTCTGCCGCTCTCCGCTGAATCGAGTGACGGCATGATGCTGCGCGGTGGATTTCCGGTCAATGCCAAGGTCAACCTGAACTATGCGGCCTATGTCTCGGCGGTGAGCAGCGGACACAACAACCTCGAATCGGATCGCAATGTCGGCGGGCGTATGGGTATTTTCCTACCCGGTCCGCGGGTTGAAGTAGGGGCCTCGTGGCAGAAGCTGTTGCAGGACGAGCGTACCCAGTCTTTTGGATTTCATTTCGCGTGGCAGCCTACGCGGCTTCCCCTCAACATACACTCCGAGTACGCCCGGTCCAATCAGGGGAGCGGTTACTGGATCGACGGAGCCTACCGGTTGAGCCAGGTCCTTTTCTGGCAGAAGGCGCTGCGGCGGCTCGAATTCGCGGGAAGGGCGGAGCAATTCTTCAACGGTCAGATCAGCTCAGACGAGGCCCAGGCACTTGGATTGCCCGCCGCGAACACCCGCGAAGGTGAATTTGGATTGAACTATTACCTGCACGACGGGCTCAAGGCTGTCGCCAGTTACGGGCGGCAATTCAGTTCGGCTGGGAATCTCAATCTATGGACCGTGGGCATCGCTTATCGTTTTGCCGTGCCGCTGGGACGGGTGGGGTCGCAATGAAGTACAAATCTCTGGCAATCATTTGGCTGTTGGGGCTGATCTCGGCGATCGGCGTGGCCTCCTCGGCACCGCGGACCCGCAAGGCGACCGAACCTGCTGTTCATAGCTCGGCAGAGGCTGATGCCATGCGCTTGGAGGGAGAGAAAAGATTTCGGGCAAACTGTAATCGTTGCCATGCCGCGCCTCATAAATTTCCTCCGCGCATGATGGCCACCATTGTGCGCCATATGCGAGTCCGAGCTACCATCACAGACGATGACATGCGCTACATCCTCTATTACATGACTCAGTAGCAAGCGGGGAGGAACGGTGGAGCGCAGAAGATCGGTGGCAACATGCGGGATCGTTCTTGCGGCATGGTGGTGTTTCGGTCAGATCCCGCTTGGCAGTCGAACACGAGTCATCGAGGTCCTGGCAGACAAGGATAGCCGTTACAAGATTGCTGGCGAGAAAATACCGGAAATCTCTGTCAAAGTGGGCGAGCCGATCGTCCTGAGGATCACGGCACGGAAAGCAAAGTCCTGGAATCGGGACGGCTCGATTCATGGGTTTTCGCTGTTGCACGCAAAGGACCGGTCAAAAGTAGCCGGTTGGGATTTGTTGCTTAGACCTGGCACACAAGAGTTTTCGATGATCGCGCCCGATGAGCCGGGCGAATATGTAGTGGTTTGTACCGTAATTTGTAGCGAAGACCACGAAGGCATGTTCATGAGGTTTGTAGTGACGCAGTAATTGCTGGAGGTCGATTCTATGAAAGGCAACACAGTGCTGGGCGTGCTCGTGTGTTTTGCTCTGTCGTTGTCGGTTTACACCGAGGCGCAACAGCCAGCGACGTTCCATGGTGAAATTTCCGATAGCCAGTGCGCGTTTAATGTCCACTCACTTACCAAATCGCACGAAGAGATGCTGAAGTCAAAGTCGGGAGCTATGGGGTCGACTCGTGCCTCTTGTTCTCTCTACTGCATTCAGCACATGGGCGGGAAATTCGTGCTGGCGTCGAAGGACCACGTTTATCACCTGGATAATCAGGAATTACCGCGCGGTTTCGTTGGAGAGAAGGTGAAACTGCGGGGAATACTGGATCCGAAAACCGACATCATCCAGGTTGTAAGCATTGATCTGGAATGATGTTGTCTCAGCGTGGTTCCGATCTTTGCTCGGAGGGTTGCAGCACTCTGCAGAATCCCAACTTGTGCTGAAGTCCGTTTGCCTTTGCCACAACTCTTTAGCCCAAAAACACATGCCCGTCTGAGTGATCAGAACTGCTTCACAGAGATGGGAGCTTCATGGCGACCCGCCCTTCCGCGGCGATTATAGATTTGCATCCGCCCCAGCTAGCTGTGAGGACAACATCTCTTTGAGCTCCTCCCCTCCCTAAAGGGAGGGGATTCCTACTGGCTCGCCCGATAAGCGGGGATGCCTTGAATCCGCATTACGGAAGTTTGGGGGTCGGCAAAGACCAAATCGTGCAGTTGGAAACGAAATCATCGACGTAGACGAACTGGTCTAAGGAACGATCTTTAGTGTTGTTGATCTCCACAGCAAAGGCGCTGCCAGGATTCGGGTCAATGGAGAACTTCCGCACGAAGGTACCGTCAGGCGTGATTTCGATAATTTCGCTCGGATCCGTGGCGCTGGGCGGGAAATGGGCCGGATCGGCGTTCGCAGTAATCAGGTCGCCGTTGGTTGCAAAGATCAAACCAAGGGGTCCATGCAACACCGTGTGATCATCATAGATCAACTGCCCTTTGCCCAGATCGCCGGTTGCACGTCCCGCGCCTTTCAACTTATAGATCGCGTCGTCCCCCTCCGCAGCCACATACAGAATATCGTTAGAGCTATCATAGGCGAGGCCCGCCGGCCCGACGACTGTGCCCGCCGCATCCGGCGCAGAAGTGTAGCCGCTCGCGATTGTGATCGCGTTCAGCACGGTAATACCTGACGGCGACAAGGACACGTCCAGGCGCGTAATGGAGCCCGCAAAGTTGCCCTTGGTATCGAAGACATTCGAGACGAATAGCTGAGCAGTACTGCCGCGATCGTGCAGTGCCATTCCCCACGGTCCGCCGACCGAATCGCTGCTGCCCAGTTGCGTCAGCAGATTACCGTTACGGTCAAACACATCGAGCGGCCCCGGCTCGGGCGTACCACTCGAGGTCGGCAGGGATCCGGCGAAGACGAGTCCCGCTTTTGCAATTGTCAGGGCAAGCGTAAATCCGATCGGGGACGTGCCTTGGAAAAACAGGCCGGTCCGTCCCGTGTTTGGGTTGACGGTGATGATCGTGGTGCCCTGTGCAGCAGCCGTACTGCTGTTGAAATTGGAAACCAAAAGTTCGCCGGTCGAAATGGCGCTGTGAGAGGGAAAACCAGGTGGAACAAAAGCGAGACCGTAAGGGTTCCCGTCCCCGTTAGAAGGGACTGTGGAGACCTGCAGCGGCAAAAACGGCCTCGCGAAGCTCCCCGCGAACGCAGTTCGCGCCGTTCCGAGACGGCCGAGTAGTACGAAAGCGGCGGCCAGTAAAATCCCCACAGCTAAGCACAATCGTGAAACTGTTCGCATGATTCTCCTCGCTTTCGCCATTTATTGCGCATTTCACCTCAAAAACGCCACGTCGGTTTACGCCTGGAGTCAAGCCGAGCGTTTCCGCCCCGGGAAAACGTATCAAGCACCAAAAGAGGAGATGTCACAGAATTGTCAAGTAATTGTCAATTTATCGTTGGCGACTCGACGATCAAAGAGGACGACACCATAAAGACCATTCCCTTCTTTTCCTTTGGGGTGCCGCCGCCGTAAATGTCAATACCTTGTTGCCGCCGAATTCCGGTTGGGTGCTGAATACCGCAACCGGCATTGACGACAACGGCCGCATCTCCGGAAACGCTGCGAAGACCGGCGAGACAGAGTCGTGCTACTTGCTGACCCCCGAGTAGAAGGCGCAACGCTCTGGTTGAAGCTGGAACTTGCCGGCATGGAAGCCTCCAACCGAAGTAACTGTTTGGAGGGTTACAGCCCGTCCATGCTCGTGCATGAATCGCCCATCCTCCAAGCCGCACTCACACCTGTGCGGCTGTGTGGCAACAGTATCTGAAGAAACTGCTCGAAGCCTCGCAACCCTGAGGCTCTGATGGTCGAGGTCAGTTCGGCGTCTCCGCGACCTCCTACTCCACTTTCTCCGCCACCCATCGCGAAACCGCCGTCACCAACTTCCGCGGAGTAAACCGCACCGATTCCGCCACCAGCCAGTTCCGCATCCCAGAAATAACCACCGTTCGCCCCGCCATCAGCCCACGATAGCCGTCGCGCGCAACCGCTTCCCCATTCATCGGCCGCAGTTTCTTGAACAGCCGCGAGTTCTCGGTTCCGGCACGCTTCGCGAAACCAGTATCGGTAGCTCCAGGACAAAAACAGCTCACCACCACGCCCGATCCAGCCACTTCATTGGCCAGCGCTTCCGAGAATGCAAGCACATAAGCCTTGGTCGCATAATAGACGGCCATCAGCGGCCCCGGCTGAAACGCCGCAGTCGACGCCACGTTCATGATCTTGCCCCTGCGCCGCGCCAGCATGGGCGGAAGCAACAGCCTGGTCAGATGAGTGAGGGCCGTAATGTTGAGATGAAGCTGTCCCAGGATTTCTTCCTCCGGCATCGAGGCGAACTGGCCGAAGACGCCGAATCCGGCGTTGTTCACGAGAATATCGACCGCAACTCCCTCGCGCTGTAATTGATCGAAGAGAAACTGAGGAGCTGGCGCTGCGGACAGATCAAGCGCAACCGTCTTCACCGTAACCCCGAACTGTTCTTCGAGGTCAGCCGCAATTTGATTCAGCTTGCCCAAGCTGCGAGCAACCAGCACAAGGTTGTAGTGGTCGCGCGCAAACAGCTTCGCGAGTTCATGCCCGATGCCACCGGAGGCGCCGGTGATGAGCGTGGTTTCCGGTTTCACATTCGTCACGGTCCAGCTGCCGAATCGCCCGGCCGCGAAGACTATGCGCCTGCCAGCGCAGGCTCTACTTCATAGATCGAGTACCAGGAAGTCGCGGCCTTCAATTTACTGTTGACATTATTGATGTTCTTTACCCCTTCCGTCTCCAGCCAAGAACGGAACGCTGACGCCCCCTGCTTCGCATAGATCGGAATCCCATCCTTCCAAGTCGCGCGTCCGCACAGCACTCCGTTGAACTTCACTCCGGATTCCCCCGCCAACTCCAGCGTCTCGCTGAATTCCGCGTTGCTGACTCCGGCCGAAAGATAAATGAACGGCTTGGTCGCCACGTTCGCCGCCTGGTGGAACAGGTCAATCGCTTCCTTCTTCGTATAAGCCTTCTGCCCCCCGAAACACTTCACGTCTTCGACGAACTTCATGTTCACCGGCACTTCCACCTTCAACACATCCACGCCATAACGGTCCTTGGTGAACTCGCGCATGCTCTCGGTGACGATCTGGGGTTTCTTCTTGGCATACTCCAATCCCTTCTCATCCGCGCCTTCTTCGTACCCCACAAACTCCAGAAAGAATGGGATGTCATTCGCCCGGCATTCGTCGCCAATACGCTCCACCCAGGCGTGCTTCTTGTCGTTCACGTCCTTGGGATCGAACGGCGTGTAGTAAAGCAGAATCTTCACGCAGTCGGCTCCAGCTTCTTTCAACCGCCGCGCCGACCAGTGATCCAAAAGGTCTCCCAATCGTCCGGGACCAGTCTTGTCATAACCAGTCTTCTCATAAGCCAATAGCAGACCGGCGTTCTTGGCCCGGCGTTTGGA
>PMHI01000739.1:6001-9625 GCA_003156615.1 Acidobacteriaceae bacterium | reverse complement strand
TGAAGCCTTCGAGCGATTCCCCGACTATCGCCGCCAAGTTCATTGAACTGCTCGAAGAGGCCGGCATGCCCGAAGGCGTAGTGAACTTCTGTCCCGGCGCCGGTGCCAGCTTTGGCGACGCCGTCGTCGCACATCCGAAGACCCGTTACGTAGCTTTCACGGGCTCCCGCGAGGTCGGACTGCACATCAACAAGACCGCCGCCACGCAAGCTCCCGGCCAGATCTGGATCAAGCGCACGATCTTAGAAATGGGCGGCAAAGACGCCATCATCGTCGACGCCGACGCCGACATCGATTCCGCCGTCGAAGGCGTCGCGCAGGCCGCATTCGGCTTCCAGGGTCAGAAGTGCTCGGCTTGCTCCCGCGCCATCGTCGATGAACGCGTGTACGACAAGTTCCTCGAACAACTCAAAGCCCGCGTCGAAAAAATTACCGTTGGCGATCCCGCCGAAAACAGCAACATGGGCGCTGTGATCAATGAAGGTTCGATGAAGACGATCCTCGAATACATCGAGCAAGGCAAGAAAGATGGACGCCTCCTCACCGGCGGCGAGCGGGCCACCGAAGCTGGCGAAGGCTATTTCATCCGCCCCACCGTGATTGCCGATATTCCCGCCAAATCGAAACTGGAGCAGGAAGAAATCTTCGGCCCGGTCCTGGCGGTGATCAAGGCTCGCGGCTTCGACCACGCCCTCGAAATCGCCAACGACACCGAGTTCGGCCTCACCGGCGCCATCTACACCAAATCGCGCGACAAGATCGACCGCGCCAAGCGCGACTTCCACGTCGGAAACCTATACATCAACCGCAAGTGTACGGGTGCGATGGTGGGCGCGCATCCCTTCGGCGGCTTCAACATGTCCGGCACCGACTCCAAATCCGGGGGCCCGGATTACCTGTATCTTTTCACCCAGGCGAAGTCGGTGGCGGAGAAACTCGGCTGATGGTGCGCGGCAGCTGATTTCAGACAAAATGAAAGGCCACCCTAACCCCGGGTGGCCTTTTGAATCTGATCGGTCAAGAGATCCCTACGGCATCACGCCCGCTGGAGCCTGTGGAGCCGGCCCTGCCGTAGTCGCCGCGGCCGCCTCATTCAAGATCCGGTGGTGGATGGTGAACAATGCCAGCTCCAGCCGGTCGGATACTCCAATCTTGTCATACACGTTTCTCAGATAATTCTTGATGACCTGTTCCGTCGTCCCCAGCTGCGAGGCAATTTCTTTATTCTTGTAGCCTTGCACGATCAGCGCCACGATGCGCAGCTCTTTCGCCGTCAGACGGTCCCGCACTCGCAGTCCGACCATATCGTTTTCGGTGAGTTCGCTCGGCACCGCCACGTCCTGCACCCAGGTTTCCCCGCGCGCCACCTTGCGCACGCAGTCCACCAGGGCCGCGCTGGTTACATTGCGGTAGACCACGCCATGTGCCCCGTTGGCCATATGCCGCTGCGCGCTTTCGCCCGTATCGGCCAGCACCACCACGCGGGTCTTGGAGCGGTTGGCTGACTGTACGATGGTGGCGAAATCGTTGTGAAAGCCCGCCGCCACGATCAGCACCGCGGCGCGGAATTTGTCCAGAGCCATGAACATCTGCTCTTGCGTCTGCGCCTGTGCCACGATGCGCATCTCGTCTTCCACCGCCAGCACTTTAGCGATGCCGGCGCGGAAGATTGCCTGGTTATCGGCCAGTATCAGTTTGAGCATGTTGTCCGCACTCCAAAAGGTCCATTGTCATCCCGAACAAGCGTTCTTTGCGCAGTGCAGAGCCTGTCTCCGCGCTTGCCGAGGGACTACTTCCTCACAAACTCGTATGAGTCGATTACGCAAGCCACACCCTTGCCGTCCGGGCTGGTCCCACTGGGGTCAGTGCGCACTACGCGCCCTTTGCACTGGATGGTGACGCTCTCCCTCCCCCCGGTAACATCGGGCGGAAGCGTGATCTCAAACTCCACCCCCGACCCAACCTCCAGCGACGCATCGGCGCGAATGTAAACTCCCGCCGCGCTCAGGTTCCCGGTAAGCCCCTTGGTCGCACCGCTGGCATTCTCTTCGTGAATCTGGATCGGCAATTCTAGCGGAAATCTTTTTCCGGTCCGTGCTTCGGACACTGTGCCTCCTAGTTCGTGCTTGTTCCCAATCACTGTTGATCGTTGACTCTCGCCCTGACGCTCAGCAAACGGAGCCAATACCATCAGAATACGCCCCCGGCAGGCGGATCACCCGCTTTTTGTTGCTCCAGGGCAGGTTATATCATGGATGCAACCGGGATAAAAGCCTGATGCCGAATTAGTTAAGGGTAGAACCTAGATTCCCCCCTGAGCAGACGGAATCAGAGCTCCAGCGAAACTCGATCCTCCTGACTGGAACGGAGCGAAAGCGAGATGTCAGATTTACCGGAATCAGATGCCAGACGATCGCCTGAGTTTCGGGATGGAGATTACAGGAATGTTAAATTTTTGCAGGGCGGGGCATTTCTCTCCCGACCTCCTACCGCCGTCTCTCTCGCCCCGCTGAAGACCGCAACCGAACCCCGCATGGTACCGTTGATGTATGCTTTTTTCCTCTCAGGAGAGCGAACCCATGCCCCCTTCATTCTTCTCCCGTGCGCACGCCGAGCCTTGGCCGCAGCGTCTCATCTGCCAGATGGTCGCCCTGGTTCTGGTCTCGACCACGGTCCTGCTCGCCCAGCAGCCGCCGGCGCCGAAACCCACCGACCCGACCCCCGCCAGCAAAATCGCCGGAGACAAGGTTGCGCAAGAAAAGCCGCAGCCGAAGCCCGACGAATCCGCAGCCGCAGGCGCAGCTCTCATGCAGATCAACAATGCCCTCGAAGGTCTCGCCGCTAAGGTATCTCCCGCGGTCGTTCAGATTCTCGTCACCGGCTACGGCCCCCTGCACGAAGAGAACCGCTCGGTGACCGCTCTCATCGTGCGCCAGCACGCCGTCGGCTCCGGAGTCATCGTCGATCCCAACGGCTACATCATGACCAATGCCCACGTCGTCGAAGGCGCGCAGCGCATCCGTGTAGCCTTGCCCTTGCCGAGCGACAACGGCCGCTCCATCGCGGCTGGGAAACGCCGCATCTTCGAAGCCCGCCTGCTCGGCACGCATAAAGAGACCGATCTCGCCCTGCTCAAGATCGAGGAAAAGGACTTGCCCACGCTCGCCCTGCTCACGCAACAGCGTCCCCGCGTAGGCCAGCTCGTTTTCGCAATCGGCAGTCCCGAGGGCTTGCAAAACTCCGTCACCATGGGAGTGGTTAGTGCCGTGGCTCGCCAGGCCGACCCCGACAAGCCGCTCACCTACATCCAGACCGATGCTCCCATCAACCCCGGCAACAGCGGCGGACCGCTCGTCGATATGAATGGATCGGTCCTCGGCCTCAACACATTCATTCTTTCCCAAGGTGGTGGCAGTGAAGGCCTGGGCTTCGCCATCCCCGCGCGGATCGTGGACTTCGTCTACCAGAGCTTGCGCAAGTATGGCCATGTGCATCGCGTCGAAATCGGCGCCGTAGCCCAGGAAATCACGCCCACGCTGGCCGACGGACTCCAACTCTCGCAGCACTGGGGAGTCATCATCGCCGACGTTAAGCCCGACGGCCCCGCCGCCGCCGCCGGCCTGC
>PMHI01000739.1:0-5959 GCA_003156615.1 Acidobacteriaceae bacterium | reverse complement strand
ATGGATCAACTCTTCGATGCTGCTGACCCTGAACAGAATCTTGTCCCGCGCCTGGGCATCCTCGCCACCGAGTTAACCAGCGAGCTGCGCAGTCAGATAGGAACGATGCGCATTCCTTCCGGTGTAGTCGTGCTCGGCCGCGCCGCCGACCTAATTCTGCCCGATACCGGCCTGCAAACCGGCGACATCATACACGCCCTCAACACCACTTCCATCCCCGACATGGCAACGCTGCGCGCCGCCGTGTTACGCCTGAAGACCGGCGACCCCGTAGTAATGCAAGTCGAACGATCTGATGGCCTCACCTACCTGAGTTTTGAGATGGAATAGAACCACCCCGGACAAGCGGGAGCACCACAACTGGGGGTGCCCTACCGTTGCGTCCTTCGCGAGGGTGGGGATGTGGGAAGCGCGCAGCGAAGGCCCACAGCCGGAAGACATCGAACTGAACCACTGATCGAACTGAACCACTGAACGATCTCCGAACTTTACATCCTCCGCCCGCCGGGGTCTTCACGCAAAGCCAATTTGCCGTAAAATGTTTCCGGGCGCCCGTAGCTCAACTGGATAGAGCATCTGCCTTCGGAGCAGAGGGTTGGGAGTTCGAGTCTCTCCGGGCGCACCAGATTTCCCGCCGACTGAGCGCTAGAACGCGCCGCCGCCACCGCCCCCGAAGCCGCCGCCGGAAAAACCTCCGCCGCCGAAGCCGCCACCGCTTCCCCATCCCGATCCCGTGGAACTGGCCCGCGGCGCGGATACGAACACCTGGTGCATATCCGTCGCCATGCCATGCATAGACGACGAGAATAAGATGGGATTGAAGCCCATCCCGTAGCCGTAGCCGGGTCCCACGTACCAGGTTGGAGGATCTTTCACTATGCCGGCGAAGGCTTGCGCCCAGTGATGCTCGACCCCAAGGGCCATGGCATAGGGAAGAAATTTCTCGAAGATGTTGGTCGGCATTGTCTTCAGGCGATCGGCGTCTACGCGGTTCATGAATTCCTGAAATCCCAGGACCGCTATGTGAATGCGGGATCCTTTGAGGGTCTTCGCTGTCATAACACGAGCAAAGAGCCACCAGATCACGGCAGCGATCGCAAGGCAGGCGATGAGCAAGGGGACTGAACTGAGAAAGTCGACCCATCCCAGGAACTGGAGGATGGCGAACGGGATGAGGATCGAGGCGGCTGCCCCGGCGCTGTAGCCGTTGGCGGACTCGGGATCGAGCGCGTAAATGCCCTTCTGCTTGAGGGCCGACATAATGTCGGTGCGCACCACGGGCACGGCGGTGTAGAAGCGGTTCTTCAGGCTGGAGAGGCGCGTTTCGGCGACGTCTCCCGCGAAGATGTTTTCGAGCATGACCCGTTCGTGCGGAGCGAGACCGCTCCAGTCCTGGCGCTTCTGGAGCAGGTGGAAGACGTAGTCCTTGTGATGGAATAGAAGGCCGCTCTCGTCGGTCTCTTCGATTTTGATGAAGCCGCGAACCGCCAGATCGACAATGGTCGACGTGATATCGCGCGGATGTATCCGGTCGTCGAGCAGAGTGCCGGCTTCCGCGGGGGAGATTCCCGGAGGTGGATCATACATGGGCGCGACGGACATGCCGGGGTTGGGATCGCGGCCTTTGTACAGCCACAGAACGAACATAACGGCTAGCGTGACCAGCGGCAGGAAAACCGCGGGGTTGCTTCCGATGAACCAGAATAGTTTGACGAGCCGTCCGGGCTCTTTGAGGATGCCTTTGGGGATGTAGACATCGACGGTGAGGCCGCCGCGCATGGGCAGAGGATTGGTGGTTTCGAACTCAACGTTTGAGCCTTCGACCTTCGAGGTTGCGTCACGCTCGGTCGATCCGTAGACGCCGGTGAAGGCTTGCGCACGCAGGGACTCACTGGCTGAGGCGGGAAAATGCACGCTGGCCGTGGCGTGATCGATGGGAACGGGCCAGTCGTTGCCGGTCACATTCCAATAAAATTCGTCGTAACTATCGAAGAAGCGCGTGCCGTTGCGTACGCGGTAGGCGATCTCTACGGTGCGAGTGGCATCGACGGCGTTGGGAATGTAGATCTTGAGGTCGCGGTAGGAGCCGGAGGTAGAAGAGTCATACTTGAGCTTGGCGCCGTTTTCGTCGGTGACGCTGGTGACGTCGAGGAAGAGCTGGTAGTTGGTGCCGTTTGCTCCCGGATATTCGATGGGGATGGTGCGGTGAATGCCGTGCCACTCGCCTACGAAGTTTAGCGTGATGGTTTCGTCGACCAGAGCGCTGCCGTCGGGGTTGACAGTAATGGTGTCCCGAAAATTGGAGATGCGCCAGGATTTCGCGGCGGCAGGAGCGGCCAGGGCAAAGACGGTTGCGAACAGAAGCAGGGGCGCCGCCAGTCGCCGAAACAGCTGGTCCCTCCACTCCGCATGGCGATTGGAGGAACGAACCGCCATGCTGCGGTCGGGATGACAGAGTTTTGGGTGGTCGGGATGACAGGGTTTTGGATTGCCTGATATCAATCCCCTGTTTATCGCTCCCTGCGTAGCGCCATTCATCGGGATCAGAACTTTACCGCTACCGGCTCGCGGTCGGCGTCGGTGGTTTCGAAGAACTGGCGGGCCTGGAATCCGAACATGCCGGCGAGAATATTCGTCGGGAACACTTGGATCTTTGTGTTCAGGTCGCGCACCACCGCGTTGTAGTAGCGGCGAGAGTTCTGGATGGAGTCTTCGGTCTGGCTCAGCGATGCCTGCAATTGGGTGAATTCTTCCGAGGCCTTCAACTCGGGATAGTTTTCGGCCACGGCGAACAGGCTCTTCAGCGCTCCAGTGAGCTGATTCTCGGCGATGGCCTTGCCCTCGGGAGTAGTGGCCTGCATGGCCTGGGAGCGGAACTTGGCAATGTTTTCGAACGTGCCTTTTTCATGGGTAGCGTAACCCTTGACGGTCTCCACCAGGTTGGGGATAAGGTCATGCCGCCGCTTGAGCTGCACATCAATGTCAGACCAGGCGGAGTCGCTGCGCACCCGCAACTGCACCAGGCTGTTGTACATACCGATGAGCACAACGGCGACGACAACGAGGATTACGAGAAAGACGATGCCGAACATGGGCGTCTCCTTGCGGAATGTCGAAGACTTGATCTCGGAATCTTATCTCAGAATCAATGGGACGGTAGCACAGAGGGAGCGAGGGCGCAAACGAACCTAAGCGGCCGGTCGTGGGCAGGCCCTTCGGGCCGACACTAGCAATCGGGAGGGACTCCGGCCGAGAGCCTTTGCAAGTATTGAGGGTCTTTGCGGGGTGATGGCAAAGATGGGTCTGAATTTGTTCTTGGGTGCGTGCCAGGATGGGAACTGAAACCGAATCAGGCTTGGAATTCGGAGGCTTCGGGGAAGCGGAGTTTGCATTTGGCGAGGGCGAGGGCCAGGAGTTCCTCGACCTTGTTCTCTTCGCAGTTGCGGGACATGGCGAGTTCGCTGACGAGGAGGTAGCGCGCGCGTTCGAGCATCTTCTTTTCGCGGAAGGAGAGAGGCTTGGCCTGGTGGAGGGCGATCAGGCTCTTGAGGACGCCAGCAACCTCGAATAGGGAGCCGGTGCGCATGCGGTCGGAGTTTTCCTTGAAGCGGTCCTTCCAGTCGGCGGTGCTGAGGTTTTCGGCGATGGAGAGGAAGTCGAGAATCTTCTGCACCTCGCCGTTCCGAATGACGCGGCGAATGCCGACGCTGCCCACGTTGTGGCAGGGCACCATGACCTTGAGACTGCTGGCCTTGATGTTGAGGAGATAGAACTTTTCCACCGTGGCTCCGACGGCACGGCTGCTGATTTGTTCGATGACGCCCACGCCGTGGTTGGGATACACGACCTTGTCGCCGATGTGGAAATTCAGATCGACACCATTCATAAAAAGGCACCTGGGCAGGCGAGGGTCAAGTGGGGAAGAACGTAGTCTTTACTGTTATGATGCTATTCCAAAATGGCACTAAAAGCAAGAATTGGTGCGGGATTCGCGGCTTTGAGCGAGGCGAGACGGGAGTGCCCTGGGTTGTAAGTCACTGTTTGTAGATGAGTTGCCGGTCGATGGATGTCTCGGGCAGGGTTGTCAATGCGGGCCCGTTCTGGCATACCTTCGGTCGAACAGCCGACACGCGACCCCACGCGCCTGTTCCCGATCTGACTGGTGGATCGCAGGCAGTGGATTGCAGGCCAACGTCCCCGGAGATTGAGGCCGCCAGTCTCTAGCCACCTACCCGCCTCTCCATCCACCCCTGCAGGATCAAGACGGCCGCCATCCGGTCCACCGCCTTCGCCCGTTTTTCGATGGACAGGTCGGTCTCTCTCAGCAGCCGGTTCGCTTCCGCCGAGGTCAGCCGTTCGTCCCACAGGTGCACCGGCAGCCGGAAGCGCTTGCGCAGATCCTCCGCGAACCCTTGCATCTTTTCCGATTGCGTCCCTTCGGCGCCACTCATGCGCAGCGGCAGACCTACTACGATCTCGCGCACGGCGTAGTCGCGAATCACCCGCTCCAGCGCCGCCAAATCCTGCCGCTTGTTCCGCCTCTGTAAAGTCTCCAATCCTTGCGCGGTAATCCCCAGAGGATCCGACACCGCGATCCCAATCCTTCTCGATCCCACGTCCAGCCCAAGAACTCGCCCGGATGGAGGGTCTGCCGTTCTCTCTTCAAGGCCCACGCCGTGATTATATGCGCCGTCCCCGCACTGAAGAGCGTGCGTGGCGGCTGCCCCGGTCGGTCGGTTATTGAAGGAGAGGACTCATTGTCCCCGCATAGCGCGGCGGTAAGCCGCCACATTCTTATTATGTTCCTCGATGGTGCGGGCGAAGCGGTGGTGGCCGGCGGCGTCGGCGACAAAGTAGAAGTAGTCGCTTTGCACGGGATGCATGGCGGCTTCGAGCGCGCTCTTGCCGGGATTGCCGATAGGGCCGGGCGGAAGTCCTGCGTACCGATAGGTGTTGTAGGGGGAATCGAACCGCATGTCATCGTGGTGCAGCGCGCCGGCGTAGGTCCCTGCCAACAGTTCGGCATAAATGATGCTGGGGTCGGCGTCGAGTGCAATGTTGTTCGCCAGGCGGTTGTAGTAGACGCTGGCGACCAGCGGGCGTTCTTCCGCGACCGCCGTTTCTTTCTCGATGATTGACGCCATGATCACGGTACGCTCAAGGTCGGTCGGAGCTGCGTTTGAGTCGCGAGCTTCGAGGGACGTGACCACGAGGCATAGGTGTCCTGAGTTAGCCGGTTCCTCCGAAGCGTGTCCCGGTGCGTGGCTATCTGGTGCCGCAGTGAGTCCGATGCGTTGGGCTACGACACGGAACTGGCAGACCATGGCGGCGGCAATGTCCTGCATCGTTTCCATGCGGCTGAATTGGTACGTGTCTGGGAAGAGGTAGCCCTCAAGCGAAGGCGCGCTGGGCGCGAGATCGGCGATAAGCACGGTATCGGATTGCGCGATTTTCAGGAAATCGTCCGCAGGGCCCAGTCCGGCGGCCTCGACGGCGCGAGCAATATCGAACATGGTGAAACCTTCCGGAACGACGACGGTACGGAAGTAGACGTCGCCATGCCGAAGACGCTTCTGCAGGTCGATAGTGTTTGCCGGATTCTCGAAGAGATATTCTCCGGCTTTGAGGGAACGATGGCGGTGCAACTCGTGCCAGAGGATAAATGCCTCCTCGCTGCGGATGACCCCGGCGGACTTGAGTTCGGCGGCGATGCGGCGAGTGGAAAAGCCCGGGTGCAGCAATACGAAGGTCTTCCCGCGAGGTTCAACCGGAGTCAGCAGGGCCCAGGCGAACCAGCCCGCGGAGGCGAGCGCCGCAATAAAGATGAGCCAGAAGATCTTCCGCACGATGGCCACAGTTTAGATGATGATCGAAGGCGCGCGGAACTGACTTTATTGAGATCCTCCCCTCCCTAAAGGGAGGGGATTCCTACTGGCTCACCCGCTAAGCGGGGATGCCT
>PMHI01000437.1 GCA_003156615.1 Acidobacteriaceae bacterium | reverse complement strand
CTGTCTGGCTATGCGGCAAGCACTCCGGTCAGGGCGCCTTCGAGTTCCAGCAGCTTGCGCTTTACGTCGAGGCCGCCGCCGTAACCGCAGAGTGTGCCATCGGAAGCGATCACGCGATGGCAGGGGACGACAATCGCGACGGGGTTGTGATGGTTGGCCATGCCGACGGCACGAAACGCGTTCGGCTTGCCGATGGAGCGTGCGATGTCTGCGTAGGTGCGCGTCTCCCCGAAGGGAATCGCCAGCAGCGCGCGCCAGCAGGCAAGCTGGAAGTCTGTGCCGCGAAGGTCGAGCGGGAATTTGAACTCGCGCCGCTTGCCGGCGAAATACTCTTCGAGCTGGCTTACGTAAAGTCGCATCGGGCGAGGAGAATCCTCGAACCGGAATCCCTTTGGCTCTTGCTCTTTCTCTCTGCGAAGATCGCGTGGGTTGGGNNGGTCCAATGGCTGAGTTCATATTTGTGGTGTGAAGAGTTTCCATAGGAACAAAAGCTCCCTGCAGCAGACAACGATACCAGATTGCCGGCCAGCGCATCTTAGGACCCCAACTCAGCGGCTTCTCAGCGGCCGCTGCAGTTGACAGAAATCGGTTTTTGGCCCAAAGTGTGTGCGGCGTGCTTATGGGCTTACCTCCATCCCCTATGAAGAAGGGGCTGTTCATCACGGTTGCCGTGGTGCTGGCTCCGGTCCTGCTAGTGGGACTGGTGGTGCTGGCCGCGGGCGATTGGCGGACGGTTGGGGCTACCGCTGGCGGCGATCAGGTTTTGGTCAGCTCGGTTACGGCCCAGAAAAACGGTATGCGCACTGCCTGGGTGCGCGTGGAATACAAAGAACCGACCAAATTGCCCCAGGGTGGCCCATTCGTGGAACTGCGGGCGCGGGTCCGGTTCAATTGCGCGAGCGGGAGTGCGGTACCGAATTCAGAATGGTTCTACTCCCGCGACCGCGGCGGGAAGCTGGTGGTCAGCAAGAAGACTCGGCGCGACGATCAGTTCGGGCAGACGGCGGAAGGGGACTTCGGCGGGATCGCTCGGGAGTTTGTTTGCGGGCAGAAGTAGGAAGCAGTGGCCACAGATCAGTGGTCGGTGACCAGCAACAAGAGATCCCCATAGCTGTAGTGTTTAGCCGCCATTGCTTCTCGGTTTTCCACAGCCCCACCACCTTCGGTAACCTCGCACCCACTTCCGCAGACGGAGCTTCCGTCATATGCTGATAACGAAAGCGTGGTGGGTGGTTCGTGGCTGCTGCGTCGTTCCCGCGTCTTCTTTCTTCGGTATGGATTCATTCCGTCTCTATTCGTTAATGGTTGCCGGTGGCAGCGCGATTGCGGTTGGCGCCTATGCGCTGTTACGGCCCAAGCCTAAGGGGCCGGCAGAGCTGGAACGCGAACGCCGCACCTGGCTCGACGGCATTGGGCGCATCACCGACGGTACCGTCATTGACGTGCAGGAATTGCCGGTCAGCGACGGCCATCACGCCGCGGTATTGCTCATCTATAAATATGACGTCGCGGGCGTGTCGTATGAGTGCTCGCAGGACGTTACCTACCTGCGCCAGTGGATTAACCTGCATTCCTGCCGTCTGGGGCTGCCCACGTCAGTGAAGTACGATCCGCATAATCCGGGGAACTCGCTGGTGGTTTCGGAAAGCTGGATGGGGCTAAGGCAGTAGCCAGCTGCCAGTACGATCAAATTNNTTATATCTGGTAGTCGTCCTGAAACAAATCTTGGGGGGAGATATTCGGGGTCGACGCTTCTTCATCGATGGTGAGGTTCGGCTCCGCGCCCAGGGCCTCATGCGAGTGACCCTGAAACTTTTCGCGTAACTCGTGCACTTCCGCGGCTAACTTAATGATCACGTCGGAGAGCGGGTCGCGGATATCCTTGGGATCGGTGATGACGACGCGTTTGCCGTCGCGCAGAACAATGTGTCCGGGTACGCCTACGATCGTGGAATTGGCCGGGACACTCCGCAGCACGACTGAACCCGCGCCGACGCGGCAGTTGTCGCCGATGGTGATGTTGCCCAGCAGCTTCGCGCCGGAGCCGATCGAGATGTTGTTGCCAATCGTGGGATGGCGCTTGCCTTTCTCTTTGCCGGTTCCACCCAGCGTTACCCCCTGATACAGCGTGACGTCGTCGCCGACGATGGCCGTCTCGCCAATTACGGTGCCAATCCCGTGGTCGATGAAGAGGCGGCGTCCGATCTCGGCGCCGGGATGAATCTCAACGCCGGTCAGCAGGCGCGCGACCTGTGAAACCAATCTTGCCAGCAAGCGCATGTGGTGGCGCCAGAGCCAGTGGCTTAGGTGATGCGCCCACACGGCATGCAGGCCTGGGTAGCAGGTAACGACTTCGAGGTAGGAGCGAGCGGCGGGGTCCGACTCGAAGACGGCGGCGATGTCCTCACGTACGGAGCGGAAGAAGCTGATCATCGTTCAGTTCGCAGTTCGCAGTTCCAGTTCTCAGTAAAACCTTCGTGCCGGCTTCTCAGAGTGGCGTTTGTGCGCCTGGTTGACAGCTGAGAACCGGGACTGAAAACTTTCTTCCTCATGAACGTAGCCTAGGGAAGGGAAGAGTGCAAGAGCGAGAACTGGGAACAGAGAACGGGGTTCTTAGCCGCCGTTTTGGAAGCCGCCGCTGTGGGCGACGGTCATGCGGAGATACTTGTAGGGATTGACTGGCGTGTCGTTGATCCGGACTTCATAGTGGAGGTGAGGGCCGGTGGAGCGTCCGCTGAGGCCCACATAGCCAATGGTGTCGCCGCGATGGACCTCCTGTCCGGAGGTTACCGCGAAGCCGGAAAGGTGGCCGTAGCGGGTGGAGATGCCGTGCCCGTGATCGATCATGATGGCCTTGCCGTATCCGCCAAAGAAGTCGGCGAAGGTGACCACGCCATCGGCGGGCGCGATGACTGGGTGACCGTACGCGCTGCTAATATCNNCCGGTGACCTGGCCTTCAACCGGCCAGAGGCTGGGCGCGGAGCTGGCGCGGGCCCAGTCGGCCGTGGTGGCGTTGCGAGTCATGCCAAGGCTGATGCCAACGGTGGCTGCGCCGGTGAGGGCCGATGTTCGCAGGGCGCCAAGCTGGTCCAGGGAAGAACTGACTTCCGCCTCCTGGATTTGCTGCGGCGACCCTGTGACCAGGGCGGGCTGCGATTTCAAACCGTAAAGAGCGGAAACCTCACTAGCGATCGAGCCCAGGGAGGCGACCTGGACATCGCGCTCTTTGGCGACCTCTTCGAGGCGGGAATACCGATCCTTAAGCTGGTCAAGCTGCTCCTTTTCGTGGAGCAACTGGTTGTAGTGCGAAACCTTGAGCAGCATTTTCGCGTAAGAACTGGCAATACCGGTGAGGCTGAGGAATCCAACGGCCGCGCCGACTACGAATACATACAGATAGTGGACGGGAATGGGGATCTTGCGCAACTGACCATCGTCCCCACGAGCCACAAAAAGGATGTAAAAGCGCTTTTGCAAGTGCCTTCCTTACTTCCGCTGTTGAAAGGTCAGGGCCGGAACTGCAAGCAAAGTTCTGAGGTTGCAGAAAGCCTGTTCGGACACCTGACTTTTAGGACCACGCTTCCCATCTTGGGAATGGAGACTTCGTAACGTGACCTTTTCCTAACCGGAACCCGAGGACCAAACCGAAAACCTCTCGTCCGCAATTGATACGGAATGCAGAACTTAAGCTGGTCCGACCTTACTCTGCCAAAAGGTCTTGTGTAAGACTGATAAAAGGTAACAAACTGGGTTCCCCCTGTCAACGATGCGAAAGGGCCCTTAGGGAGTTACGTAAGACCGGTAAGGGAATGTAACCGCGGGACAGATTACTTCGAGGCCTACTGGCAGGGGGGCTCCCCTGAATCCCGGGGACGATGGGCTGCATCCGTCTCTGGGCTTCGCTTATAGTGGTTGTCGTGGTGATTGCCGAAAAAGCTCTGATTGCCCAAATTCGCCGCCTGGCGACGGCTGCGACCAGCACTGCGGTTGTGGCGGGAATTGGAGACGACTGCGCCGTGCTACGACTTCTGGGCCGAGGCAAGGAGAAAGAGAAGGACACGCTGGTCACGACGGACTTTACCCTGGAGGGAGTCCACTTCCGGCGAGACTGGCATTCGGCGGAATCGGTTGGGCATCGGTGTCTGGCGCGAGGGCTGAGCGACATCGCGGCCATGGGCGGGGAGCCGGTGGCGGCATTTCTTTCGCTGGCGCTGCCGCGGGAACTGCCGCAGAGTTGGGTGGGGCGCTTCTCGCGCGGCTTGATTCGCCTGGGGGAGAGATACGGCGTGACCCTCGCCGGTGGCGACTCGGCAGAGTCGCCCAACGGAATTCTGGCGGACATCGTGGTGGTGGGAACTGCGCCAAAAGGGAAGGCCAGGTTGCGGTCCGGGGCGCGGGCCGGCGACCGCATTTATGTGAGCGGGGAATTGGGTGGTTCGGCGGCCGCCGTTTGGCAGATGCGGAAAAAGCCCAGGCGGAGGCTGAATCCGCGGCAGTATCGGAGGCATTTCTTCCCCGAGCCGCGAATCGAACAGGGCCGCGTTTTGCGTGAAAAAGGTCTCGCCTCCGCGATGATCGATATCAGCGACGGTCTCTCGACCGATCTTGCCCACATCTGCGAAGAGAGCGGCGTGGGTGCGGAACTGCAACCAGAACTCATCCCCCGGGCCAGCGTGGGCTCCCCGGCGCGGGAAGTGGATCTGCAATTTGCGCTGCACGGGGGGGAGGACTACGAACTGTTATTCACCGCGCCCCGGGGCAAGCGAGTCCCATCCCGCATTGCTGGAATCCCTATCACGCACATAGGGCAAATCACGCGCCAGCAAAAGATCTTCTTGAGGAACCTGGGCGGCGGGGGGGACGAACTTGAGCCGCGGGGGTGGGAACACTTCCGCAGGTAGTGGTTACTTTGGTCACCGGTCATCATGTATGTCTATACCCTGACGGGAAAAACGGTACTAGAGTAGGAACATGTCGCGTTCCCGAGTTCTCTCCCTTCGCGTTTTGCTTGCCTTTGGCGCGATCACTGTCACGTCGGCAGTGCTGGCCGCTGACAAGAAGCAGCCGCCTCCTCCGCCGGTGCACGCCAAGTCTCCCGTGCCCGCGGTCACCAATGAGTACGTGCACAAGGAGTTTGGCGACAACTGTTCGTTACTGGCTGGTCCTCCGCAGTTTGTCGCCGATCTAGACGGCGACGGCGTGGAGGATCTTGTGATCGCCGCCCGCTGCAAGAATCCGTTGGCCGACCAAGCCGAATACGGCTTTCACGTGGTCGATCCGTATAACAGCTTTCTGGGCTATGGCGACGTCAAAGTCACATCGGCCTTCGCCTCGGATGAGCCGGAGCGCAAAGGAGTTACTCTGCTGATCGTGCACGGCATAGGACCCGAAGCCTGGCGTTCCGACAAAACCAAGCCCAAGTTCGTGCTGATCAACCTGCCCTTCCAGACACTGACCGTCAAGAGATTGGCGTTGAAAAAGCGGACCGTGCTTGGAGTCTACATGGAAGAAAAGGGCGAAGGCGAAGCTACCTCGTCGGTCATCTTCTGGGACGGGAAGAAGTATCGCTACCAGGTCCTGGGATCGGATCTGGAGTAGGCATTCGCCCTGGTCTGGTTCCGTTGGGCCGGCGGCTGCTCCGAGTTCGCTCAGGGGAAGCTCTTGGCTCTTCACGGCGCTCGGATCCGGCGTCCGCCCGCCTGCCCGCTCACCCGCTATAATCCTTCAGCCATGGACCTCGAAGAAAAAATTGCAGAACTGAAGAAGCGCAACCAGCTCGCCGAAGCCGGCGGAGGGGAGAAGCGGCGCCAGCGCCAGCACAAGGAAGGCAAAATGTCGGCGCGGGAGCGCATCGAGTTCCTGCTTGACGACGGCACCTTCGAAGAGACCGACAAGCTGGTCACGCACCGCTGCAGCGACTTCGGTATGGCCGAGCAAAAGCCTTACGGCGATGGCTTCGTCACCGGCTATGGCCACATCGAAGGCCGGCTGGTCTACGTCTTCGCGCAGGACTTTACCGTATTCGGCGGGTCGCTCTCGGAAACGAACGCCGGAAAGATCGTCAAGATTATGGACCTGGCCGCGAAGGTGGGCGCCCCCGTGATTGGCTTGAACGATTCCGGAGGCGCGCGCATTCAGGAAGGCGTGGCCTCGCTCGCCGGTTACGCCGATATTTTTCTGCGCAACACGCTGTACAGCGGAGTGGTGCCGCAGATTTCGGCGATCATGGGTCCCTGCGCCGGAGGTGCGGTGTATTCACCCGCCATCACCGACTTCGTCTTCATGGTCGACAAAACTTCCTACATGTTCATCACCGGGCCCGACGTCATCAAGACCGTAACCATGGAAGAAGTCTCCAAGGAACAGCTCGGCGGCGCCATGACCCACAACGAAACCTCAGGCGTGGCNNGTGCCCTCAAATAATCTCGACGACCCGCCGCGCAAGCCCTGTGCGGATCCGATCGACCGTGCTGACGCCGCCCTCAACCATATCGTGCCCGCGCAATCGAATCTGCCCTATGACATGAAGGACGTGATTCACGCCGTGATCGACGACGCCTACTTCTTCGAAGTGCAGGAGCACTACGCGAAAAACATGGTCGTCGGATTCGCGCGGCTGGACGGCCGCTCCGTGGGAATCGTCGCCAACCAGCCGGCGATGCTGGCGGGCACGCTCGACATCAACGCGTCGATCAAGGGCGCGCGCTTCGTGCGCTTCTGCGATTGCTTCAACATTCCGCTGGTCACGTTCGAAGATGTCCCGGGATTCTTGCCCGGCACCGCGCAGGAATATGGCGGCATCATCAAGCACGGCGCCAAGCTGCTCTATGCCTTCGCCGAGGCCACGGTGCCGAAGATCACCGTGATCACGCGCAAAGCCTACGGCGGAGCCTATTGCGTGATGGCGTCCAAGCACATCCGCACCGATGTGAACTATGCGTGGCCGACCGCCGAGATCGCGGTCATGGGTCCGGAAGGCGCGGTCGATATCGTGTACAAGCGCGAACTCGATCAGGCGGAAAATCGCGAAGCGGTTCGCCAGAAGAAAATCGAAGAATTCCGCGACCGCTTCGCCAGCCCCTACGTCGCAGCCGACCGCGGCTTCGTCGATGCCATCATCCAGCCCCACGAAACCCGCAAAAAGCTGATCCAAGCGCTGGCGATGCTCGGGACCAAGCGCGACAAGAACCCGCCGAAAAAACACGGGAATATACCGCTGTAGGAACTTCAAGGAATTGAAGATGTTTTAGGGATCAAAGCGTGGCGGGCAAAAAATAAGAGTTCCGAGGTGGTGTTGGGTCCATTCGTCTCGGCCAGTAGCTCGCGTTCGACCCTTGCTTGACCTGCTATCGCAGCTTCCCTTGCGGGGTGCCGCGCGCGATCTTCGCTCGGGCTCCGGGCTTACCGCCAACCGGAAAAACCTACCCAACGCCTCGGAACTCTATCTTGCCTTCGACGTTTCTTCTNNATTATGTTTCTACTCCTTCTATTTTCGGAGTCAATGAAAAGTTTGCGTTTGTAACCCGCGTATTTTCAGCCGAGTGCACGCCGTCCACAGGCTCTTGACCGAAATTGGTGCAGCCCGCTGGTCAAATTCCTACCGAGGCTGCGCCGGGTAAGGGTTTTCGCGGTTGCCAGTCAGCGAGGACGGGGCTTCAGCGCTCTCGCGATCTTTTCGCGGCGTGTGAAAATCACGCAAAACCCTTGCCCCACAAGGGATCTTCAAGAGGCCGACCGGCATGGATATCAATTGATTTCGACGGTCTCGTCGATGAATTGCTTGACGGCTTCGTCGGAACCAGCCAGTTCAAACGAGTTCGTCATCGATGCTTTTCCCTTCTCCACGCTGGTGATGACGTAGGAGCAGCCAATCCAGTGGGCTTCGGCGAGATCGGTTTCGGACCAGCGCGCCGGGTGGTCGGGGTGGGAGTGGTAGAAGCCGACAATGTCCTCCCCGCGCTCGCGGCCCTCGCGCTGAATGCGAATCAATTCGCGGGGATCGATGTGGTAACGGTTCTCGGGCGAGTCGGTGCGGGTATTGCCGCAGCGCGCAGTCGAGGTCACGACGCGGGTACCGTCATCGTTCGCTCCGCCGAGCAGCACACCGCAGCACTCCTGTGGGTAGGTTTCTTCGCCGTGGCGGCGAAGAGCGGCGTAGTGTGCCTGGGACAGTTTCAGCATCAAAATCAGAACCTACGGCTGAGTCACGGAGAAACTTCAGTCTCGGAATCCGGGAATGAGAAGTGGCTCTTTCGATTTTTCTCTGGGTCTCCGAGCCCTCCGTGGTGGTGTTTTTATTCCGTCCAAAATCTCTCGCTGACGTATTTGTCCCCGGAATCAGCGAGGATAGTGACGACGACGGCCTGCTGTTCGTTCCTCAGCTGAAGTTGTTCGGAAACTCTGAGGCTGCCGGCGATGCTGGCTGCGGCTGAGATTCCCAGCAGCAGTCCACAGTCGCGGCCGACGCGTCGGGCCATGGCATAGGCGTCTTCGGTCGCGATCTCTAGATTTTCATCCGCCAGCATCGGGTCGTAAATCTTGGGCACGATCGCGCTTGCCATGTGCTTGGCGCCTTCGATGCCGTGAAAAGAGGAATCGGGTTGCAGCGAGATGCAACGAATTGTGGGATTGAGTTCCTTCAGGCGGCGCGTGGTACCCACAAAGGTGCCGCTGGTGCCGAGCATGGCCACAAAGTGAGTGATCCGCCCTTCGGTTTGTTGCCAGATTTCGTTGGCCGTGCCGTGATAGTGGGCGAGCCAGTTGGCGTCGTTGGAATATTGATCGGCGTAGAAATACAAATCCGGATGCTTGGCGGCAAGCTCGCGAGCCACGCGGATAGCGCCGTCGGAGCCGTCACCGGGGTCGGTATAAACCACGTTCGCGCCATACGCGCTCAGAATCTTCTTGCGCTCGGCGGAAACATTTTGCGGCATGCACAGCATGACGGGAAATCCCTCGGCCGCGCCCAGCATGGCGTAGGCGATGCCGGTGTTGCCGCTGGTGGCGTCGAGCAAGGTCTTACCCGGGCCGAACTCGCCGCTGAGTCGTCCTTCAGCAACGATGTTGGCAGCGGCGCGGTCTTTCACCGAGCCGCCGGGGTTGTGCCATTCGGCCTTGCCCAAAAGTGTCACGGAGGGCAGATGCGCAGTGAGTCGATCAAAGCGCAGCAGCGGAGTATTGCCGATGCGCTCAAGCAGACTGAGCCCCGGACGCAGGACGGCGGCTTGCGCCGCATGATGTGCCGCGATCGTTGCCGCCAACCGGGCTGAAGTCTGACCCATATCCGAACCGTTCCCTGATGACTATCGTAATATGCAAAGCCGAGCGAAACACGCTATGTAGTATGGTGTCTTTAGATGACACAGATTGCAAGTCCGATGCAGCGCGAAATAAGCAACGCACAATTTCTGAGACGGCTGCATCTAACAGAGAGATTGGAAGCTTAGAAAATGCCGAAAGCAATAGAAGCCCGAACTTACGAGGAAGCGCTGGCCTGGCTGCGCGAACACGGTTTCGATGTGACGGAGGCGCCGGGCACGAACGGGCGCGTGTTCCTCAGAAAATACAACGTATCGGCGGCGATTCAGAAGACGGCCGACGATGGGGTGAAGATTTTCGCCTATCCCGGATACCTGATCGGCAGCGAGATCTCGAAGCTGGTCAACCGCGGCTACCAGCAGTTTTTGAAGAATTCGAAGACGGAAATCCCGGCGTCTGCCGACCACCTCAAAGCGCTGCAGTCGTTTGCCGAAGAGCTGAAGATCGCGCTTGGGCTGCCCAGCCTTTACAACGAGTCGCTGGGGACGGTGAGCGACTCCTACCATTACGACCGGCTTAAGGACGATGACAAAGCGCCGGTCGATCGTCCGAAGCGGCCCTGGGAAGTTGCCGGTAAAGCGGTCGCGGTCAAGAAGGGCCGGGCCTAAGTCTAAGAACCGCTGCATCTCGTATCGAAATCCTCCCGTAATTGCCTCCTATCGTGCGAAACTGGTGCGCTCAGTTTCGCCAAATCCGGAGGTCCTATGCGCAGCCGGTTTGCTCTCTACTTCTTTTTCTTGTCTTGCTGTTTGCCGATCATTCTCGCCTCCACCAGTATTCAGGTGCTTGCCCAGGACGAGTCGGGCGTCTATGGGAACGACGCAAAAAAGATCGAGCGCGTGTTGCGCGCGCAACAGGCGGCCTGGAACCGGCACGATCTGGAAGGCTTCATGACGGGCTACTGGAATTCGAAGGAACTGACGTTTTTCTCCGGCGCGGAGGAGCATGACGGATGGCAGGCCGCGATGGACCGTTACCTCGCTAAGTATGCCAGTCCCGGGCAGGAGATGGGGAAGCTGGAATTCTCCGGCTTGCGCGTCATAGTGCTGGGCCAGGACTCGGCCTTCGTGCGTGGTTCGTGGAAGTTGACCATGTCCGATGGTAAGACGCCGCATGGATTGTTCACGCTGGTGCTCCGCAAGTTTCCCGAGGGATGGAAGATTGTGCACGACCATACTTCGGCGGCGGAATGAAACCCAGCTTCCAGGTGCTGGTTTCTAACTCCGAACTCCCAATTCCCAGCTCCCGGCCCCCAGCCTTCACTCTTCCGTCGAGAGTTCGTCGAGGAGAAGCTTTTAACGCGCGCTAAGGACAGCTGGCAAAGGACGTTGAGAAGAGCCTCTGCCTAGGATTGGCCAGAGCGACGATCTGAATCAAGAAAAGCGTAGCATCGCCCGTTTCGCGGATCGAATGGGAAGCGTACGCTTGCCAGTTTGCATCGACGTTGCCGGGATATTGGCGACTACCCCTCTCCTCTTGCTCGCACTTGCACTCGCGTTCCTTCGGGGAGTTTGCCGTTTGTCAGTTCTACGACGCCGTTGCGGATTACGCCTTCGAGTTCCTGTGGGGCGCGCCGGACGGGCGAATCGCCCGTCGCCACACGGCCTTTGCCTCCGTCCGGGTTGGCGGTCAATAGTGCCCGCCCCACGCGGTCTTCGCTCGCACGGTCTTCGCTCGCACGGTCTGCGCTTCGGCCTTTGCCTTTGTCCATGGCCTGGTTGGCCAGGCGGTCGGCTTCCTGGTTGTGTTCGCGGAGGGCGTGGCCTATGGAGAACCATTCCAGTTGGGAGATTAGTTGTTGGGCGCGGCCGTGGAGATCCTTGAGAGTGAGGTTCTTCACTTTGTAGATGCCTTTGATCTGGCGGACCAGCAGTTCGGAATCGCTGATCAGCTTGAGGGCTTTGGGGCCATGCTCGAGAGCGTATTCGAGGGCGGCGATCAGGCCCTGGTACTCAGCAAAGTTGTTGGTCTGGTGGCCGAGATATTCGCTTAGTTGAGCGACATTGCGGCCGGACTGATCCTGGATCACCACGCCGTAGCCGGCGGGTCCGGGATTGCCGCGTGCGCCGCCGTCGCTGTGAGCGATGAGGTAGTGCTCGGGAGGGTTTTCACGGGAGTCTGTGCGATGGGGAAAGAGTGGTTTGGTTCCGGAAATGTGCGGGTAGGGCATGGAGTCGAGTTTACAACGGCGGTTGCGCTGTATGGCACCGCGTTGTCTTGTGCATGGGGCAGGAAATCTCGAAACACACGGGGACACATGAGGACACAGAGGTCCACGGGGTGAACCTTTCTGGGGTTGGGTAAGTCACACCGTCAGCGGCCGGCGGCGAGGCGGGTGGCGAGGCGGGGGGGAAGTTTGGCGGATAGGATGCGCTCCTGCGCGGTTTTCAAGTTGTAGGGCGTGCGGTGGAAGTGGACGACCTGGGCATCCGTATCGAACAGGGCGAAGGCGGCGCGCCAATCTCCGTCGCGAGGCTGCCCGACTGATCCTGGATTGATCATGTAACGCGTGGCCGGCCTCAACTGTAACGAGACCGACTCGGCTTGCCCTACGGTGCGGTATTCGGGACGGAAGCCATCGGCGCTCGAACCGTTGGCGAAGAATCCGCCCTGGAGGTGGGTGTGGCCAAAGAAGGTGAGCGGCGTGCTGAGTGCGAGGAGCGGGACGAGCGCATCGCCGATGGAAACGATGTAGGCATCTTCGTCGCCCGGGGAGCCGTGAACCAGATGCGCTTGCGGAAAACCTTCCAGGGAAAGCGGGCCTTGCGGCAAAGAGTGCAGCCAGTCGTGATGCTCGGAAGTCAACTGGTCGCGGGTCCAGATGGCGGAGGAGGCGGCCATCGGGTTGAAATCTTCCAAGTCGATCAGGCCGGTTGCGGCCTTGTCGTGATTGCCGCGGACGAAAGTCTTTCCCAGGCTGCGCGAGCGTTCGATGACTTCATTGGGGCTGGCGCCGTAGCCGACTACGTCGCCGAGGTTGGCAACGATATCGTAGGGTGGCGCTGCCGCGAGGCAGGCCTCCAGGGCTTCGAGGTTGGCGTGAATATCGCTCAGCACTAGGATGCGCAATGGACACCCAGACAAAGTGGCGATTATAGACCGAGCGGCAACAGAAGGGATACAGGGCAGAGATGATTTTGAGCAGTGGTGCAGTCTGATTCGCCTACCGGCGGTTGCGATGCGCGCGGCGGGCGCTCCCAGAGCAGGCTCTCGCTCCGCTGGGGAAAGGGCGGGGCTTCGGGATGACTCCCCCTCGGAAGGGACGTACGTCAAGCTGCGCGACTGCCAGAGTTTATTCGGTGATGGCTATTTCGCATTGACCACGGGGCAGCGGGCCCAATGTTCTGGGGCGACCTCCACGAGCGGCGGCAGGGCGCGGGCGCATTCGGGAACGCGGAATGCACAGCGCGGCTCGAAAGCGCAGCCCGGCGGCATGGCGTGCAGGGGCGGAACTGTGCCTTCGATCGTTTCGAGAGGATCTCCGCGCTTGGTCTTCAGGTCGGGCACGGCGTGCAGAAGGCCGCGCGTGTAGGGGTGTGCGGGGGAACGAAAGATTTCATGCCGGTTGCCGAGTTCAACCACGCTGCCGGCATACATCACGGCCACGCGGCCGGCGACCTGCGAAACTACAGCGAGATCGTGCGAGATGAAGAGCATGGCCAGACCGAACTTGGCGCGGAGTTCGGCGAGCAGGTCGAGTATCTGGGCCTGGATGGTGACGTCGAGCGCCGTGGTGGGTTCGTCGGCGATGAGCAACTGGGGTCGGTTGACGATGGCCATGGCGATCATCACACGCTGGCGCATGCCGCCGGAAAGCTGGTGAGGATAATCGCGGGCGCGGTGTTCGGGCTGGGAGATGGCGACATCCGTCATGGCTTGAATGGCAAGCCTGACGGCCTCGCTCTTCGAACGGGCACCGTGGGCTCGCACGGCCTCGGCGATTTGATCGCCGACGCGCATGACGGGATTGAGCGCGGTCATCGGTTCCTGGAAGATCATGGCAATGCGCGAGCCGCGCAGTTGGCGCATGGAGTCGTCGGGCAGGGTGGGAAGATTGCGGGTGGTACCGTTCTCCGTAAACAGAATCTCACCGGAAACCCTTGCCTGGGGCGGCAGCAGGCGCATGATGGCCAGGGACGTGATGGATTTGCCAGAGCCCGATTCACCGACGAGGCCGAGGACTTCGCCGGGAGCGATGGTGAAGCTGAGATCGCGGACGGCGGGGAGAACGCGTGAGTCGCCCGTTCCCACACGAGCTTTCGCCGGGAAGTCGATGTTCAGGTGGCGGACGTCTAGCAACGGGGGCACGGTGTCATGGTAGCAGCGTCCTCAAAAACGTCGGCTGCGATACATCGGCGTAGGGGACGGCTCTGGGACCAAACTCGCACAGACCTGAATCTTCCCAGTCTCCCGACGCATCCTTTATGATGAAACGTATGAGCAAGATTCACATCCCTACGCCGTTGCGGCAGTATGTGGGCAAGCAATCCACGGTGGAAGTGAAGGCCGGAACCGTGGGCGAAGCCATGAATGCGCTGGTGGCACAGCATCCGGATGTACGGCGGCATCTTTACACCGATGACGGCAAGTTGCGCGCCTTCGTCAACCTCTATGTGAACGATGAGGATATCCGCTATCTGCAGAAAGAGGGAACCGCGGTGCACGAAGGCGATAACATTTCCATCGTGCCTTCCATCGCCGGAGGCGCCATCGGACCGCTGGTTTTGCCAGGATCGCAGCGTTGAAACCTTCTGCCACAAATCGCTGTTGTATGTATCCTGCCTGTTGTTAGTGTCCAGATCTGACGATCCCGGAACTGCGCACTTCGATCCACCGAGGAGTTTATGGCTACCGTCACCGAAATTCCAGTAACCCTGAGCAACGACGAGATCCTGCGCTACTCGCGCCACCTGATCATGCCCGAGGTAGGCATGGAAGGTCAGCAGAAGCTGAAGACGGCGCGCGTGCTCTGCATTGGCGCAGGAGGGCTGGGCTCGCCGCTGGCTTTATATCTGGCGGCCGCGGGCGTGGGCACGCTGGGCTTGGTGGATTTCGATGTCGTGGATTACACCAACCTGCAGCGGCAGATCATTCACTCCACCGCCGATGTCGGGCGGAAGAAACTGGATTCCGCGGCGGAGAAGCTGACGGCCATCAACCCGTTCTTGAATATTCGGAAGTTCGATATGCGGTTGAGCAGCGAGAACGCGCTCGAACTTTTCCGCGACTTCGACATTATTGCCGACGGCACAGATAACTTCCCCACACGCTATCTGGTGAATGACGCATGCGTGCTCACCGGGAAGCCGAACGTGTATGGCTCGATTTTTCGCTTCGAAGGACAGGCCAGCGTGTTCGCCACAAAAGACGGACCGTGCTACCGTTGCCTTTATCCTGAGCCGCCTCCGCCGGGATTGGTTCCTTCCTGCGCCGAGGGCGGAGTGCTCGGCATTTTGCCCGGACTGGTTGGCGTAATGCAGGCCACCGAGGTAATCAAGTTGATTCTCGGGGCGGGTGAGCCGCTGATCGGGCGGCTGCTGCTGATTGACGCGCTGGGCATGAAGTTCCGCGAACTCAAGCTGCGCAAGAATCCCGATTGCCCGGTTTGCGGCACCCATCCCACGGTAACCAAGTTGATCGACTACAACCAATTCTGCGGCATTCGAGGGGAGGAAAAACCGGTGGGAACAGGAGTTCCGGAAATTCAAGTGGAAGAGTTGAAGCGCCGCCTGGATGCGAAAGAGGATCTTTTCGTCCTCGACGTGCGCGAGCCTCACGAGTACCAGATCTGCAACATTGGCGGATATCTTATTCCGCTGAACGACCTGCCCAATCGCGTGCATGAACTGGATTCCAGCCGCGAGATCGTTGTGCATTGCAAGATGGGTGGGCGCAGCGCGAAGGCGGTGGCGTTCCTGCAGCAAGCGGGATTCAGCAAAGTGCGTAATGTCGCGGGCGGAATTACCGCATGGGCCGAGCGCGTGGATCCTAAGGTGCCGAAGTACTGAGAAGCAGTTGCCGGTTCCGAGCGGCCCGTTTTATTGGAGCGCGATGCGCTCCCTTCTATTTNNTACTGCGGCGCAGTTACTTGCTAGAACCGGCCGGCATGGCGTCGCTGGCTTCACCCAACTCCAGAGAGAAGTTTTTCCCCCGGAATCGGATGCCGGCCAATAAGTCGGTGCCGCTGCCATTCTGACGCATCACCGCAGCATCGTTGGCGGCTGGCGTCTGCAGTGTAACCACGTGCGCCGGCGCTTTCGCAACCACGTTCTTGCCTTGAATGATGCTCACTTCAACGCTGGGACCGTTGCCCTCCCACTCGACCTTGTACTCTCCTGGCTTCAGCGTGGTTCCGTTGACCGTTACGGGATGATAAAGTTGCAAATTGGCTTTCGTTGCCGCAAAGGCGCTCGAGGCAAGCACTAACGCCAACCCCAACACCAGAGTCTTCGATATTGTCGCGAACTTCATGACTGCTCCTTATTCTTTCCCGAAATTACGTCGGGAAACGGTTGGGCGGCCCGGTTCACGACTTTCGCGAGAAAACCTTTATGTTTTGCCGCGAATCGCCTACAATGCAGCCGCTGGGGTTCAGCGGACAAGCCGCCAGGCCTGTCGCGCTGTGCACGGGGGGTTTTTCTCACCTGGGCCGCCAAACCGAGCGCGAGAAAATCCCCTCACCCCGCAAAAATCCGTTGTGACAACGATGGACCGGGAGGTTATGTTCCTGGTCCACTTTTCTAAGAGCAGACAACGCAATTTCCTGGCCGAAGCCGCGCAGCCCTTAAACCATTGAAAAGCGAATAAGCCCTGAGCCACATCGACAAGAGAGTGCCCGCTCCATGTCCGTTACCGAACTCCACTGTTCAGAAGCGAACACTGAGTAGTACGCACCGTGCTTGATGAAAGTTCCCTGACACTTCGAAATTTCCGTCACGCTGATTGGACGCGGCTTCGATGTGTCGGTTAGCAAGAGATCGCTGTCAACAACTTCAGTTGACATTCTTCCGGGAAGCAGGCTTCGCC